>CALFMN010000013.1 GCA_937879875.1 uncultured Chloroflexota bacterium | reverse complement strand
CGCTCGGCGACGGTCCGCTCGACGCGGAAACCGTACATCTGCTGGTAGAGGCGAAGAAGCTCGCCTTTGCCGATCGCGCCGCCTGCCTGGCCGATCCGGACTGCATGCGCGTGGCGCCGCGCGCCCTGCTGGACGAGGCGTATCTCGACACGCGGCGACGGCAGATCGACCCGCAGCGCGCGGCCGCGAGCCCGGCCGGCATTTCGGCCGGCGACACGATCTATCTCTGCGCCGCCGACGGCGAAGGCAACGCCGTTTCGCTGATTCAGAGCAACTACATGGGCGTCGGCTCGGGCCTTGTCGTGCCCGGCTACGGCGTCGAGCTGCACAACCGCGGCTGCTCGTTCTCGCTGGACCCGGCGCACCCGAACGCGCTCGGCCCGCGGCGGCAGCCGCTGCACACGCTGATCCCCTCGATGGCGTTTAAGAACGGCCGGCCGGCGATCGTCTTCGGCACGATGGGCGGCGACGGTCAGCCGCAGACGCACCTGCAGGTCTACACGGCGCTGATCGCCTTCGGCATGATCGACGACCCGCAGGCGGCGATCGAGCTGCCGCGCTGGGTGCACGGCCGCGGCCTGCCCGGCGACCCGCCCGAGCTGGTGCTGGAAGGCCGCTTCCCGCGGCAGACCGCGGCGCGGCTGCGCGAGCTGGGCCACGAGGTGTCGCTGACAGAGGACTGGTCGAGCATGGTGGGCCACGCGCACGCGATCACGATCGACCAGGCGACGGGCGTGCTCCGCGGCGCCGCCGACCCGCGCGCCGACAGCCTCGCGGCAGCGTGGTGAGTGCGCGGCCTCATGTTTCGAGCGTGAGCAGGCCGGGCGGCCCAGCCTTGTAGCTCATGCGCGTGAAGCGGGCCAGCAGATCGACACCCAGCAGCCCGGCAACGCCCAGCGCTTCGGCCCGATACGCCACTGCGACGATGCACGGGCCAAGCTCCAACGGCGCCGTGCCCAGTGTCGGCACGGTCAAACCCTGTAGACGCAGGATGTTGGCGATCAGCGGACCCGAATCACTGGGAATCACCCGTCGACCCCGCCCGGGTGGCTGTCCAGCCCGCAGATACTCGGCAACGCGTGGCGCGAGCGTGGTGCTGACCTCGCTTGTGGCCAGCACCATCTCCACGTCGAAGACTCCGTTAAGTCGTACGCGCACCAGGGGAAGACCATAACGCCGTAAGCGCCCGATGGGAATCCGCCACTCTTCCGTCACCGCTCACCAGCCCCGAGGGACCGGCTGTACCATGCGGGTGGAGAACATACGGATGATTCTCTCCGGATTGGCCCTGTGGTAGGCCGAAGCCGGAGCCATACCATCCAATCCCCCGCTGTGCGCGATGATCGTGCCGGAGGTTTCACCGGTCTCGCGATCCTCGTACTCGACCGCGATCGCGATCCACTCGTCGGGATAGGTGCGGTACAGCTTGCGCACGAACTTCATGAAATCGGCCTCGCGGAAGTGGACCGCGACGCCGACCTTCGGGTCTGAAGCCGAGGCGGGCGGCGTCTGCTCGTGGTCTGCTCTGTCGTTCATCTCGCCCTCCGTCGCCTGGATTGCTGCTCACGCTGCCCTGCTTCAGTGTATCGTGGCGGCAGCCTCGCGTTGGCGGGGTGAGCGCGCCGGTGTGCATGAGAGGGGCAGGGGCCGATGCCGAACACCGCGCCGATCGTCGCCTTTGTCGCGATCACCAACACCGAGCGGGCGCGGCGCTTCTACGCGGACGTGCTGGGGCTGACGCTGCTGCGCGACGAGCCGTATGCGCTGGTATTCGACGCCAACGGTACGCTGCTGCGGCTGGCGAAGGTCGCGGCGGTCACGCCGGCGCCTTACACGGTGCTGGGCTGGATCGTTGCGGACATTCGCGCCGAACGCGGCCGGCTCGCGGCGCTCGGCGTCGCCTTCGAGCGCTACGAGGGCATGCCGCAGGACGAGCTGGGCATCTGCGCTTTTCCGGACGGTGCGCGGGTCCTGTGGTTCAAGGACCCCGACGGCAACGTGCTCTCGCTGACGCAGTGAGCGCACACCCTGATCTGTTGATCTGCACGGCAGCAGCTCGCGGGATGCCAGCCCTGCCTCGGCATCCCGGCAAAGACCGAACGGTGACGGAATGGTGAGCCAGCGGGCTGCGCCGGTCTTTTAGGTGAGCGCCCCGATGGGGAGATGCAGCCTCCGCTCGGCAGAATGCTGGTGGAGGAACCAGCTATGCCGCTCCCCCTTCGCCGGTTGCCGCTGCCGCACGCGCGGGCGCTTGCCGCGGCCGGGCTCTTCGGCGCCGTCGCCACGCTGGCGATCGGCTGCGACTACCAGCTCGCGCTGCAGCCGACGCCGACGCCCACCGCGCCCTCCGGCCTGCATGTCACGCGCATCGCCGGCGCAGCGACGCCACAGCCATCGGCCGCTGCCGGCGCCGGAACCTCCTCGATCGCCGACCTGATTCAGCAATACCTCGGCACGAACGGCCCGCAGCCCGGCGCCGCCGTTCCTCTCGCCGTGAACGCCTCGGCCGACACCGCCCAGACCGCGCCGGCCGCCGCCGCGCCGCCTGCCAGCAACGCCGTGGCCACCGCACCACCCGCCGCTGCCGCGCCTGCGGGCGTAGCCTACGCGGCCCCACCGCCGGCATCGGCGAGCGTCCCGACGAGCCAGAGTACGCCCGCAGCGTCCGCGACGCCCGCGGCCTTGGCCAGCCCCACGCCCGCCGCGGGTCGCTCCGCCTCGTTCAGCTCCGCGCCGAACACACGGCCCGCCAATAGCTCACACAGCAGCGCGCCTTCGCCCAGCCCGACACCTCCGCCGGCGCAGGCGCCAACGGCGTCACCCACCTTGCCGCCGACCCAGGCGCCGACGCAGCCGCCCACGCCCGCGCCGACACAGAAGCCCGCACCCGCGCCGGTCTCCGTCTATCTGCACGACGGCATGAACGACTTCGTCTACGCCGGGCCAAGCCTGCCGGCAAACCAGGCGCTCGCGCGCATCGCCGGCCAGTATGACGCCGCCTACTTTACCGCGCCCGGCAGTTCGCAGGCCGTGATCTACCGCCCGGGCATCGATGCGCCGTCCGTAATCGCCAACGGCTCCTGGGTGCGCGTCAACATCAAGCCGGGCGACGGCGGCCTGTTCGTGATGTATCCCCTGAACTGACCGCCGCGTTCCTGGCTGGCCGGCCGCGCACCTGGGCAACTGATGCTGGCTCACCCTCACTCCTGGTGACGACAACGGTACGAGGATTACCAGCGACCTGTGAGGCCGCTGCGGACCGTGCCCGGCCGCTGAAGTGCCGTCAGCAGGGGCCAGGACGCGCGGAAGCGACGCTCAGCGCCCACGCGACAAGCACACCAACCCGGGTTGACCATCGCTGAGGCAAAGCCAGCATCCCTGCGTGGCGGCGGTCCAATGCGGCCGGTGGCGGTTGCTGTGCGCACACCGGGGTTCGCCGCTCGACGTGCAGATGGCGAAGACGGCCCTCCGCGGCTTGACAACGGCGCGTCCGTCCCGCATACTTAACTTATTGATTATAGAACAGTATGGTTATATATGGCGGATGACCAGCTCAGCACCGTGTTCGGTGCGCTCGCCGATCCCACCCGTCGCGCGATCCTCGCGCGGCTGGCCGAGGGTGACGCGAACGTCGCGGCGCTCTCCGCGCCCTTCAGCGTCTCGCAGCCGGCCATCTCAAGACACCTCAAGGTGCTCGAACAGGCCGGGCTCATTTCGCGCAGCCGCCGGGCTACCGCCCGTCTCAGCCACCTCGAGGCGGAGCCGCTACGCGAGGCGACCGCGTGGCTGGCCCGCTACCAGGAGTACTGGGACGAAAGCTACGACCGGCTCGACGCGCTGCTCGCGGCCCGACAGGACGATCATACTGACTGACCGCATCGAGACAATTCAGCCGAAGGACCGCAGCATGGCAAAGACGCAGATCACCGTGGAACCCGGCGTACCGCAGGTCGTGATCACCAGGGCGTTCGACGCGCCGCGCGAGCTGCTCTTCCGCGCCCACGTCGATCCGGCTCTGCTCGTGCAGTGGCTCGGGCCGCGCGCCCTGACCATGACCATCGATCACCTCGACGCCCGCGACGGCGGCACGTGGCGCTACATCCACAAGGACGCCGAGGGCAACGAGTACGGCTTCCACGGCGTGTACCACGGCACACCATCACCGGACGGCATCGTGCAGACCTTCGAGTTCGAGGGCGTGCCCGGCCACGTCTCGCTGCAGACGACGACGTTTGAAGCGCACGGCGGCGGAACGCTGCTGTGCACGAACGCCATCTTCCAGTCGGTCGCGGACCGCGACGCGATGGTTGAGTCCGGCATGGAGCAAGGGGTCAACGAGTCGATGGAGCGCCTCGGCGAGCTCATCGCCAGGCTGGCGCCGGTGAGCGGGCCGCGATGACCAAGCGAGCAGAACAGTTCGCCGCACGGTTCGAGGCGGTCAACGATGAGGTGATCGCGACGGTGATGGGCTGCGACGAGGAGCAGTGGCGGCAGCCTTGTGCGAGCGAGGATTGGTCGGTCGGCGTGATGGCGCACCACATCGCGGTGGTCCACCGGGACTTCATCGGGTTGGTCGAGGCGCTGGCGGCCGGTGAGACGCGGTCGCCTGGCAGCTCGATGAGGGTGGTCCACCGCAGCAACGCACAGCACGCCCGCGACTACGCCGCTGTCGGTACGCCGGAGACGCTCGACGCGCTGCGCACGCACGGAGCCGCGATCGTCCACCTGCTCGGCAGCCGCGGCGCCGCGCAACTCGACCGCACCGCCGGGGTCTTCGGCGAGCAGGAACTGCGCGTGGCGCAGGTGGTGGAGCGGATCGTGATCGGCCACGCCGCGGTACACCTGGCGAGCCTGCGCGCCACGCTGGTTGATGCAGCGGTACGCGCCGATGGAAGCCGGCTCTGAGCCGCGGCGGCAGTCAGCCCACGTTCGAGAGGCGCGAACGTATGGCGCGGCGTGCCGCGCCGCCGATCAGTCCACTCCCGAGGCCCGTCACCCGACCACATCACCAGTGATGGGCAGGGACATCGCCGGAGGAAGCGAGCGGCGACGCGACTCGCTTGCGTGCGCACCGCCGACGCAGATGATTCGACTTCCGAGTCAGCCAGAATTCGAGGTGAACAGATGACCGACCGAACGCCCATCGAGGTCACCAATCTCGACCGCTACGGATCCCCCGCGCTGCCGTGGAGTCGGCCGCGCGACCTGCTGGCCGCCGGCCCGCCGCAGCCCGGCATCCCGTTCTTCCTCGGAACGTGCCGACCGGACGGCCGCCCCCACGCCGCCGGGATCGGCCCCCTCTGGCTCGACGGCGACCTCTATTTCACGAGCGGACCCGCGGCGCGCAAGGCGCGCAACCTGGCGGCGAACCCGGCCTGCACGATCTCCGCCAGGCTGGACGGCATCGACCTCGTGTTCGAGGGTGCAGCGACCAGAATCGTCGATTGTCCGACGCTGGAGCAGGCGGCCGGCCGCTACCGCGAGGGCGGGTGGCCGGCGGAGGTGGAGGGCGACGCGTTCACGGCGCCGTTCAGCGCCCCGAGCGCCGGCCCGCCGCCCTGGCAGCTCTACCGCTTCACGTTCCACACAGTCTTCGGGGTGGCCACCGCGGAGCCGTACGGCGCGACGCGCTGGCGCTTCGACCGCTGACGGCGGACGGCTCACGCGTATCAGCGTGCGAAACGACGTTTACTCCGCCGGCAGCAGGATCTCGCCCACGCCGCGGGCCATCACGGTGCCGAGCTGGTTGCTCATCGTGTGGCGCACCTGCACGATCGTGCGGCCCTGCGCGTCGACGGACTTGTCCACGACTTCGCCGTCCTGATAGGTCACGTCGCCGGTGAAGGCCGGGTTGCGGTACTGCGTGTTGACGTGCATCAAGAAGCCGTGCTCGCCTGCCCAGTTGGTGAGATAGTCCGTGACCCAGGCGCCCATCGTCGCGCCGTAGCCGTAGCCGCGCGGCATGCCGATGAACTGCGCCCAGCGTGGCTGCACGTGCCCGCGCGAAGGACCGTAGACCAGGCCGTCGCCCGCGCCGGGATTGATCGCCATGCGCTCGTCGTCGCGCGACATCTCCGGCAGCCAGCCGGCCTCCATCGTCGAAGACGGGCCGCCGGCGTTGTAGTGCGCCTCCCAGCCGCCCACGTCGGTGCGCGATTCGCTCGTGAAGCTCTGGATGCTGTGCGGCCCCAGCACGCGCCGCGGCAGCTTTTCGCCGGCCTTCACGTCAGCCCATAAACGCGGCAGGTGGCCGCGCTCGAGATAGCTCTTGATGTAGCGGATCTTCTCCAGCTCGACTGCTTCCAGTTCCTCGTCGGTCCACTCGGGGTCGGCGCGCAGGTGGTCGAAGCTGCCGAGCCGGCGGGCGTTCTCGGCCAGGTAGCGGATCGAGGTCGAGCGCTGGCGGGCGATCGACTCGCCGCGCTGGTTGTAGTAGACGGTATCGCCGCGCGAGAACATCGTCGGGCCGGCGAAGCTGGTGTTGGTCACGCGGTTGTCATAGAGCATCCGCTCCATGCGCAGCAGATCGCCGGGGAAGACGCGCGGGCCGAAGAACCAGAACTCGTCGCCGCCGAAGAGCATATGCGAGCCGGGCACGGTGCCCTGGATCGCGGGCGTGGCGCCCGTGCCCGGCCCGCCGCCGTAGTAGGACTGCGGCGCGACGATGCGGCCGAAGACGCTCTGCTCCGCGAACTCTTCGTTGTAGTAGAGCGGGTTCGGGTTCTGCATGCCCTGCACGAAGCGGCGAATGTCGTTAGTGGAAAACGGTTCCTTAAACTGCTGCCCGCCGAGCGGCACGCCGATCCAGCGATCGACGTCGGTCGTGTCCATCTGCACCATCTCGGGCTGTGCTTCCGTGGTCATCCCGCCTCTCCTTTACAAGTACAAGCCACCGTTTCCTGCTGTCGAGGCACCGCCCCTACCGATCTTCGAGGACACTCCGCCTTCAGCGCCGATCTGCCATTCTAAGATCTCCCCTTCCCCTATTATTGGCTGTCTCTTATACACATCTGACGCTGCCGACGATCTTACGCGTGTAG
>CALFMN010000012.1 GCA_937879875.1 uncultured Chloroflexota bacterium | reverse complement strand
GGCCCCCGTCAATTCCTTTGAGTTTTAGCCTTGCGGCCGTACTCCCCAGGCGGGCCACTTAGTGCGTTTGCGCCGACGCGGAGGGGGTCGATACCCCCCACATCTGGTGGCCATCGTTTACGGCGTGGACTACCCGGGTATCTAATCCGGTTCGCTCCCCACGCTTTCGCGCCTCAGCGTCAGGGCACCCCCAGCCGGCCGCCTTCGCCACTGGTGTTCCTCCCGATCTCTACGCATTTCACCACTACACCGGGAATTCCACCGGCCTCTAGGTCCCTCCAGCCCGCCAGTCTCCGCCGCCCCCTCCCGGTTGAGCCGGGAGATTTCACAGCAGACTTAGCGAGCCGCCTGCGCGCGCTTTACGCCCAATAAATCCGGACAACGCTCGCCACCTACGTATTACCGCGGCTGCTGGCACGTAGTTAGCCGTGGCTTCTTCGGCGGGTACCGTCACTCATTCGTCCCCGCCAAAAGGGCTTTACAACCCGAAGGCCTTCATCACCCACGCGGCGTTGCTGCGTCAGGGTTGCCCCCATTGCGCAAAATTCCTCGCTGCTGCCTCCCGTAGGAGTCTGGGCCGTGTCTCAGTCCCAGTGTGGCTGTCCGGCCTCTCAGCCCAGCTACCGATCGTCGCCTTGGTAGGCCGTTACCCCACCAACCAGCCTAATCGGCCGCACGCCCCTCACCCAGCGCCCCCTGTTGCCAGAGAACTTTGCCCGATGGGCATCCCCACCGGCCCTATGCGGTATTAGCCGCCCTTTCGGACGGGTATCCCCCACTGCGCGTCAGGTCACGTACGTGTTACTCACCCGTCCGCCACTCGGCCGCGGCGAACCGCGGCCCCGTGCGACTTGCATGCGTAAGGCACGCCGCCAGCGTTTATCCTGAGCCAGGATCAAACTCTCCACCAAACCGCACCCACCCGAACTCGCGCTCGGGCGCTGGTCGGTGTGAACCCATCCCCACTCCCTGACCATCGTTGTCCGTGTCGGGAAGCGCCACGCGCCATCCCTGAACCGCCTGGCTGCCCCTGCCCCGCCTCGCGACGGCGCAGCCGCAGCCAGTGCCTTCCTGCTACTCTTCAGCTGGTAAGGTGCCGCACGCACCGGCTCGCGCCGTTACGTCATTACAGTACGGGAGCCCCAGAGTTCGATCAACCCCGGCCCTGTCCGAATCCTCGCTCCACAGCCACACCGCTGCCCGCCTCGGGCGCTCCCTCTGGCGGAACCGTCAACGCGACGGAACGGCGGTGGCGGGGGACCTATTGAAGGATTCAGTCGGCCCCGCTTGGGGCACTTGGATACGGTATCACGCGCGTTGCGCTTTGCCAACCCTTTTTGCTGCCGCTTGTTGGAGAAGCCGCGATATTTTCCTTGCCGCCGGTCGCGCCGCGGCATCACGAAACCAGTCGCGGCGGTCGCCTGCCGTTTTCGCCGCCGATCCGGCAGAAACGGGCCGGCGACGGCGAGCGGCCGGGCGCTGATGCCGCTCAAGCCCTGCGAGGGCACCGCCGCGCGCCGGTCTACTCGCCCGAGGCAGCGGGCAGCATGGCACGATGCACCGCTGCCACGATCTGGTCGATGTCGAACGGTTTCCCCACCAGCTCGAAGGCGGGCGTGCGGCCCGCCAGCTCATCAAGGGCGCGTTTGTTCGTGGTGGTGACGACGAAGCGGCGACCCTGCGCTTCGCCGAGACGCTGGACCCACTGAAAGAACTGCCAATTCGCCTGGTACGGCAGCGAGACGTCGTAGACGATCACCCGCGGGTCGTGCTCGGCGAAGAACGCGGCGATGTCCTGCTCACCGTTTTTCAACTCGGGCACATGGCCCGACACGACGGTAAAGCCCTCTTCTTCAAGCACAAGCTTGAGCAGGTTGATGACCTCGTCGCTTGAGTTGAAGACGGCTACCAGCCCGCCGCGCGCATCCGCCACCGTGCCGCCCCCAGCGCCGGCTCTCGCGCCCCAGATGCGTTTCCGCCGCCGGCTGCGCGGAGCGTATGCCGCGTGTACGAACATGTCAAGAGCATATCAACGAGGGAGGCTGCACGGTCCGCGTCGCGGGAGGCCGCGGGCAAGACCGCACATGGCGGAGGGCTGGGCGCAATCGGTGTCCACGTTGCGCGGCGGCGCGCCCGACAGCCGCTATGTACTGTCCCCTGTTCCCTGTTCCCTGTCCAGGCCGAGCACGCGGCGCACGGTGCCCAGCAGCACGTCCAGATCAAACGGCTTCTGCACGTACGCACGGGCGCCCAGCCGCCAGGGGCGGGCCTCGAACTGCGCGGTGGCCGAGACGATGATGATCGGTACCGTATCGCCGAAGTGCGCCTGGATGTATGCCGCGATCGCTTCGCCGTCGGCATGGGGCAGGCCGAGGTCGAGCAGCACCGCAGCCGGCTGCTCGGCGCTCAGCCGCGTCAGCGCCTCGCGGCCGTCGGCTGCTGCCTCGCAAGGCAGGCCGTCCTCGCGCAGCGCCGCGCACATCATCGCGCGGATAGCAGCATCATCCTCGACGACAAGCAGAGGGGTGTGGTTGCGCTCCATGCACCGCCAGCGCCAGAACCCTGGCGATCTGCCGCCAGTGTCGATGCTGCGACCCGCCTGTGTCCATAGCAAAGCCAGCGTAGCCTGCGCGCAAAGGCTGCTGTCCAGCGCTGAGAGGCGCGGCGCGCCGGCGCCTGGTTGTGCTGGCAAGGCTACCCTGCCGGCCGGAACTTCACCAGCGTGACCTCCGGCGTCACGTCGTCGTAGATGGCGATGAGCGGCATATCGATCTGCACGGCGTGCAACGGGCACTCCACCAGATTGCTGATCATGCGCGGCCCTTCGTCGAGCTGCACCAGCGCGTAAACATACGGCGCGTCCTCGCGGAAGGCGGGATTCGCAGGCTGATGAATTACCGTGTACGAGTGCAGGCGGCCGCGCCCGCTCACTGGCTGCCAGTCGATCTCGGAGCGCAGACAGATCGGGCAGACCTCGCGCGGGTAGAAGAACAGCCTGTCGCACAGCCGGCAGCGCGGCATCAGCAACTCGTGCCGTTTCGCTGCCTCCCAGAAGGGGCGGCTGGCCTCGCGGTGCAGCGGGTTCGGCAGCGGTTTGCGGTAGTCGGCGACCATAAGACGTTCACCTCGTGTGCGGGCGCAGAGCGAATTCCGGCACGCGGTTGGCCGCGCCCGCGGGCGTGACGGGCCGTTCACGAACGACCCCTGCCGGAATTTGGTCAGACCGCCCGCGGGTTGGTTGGCTTACAGTGCGTCCTCGGACCCGAGGACCAGCGAGCACATTTCGCTCGCCGTGCCGCCTCAACCGTTCACCATGCAGAGGTCGTTCCTCCGCACCTGGCGCGGCCCGGCGCGGCCCATGATCTGCCGCGCCGCCTCGATCACGTGGCGGAAGCCGCCGGCGAGGCCGGGCTGACCGCCGGAGATCTGGCCGCCGTCCGTGTTGATCGGAAAGTCGCCTTTATACGTCGTGTCGGTGTTCTGATAGAAGGGTCCGATCTCGCCCTTCTTGACGAAGCCCGCGTCTTCCAGCGTGATCGCCACCAGGATCGTGTAGCAGTCGTAGAACTCGGCGAACTGCATGTCCTGCGGGCGATAGCCGGCCATCGCGAGGGCGCGGGCGGCCGAGACTCTGGCCGGTGTCACGGTGATGCGTGGCGTCTGCCAGATCGCCGCGTTGCCCTGCTCGATGCCCGCGCCGAGCACGTAGACCGGGCGGTTGGGCAGCGACTTCGCCCGCTCCGCCGTGGTGACGATGCAGGCCGCGGCGCCGGCGGAGGGCATCACGCACTCCAGCATGTGCAGCGGCTCGTTAATGTAGCGTGAGTTGAGCACGTCGTCGATCGTGATCGGCTGGCCCTGAAACGCGGCGTTGGGGTTGGCGAGCGCGTTGAAGCGCTCGTCCACCGCCAGCTTCGCCATCTGCTCGGGCGTGGTGCCGTACTCGTGCATGTGGCGGCGGTAGATCAGCGCGTAGCCCGTGCCCGCGCCCGCCGCCGGCCCGAACGGCTGCTCGAACTCGGTGTTGATGCTGCCGCGGCCCGCTCCCGGGCGGGGCGGGCCGCCGCCTGTTGCGTCCCGCGCCGCGCCCATCACGATCAGCGCCGTGTGGCACAGCCTGGCGTTGATCGCGGACGCGGCCACGGCGGTTGAGGTCGCGCCGGTCGCGCCCTGCATTGAGACGCCGGTGGCGAAGTTGGGCCGCATGCCCAAATACTCGGCCATCGCCGCGGGCGTCATGTTCGTGCCGTCGACGATCAGGCCGTCCACGTCTTCTTTGCGCAGGCCGGCGTCTTCGATCGCCAGCCGCGCCGCCTCCGCGCAGAGCCCCTCCAGCGAGCGGCCGGGATAGCTGCGCCGTGTCGGCAGCTCGCCGATGCCGACGATCGCCGCTTTGCCTCGCAGAGTCATCGTTGCCCTACCTCCTCCGCGGCCCGATGTGCTTCGATGACGCCGCGCTCCTGCAAGCGGGCAATGGCCGCGGCATCCAGACCGAGATCCTGCGCCAGCACGCCGGCCGTGTGCTCGCCCAGCAGCGGCGCCGCCTCCAGTGGCACGTCCGAGCCCGACATGCGCAGCGGTGAGCCCATCACGCGCACATCGCCGGCGGTTGCATGCGGAATCGTCTGCACCAGTCCGCGCTCGACCAGGTGCGGGTCGGTGAAGAGGTCGAGCGTGTCGAGCACGGCGCTGCACGGCACGCCCGCCTCGCCCAGCTCGCGCATCGCCTCGTGCTTGCTGCGCTGCCGCGTCCACTGCGCGATCTCGGCGTGCAGCTCGTCGCCGTGCTCGATCCGCGCCGGACCGCTTTCAAAGCGCGGGTCGTTCACCAACTCGGGCCGGCCGATCGCGGCGCAGAGGGTGTCCCACATGCGCGTGGTTACAACCATGATGAAGAGGTAGTCGTTCGGGCCGCCGGGGGCGCAGGGATAGACGTCCGAGGGCGGGCCGAGGCGGTTGCCGCTGCGCTGGCCCGGCGCCTGGCCCCAGGTATGCAAGCCCAGCGTGCGCATGAACAGCGTCACGGCTTCCTGCATCGAGATCTCGATGAACTGGCCTGCGCCCGTGCGTTGTTTCTGCACGTAGGCCGCGGTGATGGCGAGCGCCATCTGCATGCCCGTGCCCGAGTCGCCGATCGTCGGCGCCGGGCGCATCGGCGGGCCGTCGCGCGGGCCGGTCATCGAAAAGGTGCCGGCGGCGGCCTGCGCCACCCAGTCGTACGACTTGAAGCCGCTGTACGGCCCGCTCAGCCCGAAGCCCTTGATGCGGCCGTAGATGATGCCGGGGTTGGCCTGGCGCAGTACGTCGTAGCCGAGGTCCAGCCGCTCGATCACGCCGGGGCCGTAGTTCTCGACGAAGACGTCGTACCGCGGCGCGAGCTTCAGCAGCAGCTCGCGCCCCTCGGGTTTCGCAAGGTCAATGACGATGCTGCGCTTGTTGCTGTTGTAATTGAGAAAGTACTGCGAGACGGCCGGCCCCTGCGTCACGCCGCGGCCCGGATCACCGCGGCCGGGCGGCTCGACCTTGACCACGTCGGCGCCGAGCCAGGCCAAAAGCTGCGTGCAGGAGGTGCCCGCCTCGTATTGCGTCATATCGAGTACGCGCATCCCCTCGAGAGCCGGCATCGCTGCTCCTTCCTCGTCGGGGCGCTGCTCTGCGGCTGAGTGGCCGGTCCCGATCAGGGCGACGGTACCGCGATCGGCCGGGCTTTTTCAATGCTGCCCGGGGGCGCGAGCGCCGACCGCGCTGATTTGCTGACCGGCAGGCTGTCACTGTCGCGAGTCACGGCAACGCGGCAATTCGGGAGAGCCTGCCGGTCAGCCACGCTGCGCAGCGTCGAAGCCATTGGATCGGGCCATCGAACGTCTGGTCGGAACTCTGTGCCGCAACGGGGTTTCCCCGGTTGGTTATTGGGACGCGGTAGATAGTGTGCCGTCAAGTGGTGGCATGGGTTGCCGGTGCGTGGGCGTCGTTCAG
>CALFMN010000011.1 GCA_937879875.1 uncultured Chloroflexota bacterium | reverse complement strand
GGACCAGCAGATCCGGCCCGTCGTGCACGCCGTCGATGCGGCGCACACGGCGCTGAGGCGGGCGCGGAACCTCGCCGAGAACGGGGGCGACCCGGATTGGGCCGCGGTCGGGCGGGCGATCCGCGCGGCGACACCGGACCTGCGCAGCGGCGAGGGCTCGCGGGACTAGTTGACGAGGTTGACACGTGGCAGCCGTTCGCCACTCCGTGCAAGAAGTCGTCCAGGCGCTCCACGACAGCCACGGCCTCGTCTCGGTAGCCGCCGCCACGCTTGGCTGCACCCGGCAAGCCGTCTATAAGCGCATCGGGGCGTCACCGGCGATTGCTGCCGCGCGCGATGATGCCCGCGAGGCGATGCTCGACGTGGCCGAACAGGCGCTGTACGAACGGGTCAAAGCCGGCGACGCATGGGCGGTGACGTTCTACTTGAAGACGCAGGGCCGTGGGCGCGGCTACGGCGAACGCGCAGAGATCGCGCTGCCGCGGGACGACGCCCCGAGCGGCGCGGAACTGCCGCGCCGGATCGCCGCGTACGCCGATGTGTATCGGCTGCTTGTCGAGCATCCGCCCGAGCCGCAGTTCGATACGGTTGACCTCACCGATCCCATCGCGTGCGAGGCGGCCAGCACGATCATCGAGCGGGCGGCACGCACGGAGCACCAGGCCTACTTGGACCGCACCGCCGCGAACGGCCACGGCCCGGCGCAGGTGTGAGCGCCAGCGCGGCGAAGAATTAGCCACTACGGCGCCGCACGCCCAGGGCTGCTGAGGCAGCCGAAATCCTCAACCTTCGCATAAATCAGCGGGCTAATCATGTAGCCGTCTGCGGTGCAGAATAACAGCCTATTGTCGGCCTGCACGCGCTGCTTCAGCCCGTCATAGACAAACTTGAGGCCTGTGCCGCGTTCAATCTGGATTGATGCAAGCACGTCCTCGCTCTTGGCGCCGAAAGCGTCCGTCGTATCCGCGCGGAACTGGATATCAATCAGCCTTGCTGCGGAATAGGTCGTCCAGACCGCTTTGCTCGCAACAACCGCCGTCTGCGAGAGAATAGTCAGGACTTCATCCTCGCTGTTAAAGTGATCTGGCTTCACGCTTATGATTATACGGCCGGTCGCCGCATCGACGCTCACCTGCAAGCCTTGCCCGCTGGCCCGATCCATGAAGCTGAGATTGTCCCGGAAGGACTGGGTCACATCTGCGACCGCGAACCGCTCTGCCGCGCGGTTGCCGGCCTTGGTCGCCTCAGCGATGCTCAGGAAGCATATAACAGGCGCAGCGGACCCGTAGTCCGGATGGTCCACGTCATACGCCTTCTTGTCGCTGGTCACCTTCACTGGGAAATCGACCTGGCACCCGCCGGAGATGGGCGCTGCTGAAACAGGCGGAGGCGTCGGCTTCGGCGTGGGAGCTGGCGACGGAGATAGCGGTTGCGCCGTCGGCGACGGGAGAGGCGTTGCGGCCGTCACTGGTGCGGCCGTTGGAGCGGGGCTCGGTGGAGTTGTCGCGGTTGGCAATGCGGTCGCGCCTTGCGTTGCCGTTGGCTGTGGTGTGGGGTCGGGCGTTGGCGGGGCGCTGCTGGCGACTGCGGCGACGGATGGTGCTGGCGCGGTGGTGGTTGTCGTTCGGGCTGGGCTCGTCTTGGCTGCGCTGGTCTTCTTCTTGCCGCTTGCTGGAGAGGCTGCGACAGCAATGACGAAGAAGGCGACAACGGCCGTACCCGCTAGTTTGATTCCCCAATGCCAGCTGGTTCGCCAGGTCAGAATGACGGCGAGCACCCAGAAACCGATGATCCAGCAAACGACCTGAAGCCAGGTGGGCCAGCGGCGAAATCCGCGCCAGAGCGCGTCAGCCCAGCCAGTGCCTCGATCCGATGCAGCTTGCATGTGGTTCCGCCTCCTGCCATGCCGCGCGCCAGTTCCGGTTCACGCCGCCTGCGCGTCATTCATCGCTGAGCGGAATGTCACTCCGATTCGGGGCATGCAGGAATAGCGCCGTCCGGCTGCTCACTCAGTCGCGCGTTAATGAAGGCGTCGAGGTCGCGCTCACGCACACGCCAGCCGAGTTTCGGCCCGCCTGGTCGGTAGCCGCGGATGTTGCCCGCGCGTAACCACTTGAGTACCGTCCACCGGCTTGCGCGTAGACGTTCGGCCACCTCATCCACCGTGAACGTTCGTTCATCGACCATGACCACGTCTGCCCTCCGGCCGCCATTCCGGCCCCATCCAGTGTATCACGTGAAGGTGCGGTACAGCCGTTTTATATGCGGCAAACGCTTGACAAGGTTCGATAAGGCGCGATAAGATGACGGTGTAAGAGAACAGGCCGGCGGGTGCGGACACACCCAGCCGGCCCAATGAGGAGAAGGACCGATGAACGCCACTTCCCCCCGGCGCCAGTCTACGGCACGCAGCCCCTATGCCGTCGAACTCGGCTACCGCTCGCCCACGGAGTACGGCGCCCTCAGCTCGGACGGCGTGACCATCTACAGCGTGCGGCACGTCGCCGGTGCCTGGGTCTGCATGTGCAAGGGCTACAGCAGCCGGCAGACGTGCTGCCACACGCTCGCCGCGGCGCTGCCCCGCTGCTTCCACTGCGACCGCACGGAGGATGTGCACCTGTACCGCAACCCGTACGAAGCCGCGCCGATCGTGCTGTGCGGCGCGTGCGCGGGGGAGACGGCGCGATGATGTCCTGTCATACCGAGCTTTGCGCCGTGGTCACGCGCACGAACGGCACCGGCTTTCAGGTCGCAGGCCGCGACGGCTGGCTGAACCTCTCGAAGTTCGCCAGCGTGGCGCTGCCCGCCGTCGGCCAGCGGGTGCGCATCGGGC
>CALFMN010000010.1 GCA_937879875.1 uncultured Chloroflexota bacterium | reverse complement strand
CGCGCGGCACGCGGCACGGCCATCACGCGCGGCGGCGGCCACCCGCGGGCGGCGCCGCTGCCGCTGGGCCGCTGCCGGCCCGCGCGGCCAGTCGGCACGAACCCAACCCCTGAAAGGAGCAAGGGTCGGGGGTTATGAGGGCCACACGCTGCGAGCCACACGGGCCACCAGCTCCAGCTTCTGGCGCTGCACGTCGAAGCTCACCAGGTTGCCTTCCTGCGTCGAGGCGAAGCCGCACTGCGGGCTGAGCGCCAGCCGATCGAGCGGCACGAACTGCGACGCCTCTTCGATGCGGCGGCGCAGCAGCTCGTCGCTCTCGACCTCCGGCTGCTTCGTGGTGACCAGGCCCAGGACGACCGTTTTGTCTGGAGGCACGAAGCGCAGCGGCGCGAAGCTGCCGGCGCGGGGCGAGTCGTACTCCAACAGCAGCCGCTGCACCGTGATCTCGTTGAAGAGCTGCTCCGCGATCGCGTCGTAGCCGCCTTCCACCGACCACATGCTGCGGCTGTTGCCGCGGCAGAGATGCAGGCCGAAGGTGACATCGGGGAAGCCGGCGATCAGCGCGTTGTCGAGCGCGATCATGTCGGAGAGCCAGGTGTCGGTGTTCAGGCCGAGCCGATGGAAGTTCTCCATCCCGACCTCGCTGACGAGATGCGTGTAGCGCGGCGCGTCGAGCTGCACGTAGCGGGCGCCGGCCGCCACGCACTGCGCGATTATCTCGCGCATCAGCCGCAGCGCCTCCTGCAAATACACGTCGCGGTCCGGATAGACCTTGTCCGAGCTGCCGGGCACGTAGAGCACGCTGGCGTAGGTCAGGCTGGGCAACGTGACTTTGACCGGCCGGCTCGTGTGCGCCTTTGCGAACTCGTACTCGCGCAGCGGCAGGTTCTGCTTCAGCCCCAGCGGCGCGGTGACGGCGGGCAGACGCATCATTTCGCGTACGACGCCGCGCTCGCTGGTGAAGGGCACCGGCGCCTCCGTGTCGCGCGTGTAGCCGGCGAGGCTGTCGGTGAGCGGGTCGAACCAGTGCAGGCGCCGCACCTCGCCGTCGGTGAGCACGTCGACGCCCGCTGCCTCGTAGATGGCGATATTCTCCAGCGCGGCGCGGTCCTGCGCAGCGATCCATTCGGCCTCGCCGATCTGGCCGGCCTCGAACTGCTGCAGCGCTGCCTTCCAGTAGTCCGGGCGCAGCAGGCTGCCGACGATGTCGGCGCGGTACTCGACCATCTGGCCTCACCCCCCGGCCCCTCTCCAGAAACTGGAGAGGGGGAGGCTATGGAAGTTGGTTCTAATCTAGACTTTGGCCGCTTGCGTGACGTTGAGGAGGTTGGCGGGGTTGTCGCGCACCATGCGTTGGATTTCGCGCTCGGAGATGCCGGCGTCGAGCAGTTTCTCGAAGTAGATCTCCAGCCCCTCGTCCACGTACGGGTTCGTGGTCTGGCCGAGGTCGGTGGAGAGAATCGTCGTCTCGGCGCCCACCTGCTTGATGTTCTCGACCACCGTCTCCCAGGCGACTTTGCCCGTGTATGGTGTCGTGAAGCAGCGCTCGAAGTAGACGCCGTACGGCAGCAGCTCGCGGTGCTGTTCGACGGTCAGAAACGTGGTCGGAAACTCGGCGTGGGTGATGATGATGCGCTGGACTTTGACCTCGTGCGCCGCCTTCACCACCGCGCGCAGCTCCGGCAGGCTGATGTGACCCGTCGCCAGCACCATGTCGTGCCGGGCGATCAGCTCCAGGCACTGCATCGCCGCGTCGATCACCTTGCCGTTCTCGTCGATCATGCGGATCCAGTTGCCGGCGATGCCGAGCTGGCGCATCTCGCGGGCGATGCTCATCCAGTAGGGCAGCTTGCTCTCGTCGCGCTGGCCGGCGATGTTCTCCAGCTCGTTCTGCGAATCGACCGTGGGCAGCCAGACGAGCTTGTTGCCGAGCCGCCCGGCGATGTCCACCGCGATCGGGTTCAGCCCGCCGACGGAGTTGTTCAGGGTCAGTGCGCCGAAGGCCTGCACCTCGGGGAACATCGCGCGAACCATCGTCGCGCGGTCGGCGGTGCAGATGTAGTGCGATTTGAGCACGAAGCCGGCCATGCCCGAGTCCAGCGTGCGCTGCGCCAGCACGACGTCGTCGAACTTGCGCGGCAGTACGTCGGGCGCGGAGTGCACGTGCATATCGATCGCGCCGCGCAGCAGCCCGTGCACCGTCTCTCGATCCGCCATGACTTTCCTCCCAAACGGCGGCGCGGCGAGGTTGCCGCGACAGGCCGCCGCGCCTGCTTCAGCGGTTCAGCATCGACTCGTAGTTGGCGCCCATCACCTCGGAAACCGGGTGGCCGGCGATCACGGCGCGCGTCATCTCCCCCTCGCGCGCGGCGATGCCTTCCGCTGTTTCCACGATCTCCGCGGCGCGTGATGCCGGCACGAAGACCACGCCGCTGCCATCCGCAATCACCAGATCGCCGGGCTGCACGGAGACGCCGGCGATCGTGACCGGCTCGTTGAACGCCTTTTCGACGGCCCGGCCGCGCGCCGTGAGCGGCACGGCACACCGGGCGAAGACCGGGAAGCCGCGCTCACGCGCCTCGTCCACGTCGCGGCAGGCGCCGTCCACGATCGTGCCCGCCACGCCGCGAACCTGGGCCGCGGTCGAAAGGATGCCGCCCCAGCCCGCCGCGTCATCGCGCCCCTGGTGGTCGATCACGATCACGTCGCCAGGCGCCGCCGCCTCGATCGCCGCGGTGCCGAGGTGGCGTGTTGAGGCCGTGCTGTCCGGCGGACCGAGCCGCACCGTGACGACGCGGCCGGCGAGCTTCGCCACGCCCGTCTGGCAGCGGATGCCCGTTACCGTGCCGGCCAGGCCGAGCCGGTCGAGCGCGTCGGAAACGGCGCACGAATCGAGCCGCAATAGGCGTACGACCAGATCGTCCATTGTGTGGCCTCACCCCCGGCCCGTCGGCCCTCACCCTCAGCCCCTCTCCCAATCCTGGGCGAGGGGAGACGCCTTGGCCCCGCCTTCAGCCTCAGTCCTCCGGCCCAAGATCTCCCCTTCCCCTATTATTGGGGGAAGGGG
>CALFMN010000009.1 GCA_937879875.1 uncultured Chloroflexota bacterium | reverse complement strand
AGATTGGCTTAGCTGCCTGAGCCGGTGACCCACAACTGTTGGTCACACCCGCACGGGCGAACGCCAATACGCACGCGCCGCGGTTGCAGGGCTTGACGGCGTGCGGTACGATAATCGGAGCGTTGGGGATTCGTCTAACGGTAGGACAGCGGACTCTGGCTCCGTATGTGGGGGTTCGAATCCTCCATCCCCAGCCACGCGGCGCATTCGTCTAGCGGCCCAGGACGCCGCCCTCTCAAGGCGGAGATCAGGGGTTCGAATCCCCTATGCGCTACCATGAGGCCGGGGATGCCGGCCTTTTTGTTTTGGTCCGTTCCCGCCCGGCCCGGCGCCAACCGCGTCTGGCGAAGGCGATGCTCCTATGGCCAGCGCCGAGCCACTGCCGCGGCTGACCGCCAACCCGCGTTTTCGCCGCTTTTGGGCGGCCCGGCTCTTTGCCAACACGGCGCAGAACGCGATCCTGCTGGCACTGCTCGTCACAGTCGTCAACCGCACCGGCTCGACCATCCACAGCTCGTTGCTGGTGCTCAGCTTCATCGTGCCGGCAGCGGTGCTCGGCGTGATCGGCGGCGTGGTCGTCGACCACCTGCCGCGGCGCGGCGTGCTCGTAATCTGCTGCCTGCTGCGGGCGCTGCTCTGCGTCGGCTTCCTGCGCTCCAACGAGAGCGTCTGGATGATCTACGGCACGAACCTTGCCCTCTCGGCCGTGACGCAGTTCTCCGGTCCGGCAGAATCCGCAGTCGTGCCGCAACTCGTGTCGCCGGAGCAGATCGCCTCGGCCACGGCACTGCTCAACATCGGCATCATCGTCGCACAGATCGCCGGAACCGTGGTGCTGGCGCCGCTCTTTGTGAAGACTGTGGGTCCTGATCCGCTGTTCGTGCTGACCATCGTGCTTTTCCTCGCGGCTGCGGTCAGCTACGCGCGCGTTCCGCGGCTGGCTCGCCGGCCGGAGGGCTGGATGCGCGAGCACGCCGAACCGCGCTTCCGCGGTGTACGCGCCTCTGCCGGCGAGAGCTGGCGGCTGCTGCGCTCGAACCGTTCCGTCTTCCTCGCCGGCGTCCAGAATACGCTCGTTACGACCACGATTGTCGTGCTGGTGTCCGTTTTGCCGAACTATACCCGGCAGGTGCTGCACCTCTCTCCCGAAAACGCGGTGTTTGTCTTCGCCCCGGCCGCGCTGGGTGTGGCCGCCGGCAACTGGCTGGTGCCGAAGCTGGCGCGCGGCCGCGGCAAGAGCTTGCTGGGCACCATCGGCTTCGCGCTGTTCCTGCTCTGCCTCACCGGGCTTGGTCTGGGTGAGCCGCTGGTCCACGCACTGAAGCAGCACGCCGTCTTTGGACCAGCCGGCGCCGCCGCGCCCGACATTATCTACTCGACCGCGGCCTTCTCGGCGATCATGGCCGCACCGCTGGGCTTTGCTTATGCGATCGTGCTGGTCGCGGCGCGGCTGATCACCTACGAGCACGTGCCCGCGCATATGCAGGGCCGTGTATTCGCCTTTCAAGGTGTCCTCAGCAGCCTTGCCTCCATCGTGCCGCTGCTGCTGGTCGGCGCCGTGAGTGCGATATTCGGTCCCAGAGTCGTGCTGATCCTCGTCGCGGCCGCGAACCTCGGCGCCTTCGTCTACGCACGAACCACGCTCCCCCGCGTCCGGCCGGCGCGGAGCGAAGCAACCTTGCCGGTCGCGCGTGGACCAGCGGGACGGTAAGACGGCGCAGCCATCCGACGATGGGCAAGAACCCGTCGCTGCTGCGCCGGGTCGCACGCGTGTGCTACGATCGGGCTCGTCCTTACAGATGGTTTCAACACCGGCGCGCGGTCCGGTTGCTGGGGTTAAACGACAGCCAGGCGCGGGTCTTGAACTCATGTCTGAGGAGCGAACGAGCGTGACCGAGACCATCCTTGTCGCCGTCGCGTGGCCGTACGCCAACGGACCGATCCACCAGGGCCAGTTCGGCGGCGCCTATCTGCCCGCCGATATCTTCGCCCGCTATCACCGCACGGCCGGCAACCGCGTGCTGATGGTTTCGGGCAGCGACATGCACGGCACGCCGATCACCGTCCGCGCCGAACGCGAAGGCCGCTCGCCCGAGGCCGTCGCGGAGGAGTTCCACGCCTCGTTTCTGGATACATGGGAGCGGATGGGCATCTCCTTCGACCTGTTCACCAGCACCGGCACGGAGAACCACGCCCGTGTCAGCCAGGACGTCTTCCTGCGCCTGCTCAAACACGGCTACCTCTATGAGCAGGAGCAGGAGCTGTTCTACTGCGAGACGGACAGGCGCTTTCTGCTGGATCGTTACATCGAAGGGAAGTGCCCGTTCTGCGGCTATGAGCCCGCGCGCGGCGACCAGTGCGACAACTGCGGCCGGCCGCAGGATCCGCTGAAGCTGATCAACCCGCGCTGCAAGTTCTGCGGCAACCCGCCCGTTGTACGCAGCTCGAAGCATATGTTCCTGCGCCTCTCCGCCTTGCAGGACCGGCTGCGCGCCTGGCTGGACGACGGCGTGAAGGAGACGTACTGGCGCAAGAACGTACTCAACTTCTCGCTCGGCATGCTGAACGAGGGGCTGCACGACAACGCGATCACGCGCGACCTCGACTGGGGCGTGCGCGTGCCGCTTGAAGGCTGGGAGCAGAAGCGCATCTACGTCTGGTTTGAGGCGGTGATTGGCTATCTTTCCGCGGCGAAGGAGTGGGCGCAAATCCAGGGCTCGCCGGACGCCTGGAAGGCTTGGTGGGAAGACCCCACGGCGAAGACGTACTACTTCATCGGTAAGGACAATATCTGGTTCCACGCCACGATCTGGCCGGCGATGCTGATGGGCCACGGTGGCCTGAACCTGCCCTACGATGTGCCCGCCAACCAGTACATCAACATCGCCGGCCGCAAGTCCTCGACCAGCCAGAACTGGGCCGTGTGGGTGCCCGACTATCTGACGCGCTACGACCCGGACCCACTGCGCTACTATCTCTCGGCGGCGATGCCGGAGACGTCCGATACCGACTTCACCTGGGCCGAGTTTTTGCGCCGCAACAACGACGAACTGGTAGCGACCTGGGGCAATCTGGTCAACCGCGTGCTGACGCAGTTTCCGCGGCACTTCGCTGGCCGCGTGCCGCGGCCCGACGCACTCGACGGCCGTGCGGGCGCGCTGATCGAGCGCTGCCAGCAGACGCTCGACGCGGCCGGGCGCGAGCTGGCCGCCTGCCATTTCCGCGCGGGTATCGGCGCGGGCATGGAGCTGGCGCGCGAAGCGAACCGCTTTCTGGACGAAACGGCGCCGTGGAAGGCGATCCGCGAGGACCGTCAGGCCGCCGCGAACTCGCTTTATGCCGCGCTGACGGTGATCGCCACGCTGCGCACGGCGCTCTACCCATATCTGCCGTTCTCCTGCGAGAGGCTGCACCGCCTGCTCGGCGAAGCGCAGCCGGTGCAGGAGCTGGGCTGGGGTCTGACCGTGCCGGAGCCGGAGCGGCCATTGCCGCCGCCCGAGCCGCTCTTCCGCAAGCTCGACGCCGCGATCGTTGACGACGAGGAGGCGCGGCTGGGCACGTGAACGCGCAGCACGCCCGCCCCATGATCGACGCGCACGCGCATCTGCAGGCCCGGCAGTTCGACGCCGGCCGCGCCGAGATGTTCGCCCGTGCCCGCGCGGCCGGCATCGGCGCCATTATCTGTTCGGCCGACGACGAAGCTTCGAGCCGCGCGGCCGTGGCGCTGGCCGAAGCCGAGCCCGACGTCTGGGCGACAGTCGGCATCCACCCGCATGAAGCGCGGACGGTCGCTGACGGCACGCTTGAACGGCTGGCAGCGACTGCCCGCCATCCGCGCGTGGTGGCGATCGGCGAGATCGGGCTCGACTATCACTACGACCACTCGCCCCGCGATGTGCAGCGCGCCGTGTTCGAGGCGCAGCTCCAGATGGTGCCTGATCTGGACCTGCCGGTTGTGATCCACTCACGTGATGCCGCCGCAGACACGTATGCGATCCTGCTGGCGTGGCGGCGCGGCGCCGGCATGGCATGGCCGGGCCTGCTGCACTGCTTCGGCTACGACGTGGACTGGGCGGAGCGCTTTCTGGACCTCGGCTTCTATCTTTCGATTCCGGGGACGGTGACGTATCCGAAGGCCGAGCAGGTGCAGCGCGTTGCGACGCTGATTCCCGCCGACAGGATCACGGTTGAGACCGACTGCCCGTATCTGGCGCCGCAGTCGCACCGCGGCCGGCGCAACGAGCCGAGCTACCTGCCCGAAACCATCAGCACGATCGCGGCATTGCGCGGCGCCAGTGCGCATGAACTCGGTGAACGGGCGGCGGCGAACACGCGGCGTCTGTTCCGGCTGCCCGTGCTCGAGGCGGCGGTGAACGCGGCGAAGGGGGCGACGTGACCGCGGCGACCACGCTCTACGGCCCGGTGACGGCGGATCTGCCGCTGATCGAGGACGCACTGGCACGCGTCAAAGCGGTTGAGTATGAGCCGCTGCGCCGCATGCTCGAGCACATCCTTGCCGGCGGCGGCAAACGCGTGCGGCCGGCGCTGGCGCTGCTGGCCGGTCGCTTCGGTGACTACGATCTGGCGAAGCTGGTGCCGCTGGCCGCGTCGATCGAGTTGCTGCATACGGCGACGCTCGTCCACGACGACGTGATCGACAAGTCGCCGCTGCGGCGCGGCCTGCCCACGGCGCACAGCCTCTTCGGCAACGCGGCCAGCGTGATGGTGGGCGACTTCATGTTCGCGCATGCGGCGGATCTCGTGGCCAGCACGGACAACGTGCCGATCGTGCGCCTCTTCGCCCGCACGATCATGGCGCTGGCAACGGGCGAGCTGGCACAGGATGTGAGCGCCTTCGACTACCGCAAGACGATCCAGGAGTACTACGCGCGCATCGGCGGCAAGACGGCCTCGTTGTTTGCCGCGGCCACGGAAGGCGGCGCGCTCATCACCGGCTGCCCGCCGAGGTGGGTGACGGCTATGCGCGACTACGGCTTCAACTACGGCATGGCCTTCCAGATCGTGGACGACATCCTCGACTTCACCGGCAGCGAAGCGGCCCTGGGCAAGCCCGCCGGCGGCGACCTGCTCTCAGGCACGTTGACGCTGCCCTCGCTGCTGCTGATGGAACGAGCCGGTGCGCAGAATCCCGTGCGGCGTTTCTTCCTCGCCCGCCGCAACCGCGAGCAGCGCCTGGCCGAGGTGTTGGAGGCCGTGCGTGACTCCGGCGTACTCGACGAGTCGGCCGCCGTGGCGCGAGATTTCGCCAACCGCGCCCTCGGCGCGCTCGATCCGTTGCCCGCCGGCAGCACCCGCGTCTCCCTCGCGGATCTCGCCGAGTTCGTGCTTTCGCGCGGCAGCTAAGTCGGTGCCGACAACACCAATCCGCCATGACGGGTGCCCATGCCCGCCGCAGGAGCGTGAGCGATTTGCCGGAGTCTCGTTTGGCTCGTTCTGGACAATCGTTCGCCCGGCTGTCGGCTCGCTACGCCGCGGAGTGCGCCTGTGCCCGCACCCGGCGAGGATGGTACGGCTTCTGGCCGACGATGACGGCGTTGGCGAGCGCCGCGATCACGGTCGCGCTTTCCGCCACAAGGCGAAAGGCCGTCTCCGCCTCGGCAAGGCCGATCGGCTCGCCGGCGCGGGCCTGCAACGTCCACCAGTCCCGTGCGAACGAGCCTTCAGCCACGCGCTCCAGTGCCTCGCGCAGCGGGCGTCGGGCGATCTCCGCAAACGCTCGCTCCAGTGCCGGCAGATCGTTGGCGGCGGACAGCCGGGCCGTGGCTTGCTCGTGGCTCATGCCGTTTGCCAGCAGTCGGGCGAACAACACTTCGCGGACGAGGCCGCGCAGTGCCGCATCGGCGAGCAGGACCACGACGAAGCCGGCCGGCGCGCTATCGCTGAACAGCAGCAGTTGTCCGTAGGCTGCCTGCGCCTCCTTTTCGTCGGCGATGCCCAGGGTCTGGCCGACCTCTTCGAGCATGGCGGACGGCAGCAAGCCGTCCACCGTCCCGCCGGCCGCCGCCTGCACGCGTCGGGCCAGCGCCAGCAGCGCGGCGTCGCTCAACGCGCAACCGAAGCGCCGGCCGAACGCGCCTGCGAAGCCGCGGCAGCGGTCGCCGCCCTGGCGCACGGCCGCCGCGTAGGCGGCGCGCACGAGGTCGCAGATCGACAGCAACGACGGCGGTGGAAAGAGCCGCCGTTCGCCGCAGCGCTTGCAGTGCGGACAGCGGCGACGCGTGTCGATCAGGGCTGCTTCGGCCGTCAGATAGAGACAGCGCGGGCACTGAAACTGGACGAGGCGCGGCAGCAGTTCGTGGCTCTCCAGCAAAGCCTCGGCATCGCCGTCGGTGGCGGCCACGACGGAAAGAGCGAGCAAGGCATCGGCGCAGGCATCCATGCGTGCTGACCTCTCTGCGGCTGTACGCTGCCGGTTGGCCCGCGGGAGCAAGCCGGTTTCGTGGACACGCACGCGGCAGCTTCTATTGCTTTGCCGGTCCAAAATGCGCGGTCACGAACACGCCACGCCGCGGCTGCGGTTTGCGTCCGGGATACCGCTCCCCTGCGGATCCCGTAGGCGTAGCTTCGCTGCGCCCGCGGCGCGACGCTGTCAGCACCCCAACAAACCCTCAGTGCTAGAGTTCACACCTTGCGCATGCGCACGCCGCGAGCGCAGCGGCGCGGCGCGGTCGAGGAAGTGCGAGGCTCAGACAGGAAGGGCAGGAACAGGCAGCCGCGCCGCCCGCCAGGCCGCGGGCGATCGTGGTCCGGTCCACGATGATCACACTGCTGTGTGACCGCCCGGCTTGATCTGGCGCCGCTGCCACCGCGCAGACACACTGCGGACGACGGCGCCGATCACGCCGCCTGCGCCCGCGTAGGGCCAGGCGCTGTCTCCAGGGCATGACCGAACTGACCGCCTCGACGCGTGGCGCGGCGAGGTCGCCGGCCGCCGGCCACGCTCCGGCCGCTACGCGCTCATGCCCCAGCCGATCGCGTTGCGCAACAGCATCTGGAACGGCGCCGCTTCCCACGGATCGCGGAAGACCAGCGGCGTCACGTTGTTCGGGTCTACGCTGCGGTCCACGGACCCCTGCACATTATTCGTCGGATTGTGGCAATGCCCGAGCGCGATGTACGTGACGCCGCCCGAACCGATCTCGCGCGTGTAGCCGAGCACGCGCGTCTTGCCGTCGGGCTGGAGCGACGTGTCCTCGTCGTAGATCGTGCCGATCGCGGGCGAGACGGCGTCCGGGCCATATTCGGCGCTCAGCAGGACGCGCGTCGAGGCCGGTTCCTGCACTTCGATGAAGTAGGGCTCGTCCGCCACTTCAAAAGACTCCGGCAGCCCCTGCGTGAGGCTGTCGGGAGCGTCGCCGACATCGACGCGGAAGCGGCGAATCGGCGGGTGGGTGAGAAAGTAGCCGCCGAGCACCTCATGGTGTTCGAGCTTGAGCATGCGTCGCTGCCGCGAACCGTCGACGCGCACCGCCTTGCCGCCGGCCGTGCCATGCAGCCCCAGCCAGCGTCCGCCCGCTTCGAGCCAGCGCCGGATCGCCTGCGACTGCTCCGCGTTCGGATAAGGACCGGCGACGTAGGTGATCAGCAGACGGCTGATCGGCAGCCAGCGTTCGACGTCGACAAAATCGCTCGCGGTGGAGGCGGGAACCTCCTGCTCGGCAAGGAACTCGAGCAGCCGCAGGCGGGCGTAGTCATGGTCGTGGCCCGCGTCCTTGCCCGGCGGAAACCCGCCCGCGATCAGATGGGCACGGCCTGGTGCTGTCGTCATCGATGCCCTCCCTCTCCAAAACACCCGCAATCGCGCAGTGCGCCGCCGGCATGCGGACCCCAGGTCAGGCCGGCGCAAGCGATCGACCGTGCGAGCAAAATAGCATCGTCTGCCCGCCTGCGGCCAGTGGGCAGATCCCCGCCGGATCGCGCCCTGCTCAGCGGCTGTCGCGCATGCCAGCCGCCGTTCGCGGCGCCCCCGCACGAACGCTGCCGTCGCCCTCGATCACGAGGTTGCGCGCGGCCGCGAAGCCGGCGGGAGCGACGGCCAGGGTGAAGCCAAGCAGCGCCAGCAGGGGGATCGTCCAGCCGCCGGTGGCCGTGTGCAGCAACCCCATCACCAGCGGTCCCATGGCGGCGAGCAGGTAGCCGCCGGACTGCGCCATGCTGGAGAGACGCGCGGCCACGTCGCTGTCGGCCGAGCGCAGGACGATCAGCAGCAGGGAAAGGCTGAGCGACCCTCCCTGCCCGACGCCCAGCAACGCGACCCAGAAGAACGCGCTGGCGGTCGGCGCGAACAGCACGCCGAGCACGCCGGCGGTCGATACAGCCACGATCGCGGCGACCACCGGCCGTTGCGTCGGCCGGCGCGCGGCGAGCAGCGGCGCCGTCACGTTGCCGACGATGCCGACGATGCTGAGCACAGAGAGCAGGAGGCCGGCCCGCGCATCGCTGAGGCCGCGGTCGCGGTAGATCGCCGGCAGCCACGACAGCTCCCCGTAGAAGATCAGCGAGCCCAGCCCCATCGTCAGCATGAGCTGCCAGGCGAGCGGGATGCGCCAGACAGGGACGATCGGCCGCCGCGGCCGTGCATGCTGCATCGCGCCCGGCGGGCGGCGGCTGCGCAATTGCGGCAGCCAGGCGATCAGTGCCACCACGACCGGCAACGCCCAGATCCCCAGCGCCCCGTGCAACGCCGGCGCCGTGGCGTGCAGCACCGGCACGGTGGCCGCGGCGGCCAGAGCCGAGCCCAGCGTCATCACCGTGGGGTAGGCGGCCATCAGCGCCCCCGCCCGCTCGGGATAGCGGCGCTTGACCAGGCTTGGCAGCAGCACGTTCAGCAGAGCGACCGCGAGGCCGGCCAGCACCGTGCCGGGAAAGAGCGCCAGGTCGGGCCACAACGCCCGCCCGACCATGCCGGCGAACAGCGCCAGCAGCAGGCCGAAGATCGCGCGCTCCTCTCCGAAGCGCGCGCGAATCGCCGGGCCGGCGAGAGCGCCCCCACCGAAGCAGAGCACGGGTACCGTGGTCAAGAGCGACTGGCCGGTCCCGTTCAAGCCGAAACGGTTGAGAATCGGCGGCACGCTGGCCACCGCCGTGCGCATATTGAAGGCTACCAGCACGACGCCGACGACGCCGAGCAGCGAAGCGGACGCCACCATGCGCACGCGGCCGCTGCCCGCCATAGCCGTGTCGCAGGCAGCAGCCGCGCCGATCAGCTCCACCTCATCGAGGCGCGCGGCGGGCTGGTCCGGTACGGTCATCGCGCTGAGTCCACGCGAGCGGCAGGCGCCGGCGCGGCGGCACGGACGGCGGCAACCGCATGCGTCATAGCCGCGTGGAATGAGCGGGCCGCAATCTGATCGCCCATGCGTTTCAGCAAAGTCCGGCCGTTCTGCCCTTGCCATCGGGAGCCGAGGGCTGGTTGGAATTGGCAGAACCTACCATAGCGCCGCGCTGGCGATGCGGGCTCCCTCCGCCAGCGCCTCCAGCTTCGCCCAGGTGATGCGCGGATCGACGGTGCTCGACGTGGCGAAGGTGCCGAAGCCGCAGTCGCTGCCGGCGATCACGTTCTCCTTGCCCACCAGTTCCGCGTAGCGCACGATGCGCTCGGCCACCAGCTCGGGATGCTCGATGAAGTTCGTCGTCGAGTCGATCACGCCGGGAATGATCAGCTTGCCGGGCGGCAGTTTGACCTCCCTCCAGACCTTCCACTCATGTTCGTGACGCGGGTTGGCGCCCTCAAAGGAGATCGCGGCCGGCCGCGCGGTCAACACGATGTCGATGATGTCGGCCAGCGGCACGTCGAGATGGTGCGGCCCTTCATAGTTTCCCCAGCATAGATGCAGGCGCATACGCTCCGGCGGAATATCTTTCGTGGCTTCGTTCAGCACCGCGACGTGCTGCGCCACGACGGCGCGAAACTGCGCGAGGCTCAGGTCGCCGAAGCGCAGATGGCGGCTCATCGCCAGGTCGGGGCAGTCGAGCTGCAGCAGAAAGCCGGCCGCGTGGATGGCGTTGTACTCATCCCGCATCACATTTGCGAGCGCGGTGAGATAGGCCTCGTGGCCGGGGTAGTAGTCGTTGCCGAGGAAGATCGCGATCACCCCGGGCGAAGCCGAGGTCATGAACACCTCCTCGACGCCGGCGCCGGCCGTGGCTGCCCTGAGGTTGTCGATATCGCGCTGAACCGCGGCGAAGTCCTTCCAGGCGATCGGCCCGTTGCAGGACGGCCGCAGAATCAGCGGCCCGCCGCCGACGACGCGGCGCTGCGTGAACTCGGGGAAGTCGCGCGCTTCCGCCTGCACGGTCGTCACGCGGTGCGGCCCCTCGAAGCCCGTGGCGCGGTCCTTGATGTAGGTCGCGTAGCCGGGCTTGCCCATCTCGCCGTCACTCACCACGTCGATGCCGCTCGCGACCTGGCGGCGCACGGTGTCGGCCACGGCCTCGCGGACCGCCGTCGCAAACGCCGGCCGGTCCGCAAGCTCGCCAGCCTCGGCCGAGCGAATCAGCTCCAGCAGCGCAGGCGGCCGCGGCAGGCTGCCGGTGTGCGTGGTCAAGATGCGGTCGCTGCTGCGCTTCATGTATCGCCGCCTCCCGGGCCGGCCGCGCATCGGCCACGGCGGGCCGTTGCGCTGAGCTGCCAAACTGATCGAGCCCGGCGTGGCATGCCGGTCGCAGGCAAGCATACGCCGTCGGGGCGCATGACAGATCGCCGGAGGACCGCTTTCACGGAGGGAATGGCGCGCTATGCTTGCAGCGACCGGGGGAGCGCGGACACGGCGACCGCCGGCAGGAGGGCGATATGGCCATCGTCGAAATGGAGCGCGGCGACGGGATTATGGTCATCCGCATGAACCGGCCGGACCGGCTCAACGCGCTGGGCGCGGAGCTGCGCGCGGCGCTGGCCGAGGCCTGGTGCACATTCCGCGACAGCCGCGATCTCGAAGTGGCGATCTACACCGGCACGGGCCGCGCCTTCTGCGCCGGCGAGGATATGAAAGAGTCCGTGGTGCGCGGCAGCGTGCCCGCCGGCGGTCCCGGAGCGCGGCGCGGCGCGGACAACCCGTATGAGGCGGGCACGCTCGACAAGCCCGTGATCGCGGCGATCAATGGCTTTGCCATGGGCGGCGGCTTTCTGCAGGCCGAACGCGCGGATCTGCGCCTCGCGGTACGCGGCGCGATCTTCGAGATGTCCGAGGCGAAACGCTGGTTGCTCGGCGGCTATCAGCACGGTCTGATCGGCGGGCTCTCGCACGCCGTCGCGACGGAGATGGCGTTCGCCTTCCGCTTCAGCGCAGAGCGGCTGCATGAACTTGGCTGGCTGAACCGGCTGACCGATCCGGAGGACTTGCTGCCCGCCGCGCGCGAAATGGCGGCGCACCTGCTGACGCTGCCGCCCGCCTCGCGCGTCAATACCCTGGCGATGATGCGGGCGTTGCGGCCGCGTGTGCCCGACGAACTGGAGCGACTCGCCGGGCGGCTGCGTGACCACGGCGCGAAGGACGACCTGATGGAGTCGCGCCGCGCCTTCGCGGAGAAGCGCCCGCCGCGCTTCAAGGGCTGGGACGATCCCGCGGACCGCGAGCGCACGCCCACCCTCGCATCGATGCAGGCGGAAGGCGTCGCCTCAACCTGAAGGAGCGCACAACGTCCCGGCTTGACACCTCGATCGTCCCGCCAGAGCATGATGTCGTTCAGCGAAAGCGGCGCCGTCGTTCGCCCGCCGCGGCGCAACGGCTCGCGTCAGTGCAGGGGGTGCGGTCATGGCTCAGCAGGCGCTCGGCTACAACCCGGCGGGCCAGTTCGCGTTCACGGTCGAAGACACGGAGTACCGTCGCGATGGCGATCGCTCCTGGCTGGCGCGCCTCTACCGGCCGCAGGGGGCCGGCCCATTTCCCGCGCTGCTCGAAATTCACGGCGGCGCCTGGAACAGCGGCGACCGCACCAGCAACCCGGCGCTGGCGGAAGGGCTCGCAGCCAGCGGTTTGCTCGTGGCGTCGATCGACTTCCGCATGGGCGGGGAGGATCCCTATCCTTCCTCCCTCGTCGATATCAACTTCGCGACGCGCTGGCTGAAGGCGCACGCCGCCGAGTTGAATGCCAACGCCAGCAGCGTGGGCGGACTGGGCGTTTCCAGCGGCGGCCACCTGATCATGCTCAGCGCGATGCGGCCAAACGACCCGCGCTACGCCGCGCTGCCGCTCGCCGCTGGCGTCGACGCTCGCCTGGCCTATTTCATCTCCTGCTGGGGCGTGCTCGATCCATACGGCCGCTATCGCATGGCGCAGCAGCGGGGCAACGCCGAGCTCGTCGCTAACCACGACCGCTATTTCGGCACCGTCGAGGCGATGCAGGAGGCCAACCCATTGCAGATGCTGCAGCGCGGTGATTCGGTCACGCTCCCACCGGCGCTCTTGATTCAAGGCACGGCCGACAGCGGCGTGCCGGCAGGCATGATCGAGGATGTGGCAGCGCGTTACAACGCCGCCGGCGGCGACGCGGAGCTGGCGCTGTTCCAGGACATGCCGCACGGCATCGCCGGTTGGCCGGCCGCGGATGTCGAGCGCATGATCGCGCGTATGAAAGGCTTCATCGCGCGGCAGTTGGCTCGAACTGTTCCGGTCGGCTGAACCGCGGTCGCGGCGGCCGGCCCTCATCCTCTCCTGTGCTTTGCACGTCTCCGACGGTTGCGCAACGCTCTGACTCCCAATCCTGGGAGAAGGAGACGATCCAGCCTGAAGCGGTCCGGGCACCAAACGGTTAACCCGGCGCCCTCGCGGATCGCTCCAACCCGGGATCGCCCCTCTCTCCCAGGATTGGGAGAGGGGGAGTGAGGGCCGAAAGCCGCGCCTAATCGCCCACCGCCGCGGCAGGCTCGACCGTGGAGGCGGGCTTGCGCACGGCGTGAATATGGTGCTGCATCGCCTCGCGCGCCTTGCGGTCGTTGACCAGCAGGCCCAGCACACCCGACAAAACCATCAGCGCGGCGGAGGCGAGGAAGGCGTCGTGGAAGCTGAGCGCCTGCGCGTGATCCATCATCGCCTTTGTTGCGGCTGGCAGGTGCGCTGCAGCAACGGCGGCCGAGAGATGGCTCTGATAGCGGTTGACCTGGATCGTGGCCAGCAGGGCCACGCCGAACGACGTCGCCACCTGGCGATTGGTGTTGTAGATGGACGAGGCCGGACCCTGCTGGGCATTGTCTAACGGCCCGTAGACGATCGTCTGCGAGGCCGTGAAGGCGAACGGCGTGGTCAGCCCGCGCAGCGCCAGGCAGACGATCACCACGATCGCCGAGGTCGAGGCATCGACAATGCCGAACGGCAGCATCATCAAGCCACCGCTGCAAAAGCCGATCGCCATCATCCGGCGCGGCCCGACCCTGCCGTAGAACTTGGCCGCGAAGAACAGCGCGAAGGCCGAGCCAAACGCGCTCGGCGCCTGAATCAGCCCCGCCTCCGCGGGCGAGCGGTGCTGCAGGTTCTGCAAAAACAGCGTCAGCAGCAGGATGAAGCCGCCATAGGACGCGTTCGCCCAGCCAGTGATCGCCGTGCCCAGCGTGAACAGCCGCAGCTTGAACAGGCGAAGATCGAGGATCGGCGGCGAGGCGCGCAGCTCGATCAGGCAAAAGACCACGAGGCAGGCGATTCCCGCCAGCCCCCAGACCGTAACGTCGCGCGAGGTCCACGGCTGGCTCGCGGCCTGCGAGAGGGCGTACAGCAGCATCGCGACGCCGGCGCCACCCGTGAACAGGCCGAGCAGGTCGAAGTGGCCCTGCGCGTACGGCTCCTTGTGCTCGCGCAGGACGACCAAGCCGAGCACGAAGCCGATGATGCCCACCGGCAGGTTGATGTAGAAGATCCAGCGCCAGCTCGCGTAGGTCACGAGATAGCCACCCAGCACCGGTCCGGTGATCGGGGCGAGGATCCAGGGGATGGAGATCAGCGCCGAGGCCTTGGCGCGCTCCTCGCCCGGAAACTCGCGCGAGAGGATGGCCGTGCTCACCGGCGTCATCATGCCGCCGCCCACGCCTTGCAGGAAGCGGAAGGCGACCAACTGTTCGATGCTCTGCGCCTGCCCGCAGAGCGCCGAGCCAATCACAAAGATCGCCATCGCCAGCAGAAAGACGCGCTTGGTGCCGAAACGGTCGGAGAGAAAACCCGCGCCGGGAATGAACAGCGCCAGGCTGAGCAGGTAGCCAGTCACGGTCCATTCGACGGTCGAGAGCGGCGCGTGAAAGTCGTCCTGCAACTTCGGTATGGCAACATTGACGGCGGTGCTGTCCAGGATGTCCATGAACAGCCCGAACATGAAGACGATCGCCACGAGCCACTTGTATTCGATCCGGGAAAGCCGCGAAACCATGAGTCACCGCTGATGCACCGGACAGCCGAGGAAGCCGGCCAGGCCGCCGCGCGTTCTCGCATGCGCCGCTGAGACGGGAGCGCGCACGCTCGCGGGCATGTTACGCCGTCTCGCTCTGAAACGGGAACCACCGCTCGCCGTTTCCGCGTCGAATCATCTTTGCCCGCGCGGGGCACCTAACCCTGCTTTGCCTTGCGGCAAAGCGGTCCCTTCCCGAGGCGGGAAGGGACTTCTGGAGCGTTCCCATGGGCGCCGGACGGCGGCGGGGCCGCGGTGTCCCTGTGGTCGCGCAGAAGATCGTCTCCCCCGGCCCCGGTTGCCCTCGAACCGTAACCCTTCCCCTGTGGGGAAGGGAGCTTTGGCTTCAGCCAAAGCAGGGTTAGGCGCCCCGCAGGGCCACCGACGCCGTCCCGCAGCCGAAGCCCGGCTGGTGTAGCGCAGCCGCGCCGCAATCGCCCATCATGCGCGGTAGGAACAGCCGGCAGGGAGGCGAATCATGGCGCAACCGCTTGATGGCATCCGCGTGCTCGACTTTACGTGGGCGCAGCAAGGGCCATACGCCACCGTGCTGCTCTCCGATATGGGCGCCGAAATCATCAAAGTCGAAGGGCGCGAAGGTGAGCGCGGCCGCGCCGGCGGCGTGACCACCCCGCAGCCGGTGCCATACTTCGTCGCCCACGACCGCGGTAAGCGCAGCGTTACGCTCGACGTGCGCCGGCCGGAGGGCCGCACGATTGCGCTCAAACTTGCGGCGCGCGTCGATGTGGTCGTCAGCAACATGCGGCCTGGCGTGATGGCGCGGCTCGGCCTGGCCTACGCCGACGTGAAGGCCGTCAATCGGCGCATCGTCTACGCGAGTGCTTCGGCCTTCGGGCCGCTGGGCGATCAGGCAGAACGGCCAGGCCTGGACATCGTCGGGCAGGCGATGGGCGGGATCATGGCCGTTACCGGGCCGGATGGCGCGCCGCCGATGCCTGCCGGCGCGGCGATCGCGGACCAAGTGGGCGCGATCTTCCTCTGCACCGGCATCCTGGCGGCGCTGGTGAAGCGCGAGCGCACGGACGAGGGCGAAGAGATCGACGTCTCGCTCTACGGTTCGCAGATCGCCCTGCAGTCATGGGAGCTGGATACGGCGTCGATGCTCGGCGCAACGTCGGGCCGGGCGGGGCAGGGACATCCCTTGATCTCCCCGCGCGGCGTCTGGCGCTCGTTTCAAACCAAAGACGGCTATCTGGTCGTGGGCGGCGTGAACACACCGCGCTTCCAGCGACTCTGCCGCCTGGCCGGACTCGATCACCTGGCGGAGACCTACCCCAACGACGCCGGCAGAACGGCAGGCGTCGAGCAGATCATCGCGGACTTCGCAGCGCGCTTCCGCGAGGAGCCGACCGCCTACTGGATCGAGCGCTTCGTCGAGCACGACATTATCGGCGCGCCGGTGCAGAGCTACGCCGACGTGCTTGATGACCCCCAGGCCTGGGCGAATGGCTACCTCATCGAGCTGCCCCACCCGGTGCTGGGCACGATCCGCGTCGCCGGATCGCCAATCCAGTTCGGACGCAGTCCCACGGCGCCGCAGGGGCCGCCGCCGGAGTTGGGCGATCACACCGAACACTATTTGCAGGAGCTGGGTTACGACTGGGAGGCGATCGCCGCGCTGCGCGCCGACGGCGTGATCTAGCCCGCGCGCGGCGGGCCGCTCAGGGAAACGGGTTCGCTCCCCTCGGCCGCAGCCGATACCAGCGCATCGGCGAACGCGGGCACAAGCGGCGCTACCGGCTCGCGGTCCTCCGGCGCGAGGCGTGGGACCCGTTCGGGCGCGGCTCTCGGCTCTTCGACAGAGAGCCGCAGATCGGCGGTCGCCCGGTGGCGGAACATCCAGGCGCCGACGCCGGACAGGCCGGCGAGCGCTCCCACCGCTCCAACCAACATCGCCATCGGCGCGCCGAAGGCGCCGGCAATGCCGCCCGCGGCGAGATTGCCGAACGGCGTCGAGCCCATGTTCACCGCCATGTAGATGCCCATGACGCGCCCGCGCAGCCGGTCGGGCACGCGCTGCTGGATGCCGGTATTGGCCGAGGTGATGAACGTGAACATGAACAGGCCGACGAGGCCGACCAGCACGATCGAGAGCGCATAGTTGCGCGAGAGCGCGAAGCCCAATTCGGCCAGTGCCATGCCGACGGCGCCGAGCAGCATCCGCGACCAGCGGGCCTCCTGCGCAAAGGCGGCGATCAGCCCGGCGATCAACGAGCCAACACCCATCGCGGAGAAGAGCACGCCGAGGCCGGTTGCGCCGACGTGCAGCACGTCCTGCGCGAACAACGGCACCAGCACGTTCGACGTGAAGGCAAACATGCCCATCACGCCGATCAGGCCCGTGATCGTCAGCGCCGTCGGCGTATGGCGCATGTAGGCGAAGCCCTCGGCCAGGCTGCGGCGCAGCGACGCGCGCGGCGTGGCTTCCAGGGCAAAGAACTGGCTCGGCCGCATCAGCAGCAGACCGCCGATCACGAACAGGAACGACAAGCCGTTGATGTAGAAGCTGCTGGTCACGCCGACGAGGCCGATCAGGATGCCGGCAATCGCCGGACCGATGATGCGCGCCAGGTTGAAGGTCATCGAGTTCAGCGCGACGGCGTTCATCAAATCGTCGCGGCCCACCATCTCGATCACGAACGACTGGCGCGTCGGCGCATCGAAGGCGTTGGCGACGCCGAGCGATGCGGCGAGCACATAGACATGCCAGATCTGCACCGTGCCGGTCGAGACCAGCACGCCGAGCGCGAAAGCCAGCAGCATCTGCGCCGTCTGCGTCATGATCAAGAGGCGCTGCTTGGGCAAGCGGTCGGCAAAGGCGCCGCCGTACCAGCCGATGAACAGCATCGGCATGCTCTGCAGCGCGGTGACGATGCCGAGATCGACGGCCGAGTTGGTCAGCTTGAGCACCAGCCAGGCCTGCGCGACCGTCTGGATCCACGTGCCCACCAGCGACAGCGACTGGCCGCCGAAATAGAGGCGGTAGTTCGGATGGCGGAAGGCGCTGAAGCCGCGCGTCATGCTCGTCATGAACGGGGCACATCCATCGGGCCGCGTTGGAGCGCGGCGCCGTCCCACGGCAGTGCATTGGGCCGGATGTCCCCGACGGTAACATACGCGCGGGCCGCGGCGCGACTGGATGAGGCCGGCGATCAGGGCCGGTAGGGCGCTGCGGTTGGACCGAGCTGGCTGCGCAGGATGGGCTGCGCCTCTTCGACGAACTCGCAGAGCAGCGGGCGCGTCTCGCGCGGGTCGATGATGTCCTGTCCCGTCGCTTCGGCGGTGCGAAACGGCGAGGCGATCGCCTGGAGTCGGTCTTCGATTTCGGCTCTTTTCGCTTCGGGATCGGCAGCGCCGGCGATTTCGCGACGGTAGGCAGCCGCGGCGCCGCCCTCGATGTGCATCGAGCCCCAGCGCGCCGACGGCCAGGCGTAGCGCCGAAACATGCCGCTGGGCCGGTGCTGACATTGGCCCGCCACGCCGTAGAGCTGCCCGACGACAACCGTCGTCCACGGCATCTGGCTGCTGCACGTCACGGTTACGAGCCGTGCGCCGGCGCGCTCGATGCCCTGCTTCTCCGACTCCAGCCCCACCATGAAGCCCGGCTCGTCGGCGAACGAGATCAGCGGCAGATGGAAGGTGTCGCAGAGCTGGATCAGGCGCATGACCTTTTCGCCGGCGGCCACGTCCGTCGAGGCGCCGAAGATCGGATTGTTCGCCATCACGCCGGCCGGATAGCCGTCGAGCCGGGCGAGGCCGGTGATGCGGGCGCGGCCGTAGCGCGGCGCGATCTCGAAGAACGAGCCGCGATCCACGACGGCGTTCACGATGCCGTGCGCATCGTAGGCCCGGCGGCGATCGCGCGGGACAATCGACAGCAGCGACTCGGTGCGCCGGCACGGATCGTCGGCTGGCTCAATGCGCGGCGGCAGTTCCCAGACGCTCGGCGGCAGGTAGCTGAGGAAACGGCGGATCTGGCGGAAGGCGTCCGCTTCATCCTCGGCGAGGTTGTCCACGACGCCGCTCTGCTGAACGTGGATCTGCTCGCCGCCCAGCTCTTCCTTGGTGATCTCGTAGCCCAACGCCGCCTTGACGACCGGCGGTCCGCCGGGAAAGAGCTGGCTGGTGCCCTTGACCATCAGGTTGAAGTGCGCCAGGCAGGCGTTCACCGCCGGCAGCCCGGCGACCGAGCCCATCACCGCCGAAACGACCGGCACGGCGCGCAGCAGCTGCACGTCGATCGCGGACATCACGTTGCCGTCGGGCAGATAGGTGCGGCCCAGCTCGTCGAACGAGCGCACGCTGCCGCCCGCCGCGTCGAGCAGGCGCACGTATGGCAGGCGCCATTCCAGGGCGCGGCGGTTCGCCGGCGGCTCCATGCCCAGACCGCTACCGCCCTCGCGCCGGCCGCCGGACCCTCCCCGAACGGTAAAATCGCCCGCGCTGACCACGACCTTGCGCCCGTCGAGCGTGCAGAACCCTTCGACTGCGGCCTTCGGCGTGAAATCGACAAGATCGCCGCCGTCGTTGTATTCGCTGTTGCCCATCAAGCCCATGAACTCGCGGAACGATCCGGGATCGGCCAGCGCCTCGATCCGCTCGCGGACGGTCAGCTTGCCGTTCGCGTGCTGTCGCGCGACGCCCTCCGGCCCGCCCATGCGGCGTGCCAGCTCGCGCCGGCGCTGCAGCTCATCGACTTCGGCCTGCCACGACATAGGCTCTGTCCCCCGCGCGCTGCCGCGCTCACTCGTGAAGCGGCATCTCAGGGCTATCCTACCGCCCGCCGGCCTACCCCTGCCGGCTCACGCCGGCTGTCCCCTCCCCACAGGGGAGGGGTTCTCCGAGGACAATCGCTCGCACTCGGACCGCACCCTTCCCCTGTGGGGAAGGGACAGGTTTCGCCTGCGAAACCAGGGATAGGCGGCCCGCTACGGCCGCATACCGCGTGTCTTCGGACCAAGAATCGTGGGCAGCCGCTTTTCGTAGGCCAGGTCGGCCCACTCGCAAAGCAGCGGACGCGTGTCGCGCGGATCGACCAGGTCTTCGATGTTCAGTGCCTCGGCGGTGCGGAAGGGCGAGCGCATCGCGGCCAGCCGCGCTTCGAGCTCCGCGGCGTAGGCCGCAGGGTCGGCAGCAGCTTCGATCTCGCGGCGGTAGGCGGCGGCCACGCCGCCCTCGACCGGCAGCGAGCCCCACTCGCCGGAGGGCCAGGCGATGCGGTAGTTCCAGCGCGAGTGCGACTGGTGCGCCGCGCCGGCCACGCCGTACAGCCGGCGCACGATCACCGTGGCCCAGGGAACGTGCAGATACTCCATCGCCGTGAACAGGCGCATGCCGTGCTTGAGCGTGCCGGCGGATTCGGCGCCGACGCCGATCAGGAAGCCAGGCTGATCGGCCAGATTGACGATCGGCAGGCTGAACTGGTCACACAGCTCGATGAACTTCTCCGCCTTTTGCGCGGCGGCGGCGTCCATCGAGCCGCCGTAGATCAGCGGATCGTTGGCCAGAATGCCGACCGGCTTGCCGTGCAAGCGCGCGAACAGCGTCACCTGTGCGCCGCCGAAGTAACGGCCCAGCTCGAAAGCAGAGCCGCGATCCACGATCAGGTCGATCAGGCGGCGCACGTTGTAGGGCCGGTTGCGATTGCGCGGAATGAAGGACAGCAACGCCTCTTCGCGGCGGTCGGGCGGATCGTCGCACGGCGATGCGGGCGGCAATTCATGCACGCTGCTCGGCAGATAGGAGAGAAAGGCGCGGATCTGACGAAAGGCGTCGGCTTCGTCTTCCGCTTCGTTGTCGATCACGCCGCTCTTGCGCGTGTGGATCTGATAGCCGCCAAGCTCTTCTTTGGTCACGTCTACGCCCAGCGCGCGGCGCACCACCGGCGGACCCGCGGCGAATACCTGGGAAAGCCCCTTCACCATTACGGAGAAGTGCGCCGCCGTGGCGATCGCCGCCGGCCCGCCGGCAACGGAGCCGAGCGCGGCCGCGGCCAGCGGCACCTCGTTCAGCATCGCCACCGTGGACTGGATCGACATCTCCGGGATGTACGTGCGGTTGAGGCCGGCCACCGCGCGAATATCCCCGCCGAAACCGTCGATCAGGCGAACGCAGGGCAGCTTGAAGTGCAGCGCCATCTGATCGGGGCCGCGCGGGCCAAGGCCTTCGCCGCCACGCCCGCCGCGCTCGCCGGCGCTGCCGCTGCCGGGCCGCGCGGTGAAGTCGTCGGCGGAGACCACGACCGGCCGGCCGTCGATGCGGCCGAGGCCGTAGACCGTGCGCTTCGGCATGAACTCCTTCAGATCGACGCCGTCGTAGGTTGCGCTGCCGCCGAGCACGCCGCGCTCGCGCCAGCTGCCGGCGTCGATCAGGCCGTCGATGCGTTCGCGGGCCGTCAGTTTGCCGCGTGCGTGCTGGTCGCGCACGCGCTCCTCGCCGCCCATCTGATAGGCGAGCCGCTTGCGCCGCTCGATCTCCTCAACCTCGGGTTCCCAGGTCATCCGCTCTGTCCTTCCGCCGGCCGGCTCGTGGCTTTGGGTGCGCGACGGCGGCAAGCGCTTGCCGCCGCCGGCGCGGCGGCACCGAACAGCGTAGTCGATCGCGGCCGAACGCTGCCGGGCGGTCAGCCGACCGTGCCGTGATCGCGTGGCACGGCGGACCGGAGCTGAGGCTTGCCCGCCGCTCAGTTGCGAGCGCGTTGACCGCCGTTTCGCAGCGAGTGTAAACTCAGCCTGTTCTTTCATCAAGATTCTGCATCGTTTCACAATGAGAAATGCGACGGCGCGGTGAGCGCACGAGCGGAGGGCAGCGAGATGCGACAGCGAGCAGATGCCGTCGGCAGTCCGGAGTGGCTCAACCGCCGCCTTTCGCGCCGCCAGGCCGTGCGCGGCGGGGTGGTCGCGCTGGGCGGCGGCGTGCTCTTCCTCGTCGGCTGCAGTTCGAGCAACAACAACAAGAACTCGGCCGTGGCCACGGCGACGCGCGCCGCGCCGGCTCCTGCGACGGGCGGCGCGCCGGGCACGGCTGCGGCGAGCGCCGCCGCCAGCGTGGCGGCCGGCAGCCCGCGCCCGGCCGGCAGCGCCGTGGCGATCCCGCCCGGCAAGCCCGGCGGCAACCTCGTCACGATCGTCGGCGACAACCCCACCAGCCTCGATCCGCACGCCGGCCAGGGCGGCGGCGACCACCAGTTCTTCTGGACGATGCATGACAACCTGGTCAACTACGACCAGCAGGGCAATCTGGACCCGACGCAATCGCTGGCGCAGTCCTGGGAGATCGCCGAGGGCACGAAGATCACTTTCCACTTGCGCAGCGGCATCAAGTTCACCGACGGCACGCCCTTCGATGGGAACGCGGTCAAGTTCAACACCACCCGCGTGCTCGACCCGGCGACCAAGTCCTCGGCCTTCGCGCAGATGAGCGCGATCGACAGCGTGCAGGTCGTCGATCCCACGACCGTCACCTTCGTGCTCAAGCAGCCGAACGCCGCGCTGCTTACCAACCTGGGCGACCGTGGCGGTGCGATCATCTCGCCGGCGGCAGCGCAGAAATACGGCCAGGACTACGGCCGCAACCCGGTGGGCACAGGGCCGTACATTTTCAAGGAGTGGGTGCAGAGCGACCACATCACCGTCACCAAAAACCCGAACTACTGGGCCAAGGACGGCGCGGGCACGGCGCTGCCCTACCTCGACTCGGTGCGCTGGAACGTCGTCCCCGATCCCACGGTCGGCCTGGCCAACCTCGACGCCGGCACGGTCGATGTCTTTGTGCTGAGTCCGGGCGATGTGGACAACATCTCCAAGAACTCGAAGTACCAGGTGACTTCGGTGAAGGGCGGCGGCTGGTCTGGCACGTACGTCAACCAGGCGCTGGCGCCGCTGGACGACGTGCACTTCCGCCGCGCCCTCGGCCACGCGATCGACAAGGCCGCGATCCTCAAAGCCGTGTTCTTCGACAAGGGCGTGCTGGGCATCGGGCCGCTGGGCGCCTCGTCGTGGGCGTTCAACCCCGGCCTCAAGGGGCTCGACTTCGACCTGACAGCGGCGAAGCAGGAGCTGACACAGAGCAAGAACCCGAACGGCGCGAAAGTCGAGATCATCACGATCAATACCTCGATCTACCAGCAGCACACCGAGCTGTGGAAGCAGATGGCGAGCAAAGCCGGCATCGACCTCAGCATCACGCCGCTCGCCACCGCCGACCTGACCAACCGCGACTACGTGCTCAAGAACGCGCCGCTCAACCTCGCCGGTTTCTCCGCCCGCGTCGATCCGGACGGCATGACCGCCGACGTGCTCGGCTCGCAGGGCTTCTACAATCCCGGCCACCAGCCGAACCAGCAGCTCGACGACCTGATCGCCAAAGCGCGGGAGACCTACAACCAGAACGAGCGCAAGAAGCTGTACGACCAGGTGCAGCAGCTCGCGATCGACCAGGTCTACGACTACTACGTGCTCTACGGCACCGGCTACGCCGCCGGACAGTCGAAGGTAAAGAACCTCAACACGCTCTGGGGGCCGGAGGGCAAGCAGCGCTACAAATGGCTGTACCTCGGCTAGCGGGCAGGGCTACGATGGGGCGGCGCCTATCCCTGGTCGCTAACGCGACCTGTCCCTTCCCCACGGGGGAAGGGTTGTCCGGTGCCTGGCGGTAGCTCTCGGAGAAACCCCCTCCCCTGTGGGAAGGGGACAGCCGAGCGTAAGCGCGAGGCAGGGGTAGGCTCCAGGGTAGAGCGAAGCGATGGCGCGATACCTTGCCGGCAGGTTGCTGGCGATCGTTCCGGTGGTCGTGCTGGTGAGCGTCGCGGCGTTCTCCTTCATCCATCTGCTGCCGGGCGACCCCGTGATCGCGCTGATCGGTACCAGCGGACAGAGCCTCACGCCGCAGCAGTTGCAGGCCAAACGGCACGACCTCGGCCTCGACCGGCCGCTGCCGGTGCAGTATCTGAGCTGGGCGGGCGACGCGCTGACCGGCGACCTGGGCCGCTCGGCGGTGACGCACCAGACGATCGTGAAGGCGCTGCGCGACCGCTTCCCGATCACGCTGCAGCTCGCCGTCGCCTCGTTCATCATCAGCCTGCTGATCGCGCTGCCGACCGGCATCGTCGCCGCTTACCGCCGCAACAGCCTGCTGGACCGGGTGATGACGGTGTTTGCACTGGCCGGCGTGGCGATGCCCAGCTTCTGGCTCGGCATCCTGCTGATCCTCGTTTTCGCCGTGCAGGTGCACTGGCTGCCGCCTTCGGGTTATGTCAGCTTCGGCTCCAGCGCGCGTGAGTGGCTGCGACATCTGCTGCTGCCGGCGCTCACCCTCGGCGCGGTGCAGGCCGCCGTGGTGATGCGCCAGACGCGTTCGAGCCTGCTGGAGGTGCTGAACGAGGATTACGTGCGCACGGCGCGGGCGAAGGGACTGGCCGAGCGCAAGGTGGTCTTGCTGCACGCCCTGCGCAACGCCTTGCTGCCGGTCGTGACCGTGGCGGGCTTGCAGGTGAGCCGGCTGCTGGGCGGCGCGGTAGTGATCGAAACCGTGTTCGCGCTGCCGGGCTTCGGACGCTACGGCGTGGACGCGATCTTCATCCGCGACTACCCGGTGGTGCAGGCCGTGGTGCTGGTTACGGCCGTGATCGTCGTGCTCACCAACCTGTTCACCGATCTGCTGTACGGCGTGCTCGACCCACGCATCCGGTACGCGTAGCGATGGCAGCTTCCGCGACTCCCGCGGCGCTCAGCGCCCCGACCACCCAGCGGCTGCGTGATGCGGCGTTGCTGCGCCTGGCGGGACGGCTGCTGCGCGACCCGGTGATCTGCGTCGCGACGCTGTTTCTGCTGGCGGTTGTCGTCTGCGCGGTGCTCGCGCCGCTGATCGCGCCCTACGGTCCCAACGAGATTAATCCCTTCGCCACGCTGCAAGGGCCGTCCTCACGGCATCTGCTGGGCACGGACGAGAACGGCCGCGACGTGCTCAGCCGCGTGATTTTCGGCTCGCGCGTCTCGCTCTCGGTCGGCTTCATCTCGGTGGGCATCGCCGTCGTCGTCGGCGTGCCGCTCGGTCTGGTCGCGGGCTATGCCGGCCGCGCCGCCGACAGCGTGATCATGCGGCTGATGGACGCGATTCTGGCCTTTCCGGCACTGATCCTGGCGCTGGCGATCGTGGCGATGCTGGGCCAGGGTATCAACCAGATCATGATCGCGATCGGCGTCACCAGCATTCCCGTCTTTGCGCGGCTGGTGCGCGCCCAAACGCTGTCGCTGAAGACCCAGGACTTCGCCGTGGCCGCGCGGGCGATGGGCGCGCCGGCGCGCCGCATCCTCGCCCGCCACGTGCTGCCCAACACGCTGGCGCCGGTGATCGTACAGGGCTCGTTGGGTATGGCGTTCGCGATTCTGGCCGAAGCCGGCTTGTCGTTCCTCGGCGTCGGCATCAAGCCGCCCACGGCGACCTGGGGCGGTATGCTGCAAAAGGCGCTGCAGGCCACGCACCACGCGCCCACGCTGGCGATCTTTCCCGGTGTCGCCATCTTCCTGACGGTGCTGGCGCTCAATCTCGTGGGCGATGCGCTGCGTGACGCGCTCGACCCGCGGCTGCGCGGCCGCACGCAAGACGCGCGGTAAGGACGCGACAAGAACGTGATGACAAGCGACCCTGCCAAACGCTTCGAAGACCTGCTCGTGATCGAACTGGCCGGCTCGGTCGCCGGTGGCTACGCCGGCAAGCTCTTCGCCGGCTTCGGCGCGACCGTGCTCCTGGTCGAGCCTCCCGGCGGTGATCCAAACCGCTCGGTGGGGGAGGCGCTGGGAGACTCCAGCACGCTCTTCGCCTGGCTGCACACCGGCAAGGGCGGCGTCTGCCTCGACCTGCAAACGGCGAGCGGCCGCAACCTGCTCCGACGGCTGCTCGAACGCGCCGACGTGCTGATCGAAAGCTCATCGCCGCAGCCGCTGCATCCCGCGACAAGCGACGTCTCGCACGACCGTTTGGTAAAGCTCTACATCTCGCCCTTCGGCCTCACCGGGCCGTACCGCGGCTACCGTTCGACGCCGTTCACCGACTACGCTGCCGGCGGCCAGATGTTCGTGACCGGCGAGCCGGACCGGGAGCCGCTGCAGGGCGCCGGCCGGCAGCCGGAATACGCCGCCGGCACGTACGGCTTCATCGCCGCGATGGCCGCACTGCGCTACCGCGCACGCAGCGGCGCCGGCCAGACGATCGACGTCTCGCACATGGAGGCGATGGCGAGCATGCACCAGTGGACCTCGGTGAAGTGGACGCACACCGGCACAATCGAGCGGCGCATCGGCAATAAGTACAGCTCCGCCCACCCAATCACGATCTACCCCTGCAAAGACGGCTACATCGCGCTGAGCGCCGCGGGCGATCTCTCCACCGAGCGCTTCCTCTCAGTCATCGGCATGGCGCACCTGCTGGCCGACCCGCGCTTCGCCACCGGCCTCGACCGCCTGGAGCACTTTGCGGCGTTCGATGCGGAGATTCTGCCCTGGCTGCTGGAGCACACGGTCGAGGAGATCGTCACGCTCGGCCAGGAGGTGCGCGTCCCGGTCGGGCCGGTGCCCGGCATGCTGGAACTGCTGCAAGACCGGCATCTCGCCGCCCGCGAGTTTTGGGAGACGGTCGAAGTCGCGGGCAGAGCGCTGCGCTATCCGGGCCCGCCGTTCCGGCTCTCACGTCACGAATGGCAACAGAAGCCGCCGCCACGAGCCGGCGCGGACACGGCGGCGACGCTCGGCGAGCAGGGCATCAGGCATCTCGACGCGCTGCGCCAGGCGCAAATCAGCGCGGAGGGCGGCGATGCCTGAGCAGCCGATGGCGCTGGACGGCGTGCGCGTGCTGGATCTTTCGCGCGTCTGGGCGGGGCCGCTCGCCGGCCGCATCCTCGGCGATTTGGGCGCCGACGTGATCCGCGTGGAAGCGACCTGGTCGCGCGGCCAGAAGGACGTGAGCGAGCTGTACGCGCAACGCACTGGCCGCTATCCGCAAGGCAAGGCGGGCGCGCGGCCGTGGAACCGCGAAGGGATGTTCAACAAGTTCAACCGCAACAAGCGGGCGATCACGCTGCAACTGGATACGCCAGCGGGCAAAGCGCTGTTCGAGCGGCTGGTCGAGACGGCCGATGTCGTGCTGGAGAACTACAGCCCACGCGTAATGCCTCAGCTCCGCCTCGGCTACGACCGGCTCAGCGCGCTGAATCCGGGCATCATCTACATCGGCATGCCGGGCTTCGGCTGGACCGGGCCGGCGCGCGACTGGGTGGCGCTCGGCACGATGATCGAGCCGGCCGCCGGACTGTCCAGCCTGATGGGCTACGCGGACGGCGGGCCCTACAAGTCCGGCGTCGCCTGGGCCGATCCCGTCGCCGCGCTGCACGCCGCAGCCGCGATCACGATCGCGCTGTGGGACCGCGCGGCCGACCCCGAGCATCGCGGCCAGGCGATTGAGCTGGCGCAGGTCGAAGGCATGATCGACTTCATCGGCGAGGAGCTGCTGGCGGCGCAGGTGCGCGGCGCCGACGCCCCGCGGCGCGGCAACCGCCATCCCTTCTACGCGCCGCAGGGCTGCTACCCGTGCGCCGGACCCGGGGGTCCCTCGCGCGCAGCCGAGGGGAGAGCGTCGCAGACTTCAAATGACCGCTGGATCGCGATCAGCGTGACGAGCGACGCGGAATGGCAGGCGCTCTGTGCACTGGCCGGCTTCGATGATGCGCTCGCCTGTCTGCGGCTCGACGAGCGCATCGATCGGCACGACGCCCTCGACGCCGCCATCAACGACTGGACGGCAACACGCGATCACGCCGAGGTCATGCAGACGCTGCAGCGGGCCGGGATCGCCGCCGTTGCCGTCTTCGACGCGCAGGAGCTGGTCGAGAATGAACACCTGGCGGCGCGCGGCTTCTACGTGCCGATTACGCATCCCGATGCCGGCACGTTCGTCTTCCCCGGCCTGCCCGCGCACTTGAGCGCCACGCCGGCCAGCTATCGCCTGCCCGCGCCGGGTCTGGGCGAACACAACCGCGAAGTGCTGGGCGGCATTCTGGGCATGAGCGACAACGAACTGGCAGCGCTGGAGGCCGAGGGCGTTATCGCGAGCGAGCCTCCGGGTTGACGCTGCCGCCGAGCAGCGTCTCCGCGGCCAGCGCCGCGGCCTGCAGGCAGGAAAGCAACGGCCGGCGCCGTTCTTCCGTGAACAGGCCGGCCTTCTCGCCGATGCTGAGCGCCGCGATCACGGTCCCGCCCTCGCCGCGCACCGGCACGGCGATGTCGCGCGTATCCGGCAGGTGCTCGCCGGCCACCTCGCTGTAGCCATTGATTCGCGCCGCATCGATCGCTTCGAGAATCTCGCCCATGTCCGTACGCGTCGTGGCCGTGTACTGGCGGATGGGGTGATGGCTGAGTATTTCGAGCACGGTCGGCCGATCGAAGGCGGAGAGCAACACGCGGCCCGGCGAAACGCAGTATGCCGGCTGCGTGCTCAAGAGCGGCACCTCGATGCGCTGCGGGTGCCGTGCGGGCACGCGGGCGATGTAGTGCACACGATCGTCTTGCAGCACCGCGGCCCAGACATCGAAGCCGCTGCAGGCAGCGCAGGCGCTCATCGGCTCACGCAAAATGCGCGTCAGCATCGAGATGCGGTCTGAAGGCGGGAGGATCGTCAGCAGCGCCGGACCAAGCGCGTAGCGTCTGGAGATGGGATCCTGGCTGACAAAATGCTCGGCAACCAGGGTTTGCACGAGATGATGGGCGGTAGACGCGTGGACGCCCACGATTTGAGCGAGTTCTGACAGGGGCAGCGACTCAGCGCCTGACAACGCGCGCAGCAGAGCGATGGCTCTGTTGACCGACTGTATCTGCTTTGACGACCCAGCGTCACGCAAATGTCACATACCTGCATGCGGCGGTTCGGGCTGCTGCCGACAATGATACAACATTGCGAGCAACCTCCCGCACCCTGAGCAGCGCGGCGGCGACGGAGCGGACCGCTGCGCCGGCGGCGACGGTGGACGGCGTGCGCGTTCTGCTCAATACTCTCGATGGCGGCGGGCCGCCGCGGCGCGGACGGCGACAGGGAGACGGTGTATGGCCTATCAATACGCGACCTACGAGAAGCGCGGACATGTCGCTTATGTCACGATCAACTGGCCCGAAGTGATGAACGCACTGCATCCGCCGGCGAGCGAGGAGCTGAGCGCGATCTGGGACGGCTTCGCCGCGGACCCGGACGCCTGGGTGGCGATTCTGACCGGTGCGGGCGACCGCGCCTTCTCCGCCGGCAACGATCTCAAGTTCACGGCGCAGAATCCGGGCCAGTTCTCCGGTCCGCGCCCGCCGCTCAGGGGCGGCTTCGGCGGCATCACCAGCCGCTTCGACCTGTTCAAGCCGCTGATCGCCGCGGTGAACGGCTGGGCGATGGGCGGCGGCTGTGAGATGGCGCTCGCGTGTGACATCGTGATCGCCGCCGAGCACGCGCGCTTTGGTCTGCCCGAGCCGCGCGTCGGTCTGATCGCCGGCGCCGGCGGCGTGCATCGCCTGCCGCGCAAGATCCCGCTGACGATCGCCATGGGCATGATTCTCACCGGCAAATCGATCGAGGCGCCGGAAGCGCACCGCTGGGGGCTGGTGAACGAGGTCGTGCCGGCGGCGCAACTTTTGCCCGCGGCCGAGCGCTGGGCCGCCGAGATCCTGCAGTGCGCGCCGCTCGCCGTACGCGCCTCGAAAGAGGCGGCGATGACCGGGCTCGATCTGCCGCTGGAGTCCGCGCTGCGCCGCTCCTACGACAACGCCCAGGCACATATGGCGTCCGCGGATCGCATCGAGGGGCCGCGGGCCTTCGCAGAGAAGCGGTCGCCTGCGTGGAAGGGCAGCTAGGCCAGGGCTGGGGAGGTTCTGCGCGTATGCGCCCGCGCGGCACCTAACCCTGACCTGGCTGAAGCCAGGTCTGTCCCTTCCCGAGACGGAAAGGGACTTCCGGAGCGCTCCCAGCGGCGCCAGACGGCGGCGGGGCTGGTGTCCTTATGGGACACGCGATGCGATGATCTCCCAACCACCCGATCGTCCTCAGCCCGAACCCTTCCCGTGTCGGGAAGGGAGATTTGCCGCAAGGCAAATCGGGGTTAGGTGCCCCGCGCGGGCGCATACACTGATCCAGCCGGCAGTTGCGGGGGCTGGGAAGCGAAGCCGACAGCAGCGAAGAGGAGGACGGCCGATGAACGGGCGCGTGGCGGTCATCAAAGCGTACGGCAAACCATTCGTGCTGGAAGAGTATCCGGTCCCCGAACCGGAGCCAGGCGCCGTGCTGCTGCAGATGTCGCAGGCCGGTATCTGCGGCTCCGATCTGCACACCTGGCGCGGCGATCAGGCGGCGATCCCGCTGCCGGCCGGCGGGCGGGCGCTCGGCCACGAGGGCACCGGGCGCGTGTTCAAGCTCGGCAAGGGTGTGACTACCGATTCGGTCGGCACGCCGCTGCGCGAGGGCGACCGCGTCGTTCACTCGGCGATCTTCCCCTGCGGCCGTTGCCATCTCTGCCTGCGCGGCGATGTGAACTTCTGCCCCAACGGCGGCGCCTACCGCTCGGTGAGCGAGTTCCCGCACTTTGTCGGCACCTACGCCGACTACTACTATCTGCCGCCCAATCATCCCATCTTCCGTGTGCCCGACGAGCTGTCCGACGACGTGCTCGGCCCGGTCAACTGTGCGCTGGGCACGGTGACCCAGGGCTTGACCGCAGCCGGCTGCGGCGAAGGGCAGCAGGTGGTGATCCAGGGCGCCGGCGGGCTCGGCCTCTCAGCCACGGCGATGGCGAAGGACATGGGCGCCGAGCGTGTGATCGTGCTCGATCGCATGCCGCACCGCCTGGCGCTGGCGCAGCGCTTCGGCGCCGATGAAACCGTCAACATCGCCGACTACGAGGCCGCCGAAGACCGCATCCAGCGCGTGCGGGCGCTGACCGAGGGGCGCGGCGCCGACCTCGTCCTCGAGCTGGTGGGACTGGCCTCGCTGATGGCGGAGGGTATCGCCATGCTGCGCAACGGCGGCACCTTCGTCGAGATCGGCAACATCGTGCCGGACAGCACGGCGACGATCCAGCCGTCGCAGCTGTTGCGCGGCAAGAAGATCCTCGGTTCGGCCATGTACCGCCCCAGCATCCTGCCGCTCGCGCTCGATTTCCTGGTGCGGGCGCGGGGGCGTTACCCGTTTGAGGAGATGATCTCGCACCGTTTCCCGCTGGCACAGATCAACGAGGCCTTCCCGCTGGCCGAGTGGAGCGGCAAGCAAACCGAGGTGACGCGCGCCGTGCTGGTGCCGTAGCCCGCGGCTTTCGGCCCTCACCCCCGTCCCCTCTCCCAATCCTGGGCGAGGGGCGATCCCGGGTTGGAGCGATCCGCGGGCGCGTCGGGTTAACCGCGCCGGTTATGGAATGCACTACCCAGGATCGCCTCCTTCCCTCCAGGATTGGGGGCCAGAGCGCAGCGCAATCGTCGGAGACTTCCAATGCAGGGGATGGGGGTGAGGATGAGGGCCGCTGGCCGGCTCAGCTCGCGCCCCACGTCCAGTCGCGGATCTCCGGCGGATCTTCGAAGTGCTCCCGTGAGTAGGCGGTCGCCTTCTGCATCAGGCTGCTGCACTCGGCGATCAGCGCAGCCGCGCGCTCGTGCAGGCGCGTCGTTCGGCGCAGCGCCTCCGCCGCCAGATGGTAGCGGCTCATGCCGTTCAGCATCACCATGTCGAACGGCGTCGTCGTGGTGCCTTGCTCGTTGAAGCCGCGTACGTGAAAGCGCTCGGCGTTCACATGCCCATGCACGATCTGGTGCACCGCGCGCTGATAGCCATGAAAGGCAAAGACGACGGGCTTGCTGGCGGTGAACAGTTCAACGAAGCGGGTTGCGTCCATGCCGTGCGGGTGCGCCTCGCGCGTGAACAACGCCATTAAATCCACTACATTGACCACGCGCACGCGCAGCTCGGGCAGACGTTGGCGCAGCCAATCGGCGGCGGCTACGGTTTCGAGCGTGGGAATGTCGCCGGCGCAGGCGAGCACGACGTCCGGCTCTTCCTCGCCCGCGTTGCTCGCCCACTCCCAGATCGAGGCGCCGCGGGCGCAGTGCTCGCGCGCCGCGTCCATGTTCAGCCACTGCAACTGCGGCTGCTTGTCGATCACGATCAGATTCACGTAGTCGCGGCTGCGCAGGCAGTGGTCGGCAACGGAGAGCAGGCAGTTTGCGTCCGGGGGCAGGTAGATGCGGGCCACGCTGCCGCGCTTCGACAGCATCACGTCGATCAGGCCCGGCCCCTGATGGCTGAAGCCGTTGTGGTCGTTGCGCCAGCAGGTCGAGGTCAGAAGGATGTTGAGCGAAGCGACCGGCTCGCGCCAGGGCAGCCGCGTGGCCTCCTCCAGCCACTTCGTGTGCTGCACGGTCATCGAGGCGGAAACCATCGCAAACGACTCATAGGTCACGTACAGGCCGTGGCGGCCGCTGAGCAGGTAGCCTTCGAGCCAGCCCTCGCAGTTGTGCTCGCTCAAGACCTCCATCACGCGGCCGTCGGGCGAGAGATGATCGTCGATCGCGATCGTCGGCTCGACAAAGCAACGGTTCTCGACCTCAAACACCGCGTTCAGACGGTTGGAGTTGGTTTCATCCGGGCAGAAGAGGCGGAAGGTCTGCTGGCGCGCGTTGCGCGTGAAGATATCGCGCACCATCTCTCCGAAGCGCCGTGTTGACTCCAGCCGCTCCGTCGCAGGCCGCGTCACCGGCGCCGCGTAGTCCGTGAAGTCGGGAATATCGAGCGCGCGCAGCAGCTTGCCGCCGTTGGCGTGCGGGTTCGCGCCCATGCGCCGGTCGCCCTCGGGCGCAAGCGCGGCCAGCTCCGCGGCCAGGCGGCCGTTCTCGTCAAAAAGCTGCTCCGGATGGTAGCCGTGCAGCCAGGCCTCCAGCATGCGAAGCTGTTCAGGGTCGGTGCTCACGTCCGCCAGCGGCACCTGATGGGCGCGAAACGTGCCGGCGATCGGCGTGCCGTCCAGCTCCCGCGGCCCCGTCCAGCCCTTGGGCGAGCGCAGCACGATCGCGGGCCAGCGTGGCCGGCCGGCAAAGCCGCGCCCGCGCGCCTGCTGCTGAATCGCGCGGATGCGCAGGTAGCAGGTCTCCAGCGTGGCGGCGAAGGCGCGGAACATCGTCGCAGGGTCGTCGCCCTCGACGAAGTGTACCTCGTAGCCGTGCCCTTCGATCTGTGCGCGTACCTCGTCGTCGCTGGCGCGGGCGAGCACCGTGGGACCGCTGATCTTGTAGCCATTCAGGTGAAGGATGGGCAGCACCGCGCCGTCGCGCACCGGGTTCAGAAAGCTGACACCCTTCCACGAGCCGGCGAGCGGCCCCGTCTCCGCTTCGCCGTCGCCGATCACCGCGACCGCCAGCAGATCGGGGTTATCGAAGGCGGCGCCGAAGGCGTGCATCAACACGTAGCCCAACTCGCCGCCTTCGTGGATCGAGCCGGGCGTGGGCACGCTGACGTGGCTGGGCACGCCGCCCGGCGTCGAGAACTGGCGGAAGAGCCGGCGCATGCCGGCCGCATCCAGCGAAACCTCGGGGTAGATCTGCGAATACGTCCCTTCGAGATAGACGTTGGCCAGCAGCGCCGGCCCGCCGTGGCCGGGCCCGGCGAGATAGATCACGTTCGCGTCGTGCTCGCGGATCAACCGGTTGAGCTGGACATAGATGAAGCTGAGCCCCGGAGAGGTGCCCCAGTGCCCGAGCAGCCGCGGCTTAATCTGTTCCGGCCGCAACGCCTCGCGCAGCAGTGGATTCTCCTGCAAATAGATCTGCCCGATCGTGAGATAGTTCGCCGCCGACCAGTAGCGCTGCATACGGTCGAGCAGGTCGTCGGACAGCGCGTTGGCCGCCTCGCCGCGCGCCGGCGTCGCTGTCGCGGGCGTGGACGCCGCGCCGTCGCTGCGGACCGCGCTGGAGATTGCCGCGTCAAAGCTGAACATCGGATGCTCCTGTCTCAGTCAGCAGCCGGTACGTGTGGCGGGCGATCATCAGCGCCTCATCGGTGGGGATCACACGAACCATGACCCGGCTGTGTTCGGCAGAGATGATTGGCGCATGCTCCGCGTTGCGCCGCTCATCGATCTGCAGCCCGAGGAACTCGAGGCCGGCGCAGATGCGCGATCGAATCGGCGCGGCGTGTTCGCCGATGCCGCCCGTGAACACGAGGCTGTCGAGCCCGCCAAGCACCGCCGCCAGAGCACCGAGAAACTTGCGCGCCTGATAGCAGAAGAGGCCGACGGCATCGGCGGCCCGCGCGTCGGAACCCTCGCGGGCGAGCAGATCGCGTAAATCGGCGCTCGTGCCCGAGACGCCGAGCAGGCCCGCACGCGCGTTAACCAGTTCGCTGAGTCCATCCGCCGAGAGCCCGCGTTCTCGCAGCAGATACAGCAGCACACCGGGATCGATGTCGCCGCTGCGCGTACCCATCATCAGACCGCCGGTGGGACTGAAGCCCATCGTCGTGTCGATGCTCACGCCGTCGCGCACTGCCGCCATGCTGGCGCCGCTGCCCAGGTGTGCGATGATCAGCCGGCCGTTCGCCGCGGCGGGCGCCTCGGCGCGAAGCCGGCCAAGCACGTATTCATACGACAGGCCGTGGAAGCCGTAGCGCACGATACCGCTGTCAAGCGCGTCATGCGGCAACGCGTACAGCGTCGCCACGCGCGGTTTATCGCGGTGGAAAGCCGTGTCGAAGCAGGCAACCTGCGGCAGCGGCGGATACGCTTCCAGCGCGATCTGCATGCCCGCGATCGCCTGCGGCAGATGATCAGGATCGATGGCGGTGAGTTTGCGCAACTGCGCGAGCACGTCCACGCTCACCCGCGTTGGTTGCACAAAGCGCGCCCCGCCGTGGACCACGCGATGGCCGATCGCTTCCAGCGCCGTCTCCGGCCCCAGCTCCTGAAGCCAGTTGAAGAGCTGCCGCAGCGCCGCGGCGTGGTCGGCGATATCGCCCTGCTGCTGGCGCAACACCTTTCCGGCGGCGTCCCGCAACTCGAGCCGCGCGTCGGCAGCGCCGATGCGTTCGCCGAGCGCGGACAGCACCAGCCGCTCGCCGTCATGCATGTCGAACAGGCCGGCCTTCACGCTGGATGAGCCGGTGTTGACCGTCAAGACGCGCATTCCGGCTCCGTCCGTCAACGTGGGCCTGCTATCGCTGCAGTCCAATGAGCCGTGCTGGCTCTCCCGGTTGCGCCGGCCGACGCGTCTGCCCTTCGCGCGTCATGAGGCAGGCATCCTGGCTTCATTGTCCGTGTTCAGGGCAAGCGCCGCCATCGACCGCCGTGAGTAGGCGGAGAGCAGCGGGCGCGCCGGCGGGCGACTTCGCAGCAGGAGGGCGTACAGTACAGATCGGGAGAGTTCGCGAGCAGCGACGAAAGGACTGGCACGATGCGCGTGCGGCTTGCCTACGGCGAAAGCGGATTGGAGATCGAGGCGCCTGAACAGGCCGTCGTGATCGAGTCTTCGCCGGTCGCCGGCGTCCCGGACGAGCGCGGCGCAGTGCTGGCCGGGCTGCGCAGCCCGCTCACCGGGCCGCCGCTGGCCGATCTGGTGCATGGCGGCAGTCGTGCGGTGCTCGTCTTTCCGGACGTGACGCGCGCCTTTCCAAGCCAGCGCGTCGTGCCCGTCGTGCTCGCGGAGCTGGAAGCACTCGGTTTCGGACCACAGCGGCTGACCTTGCTGAGCGGCACGGGCACGCACCGCGCCAACACACCCGTCGAACTGGAGCGCATGCTCGGCGCCGAGATATTGCGCCGCTACGAGGTCATCAACCATGACGCCCGCGACGACGCCTCGCTGGTACAGCTCGGCACCACGTCGCAGGGCGCCCCGGCGTTGCTGGCGCGTCGCTACGTTGATGCCGGCGTGCGCATCGTCGTGGGGTTGATCGAGCCGCACTTCTTCGCGGGCTACAGCGGCGGGCCGAAGGGCGTCTGCCCCGGCGTCGCCGGCCTGGACACGGTGCTGTTCGCGCACGACCGTACGCGCATCGGCGACCCAAGCGCGACCTGGGGCAGCATCACGCACAACCCCGTGCAGCAGCTCGTGCGCGAGGTCGTGGCGCTCGCCCCGCCGACCTTCACGCTCGACGTCACGGTGAACAAGCAGGGGGCGATTACCGGCGTCTTCGCCGCCGAAGGCTACGCCGCGCACGCGGCCGGCTGCGCCTTCGTCGCGCGGGCGCAGGAGCGGGCGGTGCCGCATGCGTACGACATCGTCGTCACGACCAACGGCGGCTATCCGCTGGACCAGAATCTGTATCAGGCGATCAAGGGACTCTCGGCGGCGGCGCGGATCGTGCGGCCGGGCGGCAGCATCGTGCTCGCGGCCGAGTGCCGCGACGGTATCCCCAGCCACGGCAGCTACGGAGCCATCCTGTCCGCGGCGCGCGGCCACCACGAGCTGTTCGGCTTGCTGCACGACGGCGCGGCGACGACACCGGATCAGTGGCAGGCGCAGATCCAGGCGATCGTGCAGGAGAAGGCCCGCGTCTACGCCTTCTGCGGCGGGCTGAGCGCCGCGCAGATCCGCGGCGCGCACTTCGAACCGGCAAACTCGGTCGAAGCGACGCTGCAGACGCTGCTGGCGCGGCAGCCGGACGCGAGCATCGCCATCCTGCCGGAAGGGCCGTACACCGTCGCCACCCCTGCTGCCATGCCCGCCAGTCGGGCGGCCGTCCAGGTGCGGTCCGGCTGAGCCGAAGTCTCAGCCGATCACCCGCACGCCGGCCTCTCCCGCGACATAGACGACCGGCTGCATACCCACGAACAATCCGTGCTCGACCACGCCGGTCATCTGCTTGAGCGCTCGCGCGAGCTGCGCCGGATGCGGACGTGCGGCGCGGAAGCCGAGGTCGATGATGTGATTGCCGTTGTCGGTGAGGAACGGCGTGCCCTCGCGCAGGCGCAGCGCCGGCTCAGCGCCGGCGAAGCGCTCGCCCAGCGCCCGCAGCACGAGCCCCTCGGCAAACGGCAGCACCTCGATCGGCACGGGCCAGCTCAGGCGGCGCACCAGCTTCGAGACGTCCGCCACGACGACGAAGCGCCGCGCAGCCAGCGCGACGCACTTCTCACGCGTCATCGCGCCCCCGCCGCCCTTGGTCAGGGCGCGGCGCGGGCCGATCTCGTCCGCACCGTCGATCGCGACATCCAGCGGTCCGTCTAAATCAGTGAGAGCTATGCCCCGCTCGTGTGCGAGCCGCGCGGTCTCACGCGAGGTGGGCACGCCGCTGACGCGCAATCCTTCCTCGCGCACGCGGCGGGCCAGCTCTTCCAGCACGAAGAACGCGGTGCTGCCCGTGCCCAGGCCGAGGCGCATGCCGTCGCGTACCTCGGCACGCACGGCGGCGACAGCGGCAGCCTGCTTCAGCGCGGACCGGGCATCGGACACGAAGCGCTCTCCCGGCACCATGTCGCGGACATCGCCACGCACAGCATAGCGCAGTGCTGACGGCAGCCTGCTGCGAGCCCGGGAATGGGCGCGGAAGAGATTGTCAGGAAAAGGGGGCGCGCTACTCAGCCAGTAATTCGCGGTGTGCGGCCTCGGCGACGCTGAGGAAGCCGGCGCCATTTACGGTACCCGTCAGCTTGTGCAGCAGCACCGGCGGCACCGACGGCGCCGGGCGACGGTTCTTATTAGGCTGTCCGAACGGCCGGCGCTCGTTGGTGAACGAGCGCACGGTGCCGCAGAGCGAACACGTGCCGAGACACGACTCGCCATGCGGTGCGCCGATACGCCAACGATGCACGCACGGAGCAGTCGAAACGGGATGATCCAGGTCAGCCACCACATCACCTCCACGCTGTTGCAGTGCAGTACGCCTGTGGGCCGCGCTTGGCCCCGGGCGCGGAGAGTTGCGCGTCAGGATACCTGGGTCGCCACCAGAGTCGCTGCTCGCGGTCAGCGCAGCGGAGGCGCGCGGGGAATGCGGCTAACGACGGGGGAGCGGTGTCAGGGCGAGGGTTGGAACTGGCGCCGCATGCGTCTTTTCCGAACGTGGGCCTTTCTGAGGAACTGCCGGGCGCTTTTCCATGCCATGCAGCTTCACGATACGCTTGCGCCGCTTGGCGAGCCCAACTTTCCGTGTCTTATTCAAGAAGCAGCGACTCCTGCCCGGCCGCGCCCACGGCGCCCTTGCCTCGCCGGGTTGATTTATGTTCGGCGTGGGCAACTGTATCACGAGAGTTGCAATGCGTCCACCGTGCGATATTTCGCAGCGGTGGCTCGCCGCCACCGTATCGTAACGCTGGCCCGTTCGGCGACCGCCCAGCCGGCTGGACGCGCCCGCAGGATTGACGAGCGGCAGCGCTACTGCGGCTGCGGCGGCACCGGCCGTGGCGCCGCAAACGGCGTTGGCTGCGGGGGCACGGGCCGCGCCGGCGCTGTGGCCCGGATCGGCAAGACCGTCGCCGCAGGCGTCTGCGTTGGAGGCGGCTGGATCGGAGCAGTCAGCAATGGCGCTTGCGTCGGCAACGGCGGAGCGGACGCGGGCGCGACGGCGGCAGGGTCGCTGATCGCCTCACGCGGCGAGGAGCCCGAGGCAGCGATGACAGGCGGAGACGTCGGTGCGAGCACCGGCGTGGCCGTGCGCAAGCGGGCGGGCGTAGCACTGGCCTGCGCAGCAACGGCAGGCGCCAGTGCCGCGAGTCGCCGCGACACGGCCGCGGCTGAGCTGACTCGGGCAGCGACAGGCGGCGCTTGCGGCGCCTGCGTCGTGGCAAGTGCAACCTGGACCTCGTCGCCCACGCGCAGGTCGCCGACCGAGAAGCCGTCCGCGAGCACGCTCTCGGCGTCGATCGCGGCCGCCGCATAGTGGCTGCCGTCCGGACAGTGAAAGATCAGCAGCGGCGTGGCGCCGGATGGTCGCGTCGCAAGCGGACCGGTGAGACAGTTGAGCGTGGCCACCCAGCCGGAATCCGTCAGCGAGCCCTCCCGCCACTGCAACGTTTCGGTAAGACGACCGATAGGCTCGCCGGCCCACGGCCCGCTGCCCGCTGACGCCGGCGTGTTCAACGGTTCGGTCGCTTCGATCGCGAGCGGTGAGGCGTCGCGCACGCTCAGCGACAATCCGGGCGCGAGGTTGAGGGACGAGATCACGGCCGGCGAGCGGGCAGGCTCGAGTGCGACGACCACGAGCCGCTGCGACCCGTCTGATGCCATCACTGCCACGATCAGACCGGGGTTGCCGGCATCCAGCGAACGCACGGCAAACGCCGAGACGCGGGGAAAACAGCCGTCCTCCGTCCGGTTCACCGCGCCGATCAACGGGGCATCGGGCGCCGCTGAACTCGTCACGTCCCAAACCGGCTTCCACGACCCATCGGCCGCCGGCCGGAAGACGTCGATGTACGGATGCGTACAGCCGTCGATGCCCGCGGCGCTGCTGTACAGCACAATTGTACCGGGACCGCCTGCCGCATCCGGCAGATCCACACGCTGCACGATGGCGGCGGCGGGGCGAATCAACGCGGCAGCAGGCACATCCACCGCCAGGCCGGGCGCTGCGCCGACGCTGCCCGCGGGGGACGGAAGCGGATGCGCGGTTGCGGTTCCGGCGGCGCCCGCCGGCGTCGCGCTCGCGGTAACGTTTGCGGCGTCCGGAATCGCGTGGTGGCGCTGTCTGCCGACGAAGGGTACGCCCCGCGTCGCGACGCTGACGACGACAAGCACCACTACGAGCCACATCGCCCCGGCCAGCACGTCCGTCGAGCCGATACGCGGGCGGCGCGAGCGGACGCGTCGCCCGCTCGGCGGGCTCGGTTCCAGCTGCGCCGCCGGCAGCATATCGCGGTCCGGTCGCACTGCCGGCGGGCCAGCGGCCGGCTCGGCGTTTTCTCCTGGGAACGATGCGGCCACTGCGGCGACGGCTCCTTGCGGCATCGGGCGAGGGTCAGCGCTGAACCGCCGGCGATCCGGGGGATGCGGGCCGGAACGCCCTGCACGGCGGCCCGTCGATTGTCACACATTCCCGCGAGGTGTGTGTTGCAGCACCAGCGCGAGCGCCGGCGTTTGCGCACACACCTCATCGCTCAGCGCTGATGGGCCGGCGGCGTTGTAGGCGTAGATCGTGACGCAGTAGCGCGTATCCGGATCGAGGTTGACGAGGGTATAGCTGATCGCGTCGTGAGGAAGCGCCGCGATCTGGTGCCGGTCGAATTCGTCGAGCACGACATAGCCGGTGGCGCCGATGCTCGGCTGCCAGTCCAGGCGTACCCGAGTGGAGTCAAGCACCGTGGCACGGAGACCTTGCGGCGCCGCCGGCGTCCGTGCCACCGGCGAGCCGGCAGGCGTCGCCAGCGGAGCGGCAACCGGCGAAGCCGCGGGTACGGGCGGCGGCAGCGGCGGCGTCAAGATCGTCAGCGTGAGCGTGACCCCGCGATCACTGTATGCCCAGGCGCCCTGTCCGGCCACCAACGACGTTGCCGCGGCGTACGTATGGCTGGTGGCATCGTAGGTCAGCAACAGGTCGGCGCCCGGTGACACGGCTACGGGCTGCAGGCTCGGGTCACCGATCATGACGTACTGACGAGGCGGCAATACAACGGACAGTGAGGCGGGACTCGGCCCGGTAAGCAGCACGACGCTCGGTTGCGGGAAGTATGCCCAGTAGCCAAACGCGGCCTGTACGGCCGCCGTCGGCGCACTGCGACGATAGGCCGTATCTCCGCTTTGCAGCGTATACAGCGGGCCCAGCGCCGCCGCGAAGCTCGTTCCCTCCGGGGCGGCCACCAGGTTCCAGCCAGCGGGATAGCCCACCGTCACCGCGTTCTGTGCGCCGGCGCGGCCGGGCCGCGCGGCGATCAGTCCGAGGCAAGCGAACGCCGCGAGCGCGAGGATATTGCGCATACGGGGCTCCAACAGACGCTGATCCGCCGGGATGCCTCACCACGCCCGGTGAGGACCGAACACCGACGCCCGATTATAGCAACGCGCTGCACGGCTCGCGGCGTTCGCCTTGCAGCACCCTCCGTCCCTGGCCTGACCGAAGCGTTGCCTCGATGCACGCGACCTGCGTTCCGGCAGCCGGCAAGGTTCTTGTTGCCCTGGCTGCCGCTGGTGCGAACCCCGCAGGGCGGAGCCAGCGGCGCCGCGGAGGTGCAGCGGGTCAACCACCCGGGCGCGGGATGCCGCGTGTGAACAGCGCGGTGCCTTCGTCGGCGCCGTTGCCCGGCGGGCGCGAGGCGTACGCGGACGGGTCGCCGAAGATCAGGTCTTTGCTCGCGTCCAGACCCTGCTCGATCAGCGCAACGGCCACGCTGAGGCGCGCCGCCTTGCTCGATGGGTCGTCTTCGCGGGCGGCGCCGCGCAGCTCGGAGCGGGCGCTGGCCAGCCGGCCATCCGCCTGGCGGTAACACTGAAAGTGCCCGGGGCTGCGGCTGGCGCTGGCCGCGACGATGCATTTGCGCAGCGCCTCTTCGCCCTTTTTCGCCGCGCCTTCGACGCGGTTTGACGCCTGCGAGAAGCCCTGATTGCGCTGCGCCTCGACGGGCGAGGAGAGGCGCACATCGTCGAGCGCGAGCTTCGCCTCGCGCAGTGCGTCGAACGCGGCCACAAGCGCATCCGCGCCATCCATCACGCGCTTATCGACCTCCTCGCCCATCCTCGCCTTCCTTTCCTGCCCGTGCCGATCCGGTGGCACGGGCGAACGTCGTCGTGCGAAGCCTTGCCGGCCTCAGCGGCCGTCTCCATTCTCGAAGAACTGCACCGGCTCGGCGATGCCACGCACGAAGCTGCCCAGCACCGCCTCGATGTCGTCAAGGCGCTCCCGGTAGACGCTGGCCCGCTCCTCGGGCGTCTCGCCATCCGGCTGCCGCCCGCCGCGGCCGATGGCGGCGCGCAGTTGCAGCATCTGGCGGCTCTGCACACCCCACTGCAGGTTTACCACTTCGATCACATCGCCCAGCCAGAGCCGGTACGAGGGATTGTCTGGCTGCAGTGGCCGCAGGAAGGCGATCCGGCCGATCAGGTCGTCGAGGTGCCGCCGCAGGTGCCGCGCGTCGATCGGCATGCTGTCTTCGCGCCCCCTTCAGGCAAGTATAGAAACCGCCGCCCGCCTCTGACCATGCGTTCGACGGGCGATCACGCGCCGCGATACATCCGCAGCAGGCGAAAGAGCGTATGAATAACGACGGCAGCACCAGATTTCACCGTCCAGGGAATCGATGAACGCCATGAACGCCATGAACGCCAGATTCACGCTACGTGCTCTGCTTCCGGCGATGCTGTTGACCGCGGCCTTCACCGCGGCCTGCGCATCGAGCAACAACAACGCATCGAAGAGCAACGCAGGCAGTTCCTCCTCAGCCGGCGCGCCGGTCGGCGTCACGCTCACCGCCTCGCCGGCCGGCGGCGCGGCCACGGCCGCCGATATCAAAGGCATCGCCTTCCCGGCGACGATCTCGGTGAAGCCCGGGGGAACGGTCACCTGGACCAACCATGACACCGTCTCGCACACGGTCACATCCGATACCGGGCAGGCCCAGAGCTTCGACTCCAATACGATCGCGCCGAACGGCACCTTCTCCGTGACCTTCGCGAAGGCCGGCACCTACAGGTACCACTGCAACATCCACGCCAGCATGCACGGCACCGTCGTTGTCAGCGACCAGGCGAGCGGCGTCGCTGCGCCGGTGGCCAGCTCGACGAGCACGCCGTATACTCCCGGCTACAAGTACTAATTCCCGTTCAGATGGCGGCCGCAGCACCCACGGCTGCGACCGGGTCATGGCATTGTCGGGGTCCGGATTGCGACGATGCGCCGCTCTCCGGCCGAGCGGAGTCACGTGCGCCGAGATTCCCTTCGTCGGCGGCCCGTGCCGACGCATTGCGGCGGTTCGAGGCGTTGGATCGCGCCGGATCGAGGCGCCGCCTGAGTATGAAACGGCCCGGCGGCGATCAGTAGTACGTCTTGTTCCAGCAGAGCAGCGTCCAGCCCTTGTCCGCCTCATGGGTGTAGGCGCCGACGCCGCAGTTACGGTTGCGGTCGCCCTGGTACTCCTCGACAAGTTGCTCTTCGGTTGGATATTCGAGGTGGTAGCGGAAGCTCTGCTGTGTCACACCGTGCGTCACCAGCAGGACACGCTTGCCGGCGTATTCCGGCCGGAAGAGGATGCCGAGAAACTGGTGCGTACGAATGCAGACGTCCGCCCAACTTTCGCCGTCGGGCGGGCGGCAGTAGAAGTGGCCCATGATCTCGCGTTGCAGTTCGAAGAGCTGATAGGCCGCCTGGTAGCGGTCCAGCCGATGTGGCCAGAGCGCCGGATCAAGCTGGCCGAAGTGCTGTTCGGTCAGAAACAGGTTGCGGCGAATCGGCGTTGCGGGCGGCAGCGCCTCGGCGATGAGCCGCGCGGTCTGCGTGGTACGCAACCACGGGCTGTGAAAGATGAAGTCAAACGACCCGAACTCGTCGCGCAGCCCCACCCCCGTGCAGCGCGCCTGCCGCTCGCCTTCGTCCGTCAGCGGGATCAGGTGGTCGGGCGTGGTGGCGATCTCCCGCGGCATCTGCTTGAGGCCGTTGTGCACGTCGAAGGTATTGCGCACCGATTCTCCATGGCGCACGACGACCAGCAGCGCCGGCCGTGGGTGGGACTGCGGCGCTTCATCGCGCACAACGGCTTCGCTCATGCCTCAGTCCTCACGCCACGCTTTTGCCTCTTCAGTGCACGGGCTCGGCCTTAACCAGCTTCCAGGTGCCGCCCTGATCTTCCCACCAGCTACGGATCGTTAACGACTGGCTGTCGTTCGAATACGCGATCTCGAAGCGCTCGCGGTTGCCCTCCTGCGCCTGGGAGACGATCTCCGCCTTCGTCGTCGGCCGCGGCGGCATCACGCCGTGCTGCTGGAACTCGGTCAGCGCCTCCGGGGTGAAGTCGCCGATCACGCCCGCCATGTTGCCCGCCACCACGTCGTTTGCGTGGCGCAGAGCCGTTTCCTGAGCCGTTGCCATCTCCCCGCTCCCTTTTGCACACCGCTTGCAGCGACGTGCCACCTGCTGTCGAGTGTACGAGGCCGCGTCGAGGACGCCTACCCCCCGCGGTGTCGGGATCCGCTCAGCTAATACTGCTCCAGCACACGGAAGATCGCCTCGATACCGAACGCCAGGCCCTCGACGGGGATGCGCTCGTCGGCGCCGTGGAACAGCGTCCAGAACGCGGTCTGGGGGTTCAGCCGCACGGGCGCGAACCCGTAGCAGCGCGTGCCCAGCCGCGCGAAGTGGCGTGCGTCGGTGATGCCGGTGACGATCGCCGGCACCGGCCGCGAGCCGGGGTCAAGCGCCCGCACCACGCCGCACAGTTCCTCGAAGAAGGCGTCCACGGGCGCCTCAGTGTGGCTCGGCGTGTGGCGCACGCCGGCGATCTCCGCGTCATCCCCGATCAGGGCGCGCACTTCCTCCAAGAACGTCTCGGCGCTCTGTCCTGGCAGCAGGCGGCCGTCGATCACGATTTCAATGCTGCCGGGGATCACGTTGGTCTTGCTGCCGCCTTGGACAACGGTCGGCACGGCGGTATTGTGCAGAATCGCCTCCCACATGCGGCCCTCGGCGCCCAGCTCGGCCAGCACGCCGTCGCCGCGGGCCGGATCGAGCAACCCCAGCAAAAGCGGCTGCGACTCGGCCAGGGCGCGCACAAACTGCTCCGCCACCGGCGAGATGTGCGTGGGAAGCCGCTGCCTTGTCAGCGCCTCCAGCACGCGGCCGGCTTTGGCCATGGCGCCGTCGCGGATCGGCATCGAGCCGTGGCCCGAGGCGCCGCTCACACGCAGTCGCAACTGGCAGCCGACCTTCTCCGTCACCTGGATCGGGTAGTAGCGGTCGGCGCCGAGGAACATCGTGTAGCCGCCGACCTCGCCCAGCGCCACCTCCGCGCGTACCAGCTCCGGGTGGTTGTCGACCAGCCAGCCGGCGCCGAGGAAGCCGCCCGTTTCCTCGTCCGGCACTGCGCAGAAGATCACGTCTCCACGCGGACACAGCCCCAGGCGCTTCGCCAGGATCAGCGCCAGCAGTTGCATCACCACCGTGCCCTTCATATCGAGCGCGCCGCGGCCCCAGATGCAGCCCTCGGCGAGGTCACCGGAAAATGGCGGGTGCGTCCATTCGGCGGGATCGGCCGGCACGACATCGGTGTGGCCTTGCAGCAGCAGCGGGCCGCGCTCAGCGGCGCCGGGGAGCCGGGCGATGACCGAGGTGCGACCCGGCTCCGAGGTCAGCAGACGCGGCTCGAAGCCCTCGCGGACGAGGACCGCCGCCAGGAACTCGGCGGCGGCGTGCTCGTTGCCCGGCGGGTTTGTGGTATCGATGCGCAGTAGTGTGCGCAGCAGCGCGATCGCCTCGTCGCGCACCGCGTTCCAATCGATCCCGTGCGACTCGCTCATCTCGGCGCTCCAGTTCTCGAGGCGGCTGACCACACTGTATGCGAGCCGCGCGGCGCCGTCACAACACAGAATCCGTGTGTCTTCTCCACCGAACGCGCGATCCGCGTCGCATTCATGAACAGACGCGGCGAAGCTGGTGTCGGATGCACCCGCGAACGACGTGAATCCTTGCAATTTCCGAACGTTGGCCTTGAATCCGAAAGTCACGCGCTAACGTATAGCGCGTGACGGCCGCGGCCACGAATCAGCCCGCGGCCACGCGAAGGAGACGGACTCATGCGCGTTCCCATCCGGCCGGTTCTTGCCTCGCTTCTGGTTGGCGGCGCCCTGGCGACGATGGCGGGCGCCCGCGCTCAGCGCCCGGCGACGGCATTCACCCCGCGCGTCACCGTCGTCCAGAACGATTCCGGCCTCACTCCGACGGATGCCGAGGGGCTCGGCCAATGGACGTTCGCGCCGGCGCACCTGACCGTGACGCAGGGCGAGCCGATCGAGTTCGACAATCCGGCGACGAGCACGGCGCCGCACACCGTTACCTCGATCACCTGGAGCGGCATGGCGCCCACGCGCACCCTCGCCTCGGGTGAGAAGTTTGACTCGTCGCCCACGCGCGACCTGCTGATTATGCCCGGTCAGTCCTGGACGCTGGACACCAGCACGCTCGATCCGGGCCAGTATCTGTACTACTGCACGCTGCATCCCTGGATGACGGGCTCCTTTACCGTGCTCGCTCCCGCTCAGTAGCGCCGGCAAACGCAACGGCGCCGGCGCTCCAGACGCCGGTGCCGCGGCGCGGCAGCTCGCGCCGATGACCCCGGCTTCGGTCCCCGCTACGCCGCGCTCTCGGCCGCGCGCAGAAATGGCAGCGTGCGGCGCAGCGGCACGATGATCAGCGTGTAGGACAGCGAAGCCGGGGTCTGCACGAAGGCTGCATCGACGGCCTGCGCCAGCGCGGTGTCGCCCGCCGGCGAGGCCGTTCCCGGCGCTGCCTGATACTCAGCCGTAAACACGATGCTGCCCCGGCGCCAGCGCAGCAGCAGCGTGCCGAGATCGCCCCATGTGCCTGCATACGCCAGCGTTTCCGCGTCGCCGAGCTGCAGCACAGCGTTCTCCGGCTGCCACTGATCGGAGAAGTCATTGGCGGCAAGTGCGGCCTCCGCCCCGCTGACACCCTGATAGTCATCCAGCTCCAGCCAGAGCGACGGGCCGAGCGGGTCGCCGCCGCCGTACACTTCGACGCGGCCGCCCTGCCAGCCGCGCTGCCGCGCCGCTTCGCGCGTGGCGACGCCATCGCGGCCGCCGCCGCTGCCGGAGGTCGTCACCGTGGCCGTCGCCCAGTTGTTGTAGTCGTTGTAGCTCAGCAGCGTATAACCGCCCGTATCCTGCACGTCCGTTTGGCCCGGCAACGCGGCGGCGAGCGCCGACGCCGGGGGCAGATAGCGCAGCAGCCGCCCCTGCACATCCGCCCGGTCGAGCGGCGTAAGACCGGCAGCCGCTGCCTGCACGGGCGCGGCGTCCCGCTGCTTCAGTGCCGCGATCGCAGCATCGAGCTGCGGATCGCGGCCGGCGGCCAGGTCGCTCACGGTGCGGTCGGGGGCAGACACGTCGACCGGCACGCCGACGCGATCGATCACCGCGTCGTTTTTGCCGCTGTGGACATCGGCGAAGCTGATTTCCATACCGGCGCCGTCGCCGATCGGCCAGATTGCGGCGTTGCCGAGGGCGCCGCCGGTACGCTGGCCCACGAGCAGCGCCCGGCCGGATTCTTTGAACACCGAGGCGGCAAGGTCCGAGGCGGAGGTCGAGCCGCCGTTCACCAACACTGCCAGCGGCCGTTGTACGCGGAACAGCCGTCCGTCGACCAAGTCCTGGCCTGCATGGCCACGCCCGTCGAACTGCCGGTCGGAGAGACCGTCGGGGACGAAGCGGCCGGTGAGCGCATCCGCCAGCAGGCCGGAGCCGCCGGGGTTATCGCGTAGGTCAAGCAGCCAGAGCGTGACGCCGGCCGCCTCGAACTGTTCCAGCACGTCGTCGATCGCCATGTCGATCGTGCGGCCGTCGGGCAGTGGACGCCAGGGATCGATGAACTCGCGCAGTCGCATCAGGCCGACGCCGCCGGGGAGCACCGTCGCGCTCCACTCCGCATAGTGATACGGCCCCGGCGTGATGCTGAGATCCAGTTCGCCGTCACCAGGCCGGTCCACACGCAGGGTGTACGGGCCGGAGTCGCCCGCGAAGATGCTTCTCAGGCTGCTCTGCGCACGCGGCGTCACCGGTGTTCCGTTCACGGCGAGCAGGGCATCGCCGGGACGCAGGCCGGCGCGGTCCGCCGGGCCGGCCGGGGCGACCTCGCGCACGTAGGGCGGATTGGCGTTTCGTAGCACGAAGCCGCTGCCGAAGCCCGAGCCGGCCGAAAGCTCGGCGGCGAACTGCCGTAGTCCGTTGGGATCGATGAAGCCGGTATGATCGTCGCGCAATGCGCCGGTCATCGCGTCGATCGCGTCGAAGGCAGTATTCTGCACGGCATCGTCGCTCGCCTGTGCGGCGTACTGCGCGAATTGATTGAAGAGATCCGCAAACGCGGCAAAGGCGCCGTCGCGGTCGGCCGGCAGGGTGATCGGCTGGAGGCTGAGGCCGTGCTTGCGGGTGTCGGCGAGCAGACTGTCAAGCGCCGGCTGCAGCAGCGCGTCCGGCGGTTCGGGCTGGTGGAAGGCGTCGAGCAGATCGTCGTACGCCGTGCGGATCGCCGCCAGATGCGCCGCGGTCTGCGCCGGCGTCGCGACGCGAGCCGGCGCCGCCGCCCGCGTCCTGTGCGTTCCGCAGAGCAGCGCCGCGCCGAGCATCACGCCGGCGAACATGCGAGCGCGTTTGCGGGACCAGGATCGGGACAGACGCGATATGACGTTGGTCGTGGGCGAAGCGTCAGGCATGCGGCCAGCATAGGCCATCGGTGCGATGTGGCCGCGCCGCGCCATGCGGGCACCTAACCCTGATTTCGCTTCAGCGAAACCTGTCCCTTCCCGAGACTGGAAGGGACTTCTGAAGCGTTCCATACACCGTGCGACGGCGACGGGGCCGGGGTGTCCTCACGGGATGGCCGATGGGTTGGTCTCCGCCCGGCGTCGGTTGCCCTCGACACCGTAACCCTTCCCCTGTGGGGAAGGGAGCTTTGGCGCCGGCCAAAGCGGGGTTAGGCGCCCCGCGCAGGCACCAGCGCCGCTGCCGCTATCGCCCCACGAAGCGCGGCTCCCGCTTCTCCACGAAGGCCCGGGCGCCCTCGTCGTGATGCTCGCCCGTGGCCATCCACGCTCCAGAGGATGTGCTGGCAGCTCTCCATCGTCGGCACCGCGGGCGGCCGTGGGCCGCCCATGGTCAGTCTACCGTGTGCCGGCAGTCGGCGGGCGCCGTACTGGTACGCGCGCCGATCGCGGCGGGGCGCTGAGATCGACGAGAAGCGCCCGCTGGCGGCGGCAGCCGGGAATGGGACGATCCGGCGACTCTCGCCAGCGTGCGGTGGCTCTCAACGCGTTGTCCCGATGCCTTCGCCTTGTGCCTGCGCTATAGTTGCCGGTGCGACGGCCGGCCCACTCGTGCCAGCCGTAGGAGGAGTCCGGCGATGGTGCAGTCTTCGCAGCGCGGCGTGCTCGGCGACGCGGTTCCCTTCGACGCAGCTACGATTCCGGCGTACGCGGCCGATCACGCCCGCGTCTATGCCCATATTCACGCCCATCAGGCCGAGCATACGGCCGAGCTGCAGCGCTGGCTGCGACAACCGTCGATCAGCGCCCAGAACGTCGGCGTACGTGAGATGGCGGAGTTGCTGCGCGGTGATCTGCTCGCCCTCGGCTTTGCCGAAGCCGAACTGGTGCCGACCGATGGCCATCCGGGCGTCTTCGGCTTCTATGACGCGGGCGCGCCGCGCACCTTGCTGGTCTACATGATGTACGACGTGCAGCCCGTCGAGCCGGCCGACTGGCGCTCGCCGCCGTTCGCCGCCGAGATCGTCGAGCACGAGTTGGGGCGAGCGATTATGGGGCGCGGCGCGGTGAACCAGAAGGGACCCGAACGCGCCTTCCTGAACACCGTCGCCTCGATCATCGCATGCGAGGGCAAGCTGCCGGTCAACCTGTTTGTCGCGGCGGAGGGCGAAGAGGAGCTGGGCTCGCCGCATTATCCGCAGGTCGTCGCGCCCTACGCCGACAGGCTGCGCACCGCCCTCGGCACGTTCTTCCCCTTCCCCTCGCAGAATCCGCGGGGCGAAACGATGCTGCCGCTCGGCGTGAAGGGCATCGCCTATTGGGAGCTCGAGGCGAGCGGCAACGCAGCCGGCGGCCCGACCCGCGCTGAGATTCATGGCTCGTTCAAGGCGATCGTCGATTCGCCGGTCTGGCGGCTGGTGCAGGCGCTGGCGACGCTGACCAGCGCCGACGGCAACACGATTACGGTGCCGGGCTACGCCGACGCCGTGCGCCCGCCGAACGACGAGGAACGGCAGCTCCTGCGCGGCATGCTGGCGAGCTGGGACGAGGCGGGCATCAAGCGCACGATGGGCGTCGAGCGCTGGATCGACGGCATCTCCGGTGAAGAGGCGCTGGTGCGCTATCTCTGCCAGCCGACGCTGAACATCGACGGCATCTGGGCCGGCTACACGGGCGAGGGCACGAAGACGATCCTGCCGCACACGGCGATGGCGAAGGTCGACAGCCGCCTCGTCCCCGACCAGACGCCGGCGGAGGTGCTGCGCATGGTACGCGAGCATCTGGACCGCAACGGTTTCGCGGACATCCAGATCCGCGAGCTGAGCGGTTATCCGCCGGCGCAAAGTTCGGTCACCTCGTCGCTGGTGCGGGCGGCGATCGGCGTTTACAACAAGTACGGCAAGACGCCATTGGTGCAGCCGCGCCTCGCCGGCAGCGCCCCCTATTACGTCTTCACAGAGACGCTCGGGCTGCCGACGGTGATGGGCGGCCTCGGCCACGGCTCCGGCGCCCACGCGCCGAACGAATATCTGGTGCTTGAGCCGAACGCCGGTTCCGGCATCGCCGGGCTGGCCGAGATGGAGATGGCCTACGCCGATCTGCTCTACGCGCTGGCCTCGGCGTGAGGCTGCACCCGCGGGCGGAGACACGGAGAGAAGCTGATGGCAGGCTCGGACAGCGACGGCTCGCACGACGGGGACCTTACGAAGCGCCCGGGGCTGCCGCCGGGCACGCAGCGCTTCACGATGGGCGTCGACGTCACCACGATCCGCGGGCAGCTCAAGCGGGCGGATGCGGGCAAGTTCACGTTTTACTGCGACGAGCCGCCGCGCATCGGCGGCGAGGATGCCTACCCGCAGCCGCTGACCTATCTCGCTGCTGCCGCCGGCTTCTGACTGCTGACGCAGGTGGCGCGGTACGCGTCGATGCTCAAGCTCTCGGTGACGCGGGCGGACTGTCGCGTCGAGTTTGATTGGTATCTCGGCGGCTCGGTGCTGGCAGGCAGCGTGCAGGCCGGCGCGGCTGCCTGCCGCACCCGGCTGGAGATCGACTCGCCGGAGCCCGAGGCCGACATTGTGCGTCTGATTCGGCTGGCGAAACGGGGCTGCTTCGTCGAGCAGCTGGTGCAGGCGCCGGTGCCGCTCACCAGCGCCTGCATCGTCAATGGCCGCGAACTCCCCGTCGACCTTGCAGACAGGCCGCCGGCGGACGCTGCGCCTACGTGATTACCCGCTTCTTGAAGCAGACGATTCCCAGGGAGGTCATGATCACCAGCGCGCCGAGCAGCAGGCCGTAGACGGCCCACAGCGACATGCCCGCGCCGTGTGTCACACCCGGACTCAGCGCCGCCCGCAGCCCCTCGCTCAGATACACCACGGGGTTGAGCAGCACGGCGATCTGCAGCCACTTCAGCGATGACAACGTGGCCCAGGGATAGTAGACGCAGCCGAGCAGCGTCAGCGGCAGCACAAGCAGCGAGAAGACGAGATTGATCTGCCGCGGCTCGACCACCGTGCCGAGCAGCAAGCCCATCGAAGCGCCGGCCAGCGCGCCCACCGGCACCATCGTCACGAGCAGCAGCGGGTGGCCCCAATCCACGGAGGCGCCGCGGCCCGAGGCGAGCCAAACGATGGGAATTACCAGCAGCCCGGAGATTCCGCCCTGGATGGCGCCGCTGACGATCTTGCACGCCGCGACGACGGCCACCGGCGTGGGCGACATCGCCCGGTCCTCGATCTCGCGGCTGATGAACTCCTGCACCAGGGGCAAGGCGTTGTTAAAGATGCCCTGGAAAATCAGCGTGCTCGCCATCAGCCCCGGCAGCAGCACGGTGGCGAACTGGCCGCCGTTGCGCGTGCCGCCGATCCCCTGCCCGATGCGCGGAAAGACATAGGCGAAGACGAAGGCGAACAGCGCCGGCTGCATCGTGGTGCGCACGACAAACTCCGGAAAGCGCTGCATGCAGACCGCCAGGTCGCGCTCGATCAACGCCAGCGCCGTTTGGACCTGGCGCCGAACCGGCAGTGCAGGCGCGGCGTGCCCCGTCTGGACCACCGCCTGTTCCATCGTCGTCACTCGCGGTACTCCTTGCCGGTGAGCTTGAGGTACACCGTTTCGAGCGCCGGCTCCGCCACGGCCAGGTCGCGCAGCTCCGCGCCGCCATCCGCCACCGCCTCCACCAGCCGAGCGACCAGACCAGCCGCGGCGCTGGCGTAGACGTGCAGCACGGCGCCAGCTGCCTGCACCTCGCCAACGCCGTTAACGCGCTGGATCGCGTCCCGCACGCCGCCCTGGTCGGGCCGGTCGAGCGTGACCGTGATCACCCGTTCGGCGGCGACCCGGGCTTTCAGACCAGCCGGCGTATCCAGCGCGAGCAGCTTGCCGTGGTCGATGATGGCGATGCGCTCGCAGAGCTGGTCGGCCTCTTCCATGTAATGCGTGGTCAGCAGGATCGTCTGGCCCTGGCGGTTCAACTCGCGGATCGTCTCCCACAGCGCCAACCGTGTTTGCGGGTCCAGACCGGCCGTCGGCTCGTCGAGGAACAGCACCGCCGGGTCGTGCAGGAGCGCCCGCGCGATCTGGACCCGCTGCGCCAGGCCGCCGCTCAACGTTTCAACCATGGCGTTCGCCTTGTCTTCCAGGCGGAAGCGCTCGATCAGGGCGCGGGCGCGACGCTTCGATTCGGAGCGTGAGAGGCAGAAGTAGCGGCCATGAAAATACAGGTTGTCGAAGACCGAAAGCATGCGGTCCAGCGCCGGCACCTGCGTGACCACGGCCATGCGCGTGCGCGCCAGCGCCGGCTGCGCGACGACGTCGATTCCGTCCACGATCGCCCGACCCTCGGTGGGGATCACGCGCGTGGTCAGCATGCCGATCGTCGTTGATTTGCCGGCGCCGTTTGGGCCGAGCAGGCCGAAGAACTCGCCGCGTCGCACACTGAGATTGAGGTTGTCCACGGCCTTGACGCGGCCGCCCACGGAGCCGGCCGCCGGCCCAGCGCCGTTGCCGGCCTGCGGCGGCCCTCCGGGCCGGCCAGCGCCCGCGTCGCCCCAACCTCCGCCCGGCGGGCGCGGTGGGGCGCCGCTGTAGATCTTGGTCAAACCGCCGCAGATGATGCCGGCGTTCTCGTCGCCGCCGGACTCGATGGCGGGGGCGGGGCGGACTGCAGTTGTCATGTTCTCACCGTCGCCGCTCGCGCACGAGCGAACGGATCGTTTGCGCGCATCGTAGCGGCCGTGCGCAGCGCTTCGGACCGTACGGAAGCGCCGGACGGTACGATACCATCGTACGGGAGAACGCCTGTCCGCGCGAGCAGGCCGGGCGGGGTAGCATCGGAGGGCTAGACGCTGGCGCGTCGGCGGCGCCAGAACAGCCCGCCGCCCACGATCAGGATGAGAACGACGACCAGCGCGATGATGATGCCGGCGATCAGCCCGGTATGCGAACTGCTCTTCTTCGGGGTGTCGTCGGACTGCGCCGTGATCGCAAGCGTTGCATCCAGCGCCTTCTGCGCGGCCGTCGGCCCGCTGCCGACGTAGAAGGCGAACTGGCCGTGGTCCGCCTCGCCGTCCTCGTCCGAGACGTTGTGGAACGAGACGATGTAGCGGCCCGATGGCAGGTTCGGCTGCAACGCCACCGAGAAGTGCCGGCGATTGGCATCGTCCACCGTCGTGGGTCCGGTGCTGACAACCTGCCCGTTGCTGTTGGCGCTGTCGTTGCGCTCAACCGCGATCTCATCGGCCCCTGCCTGCTTCTGCATGTCCTGCACTGTGTAGATGTCGACTTGAGCGGGCGAGGCCGCCACGACGCTGCCCTGCGCGGGCGTCGAGTGATCGTAGCGCGAGTGCGCCGAGGCCACGGCGGCGAGGCAGATGAACGCGACCGTCGCGGCAAGCACGGCCGGAAGCCGCCGGCCGAATCGAAACCGAGAAACGAGTCTGCCTGACATGACCTTCACTCCACTGCGATACATCGTGTTCGAGATGTCAGCGGCGGCCAGCACGGGCGGCGCGGCCCGGCGCGGCGCCTGCCGTGCGCCGCCGCAGCGCCAGCCACACCCCCGTGCCGCCGATCGCCAGGCCCGCGGCGCCGCCTAACGCCAGGCTCGCCACCAGCGCGCCGGTCGAGCTGCCGTTCGGCGCCGGCTGCGAGAGTGCGCGGCCACGCGCGGAATCCGGTACGAAGACCTGACCCGACGCGGCGGCCTCGGCGACGCTCTGCTGGTCCGCGTTGCCGATGAAGAAGCTGAAGGAGCCGAGCGACACGCCGCCGTCGTCGTCCGATGTTGTCTTCCAGAACACGGTGTAGGCGCCGTTGTCCAGGCCGCCGTGCAACGGTACGGCCAGGTGCTGGCCGTTCGTCGGATCGATCGTCGCCTCGTCGGAAACGGTCTGGCCGGTGCGGTTCAGCACCACGGCGAAGGTGCCGGTGTGGTTCTGCTGGAGCTGCTGCGCGAAGAACAGATCGACCTGGCCCGGCGCCGTGGTGAGCTGCGCCTGGTCGGCAGGCACGGAACGCTGCAGTGTGGCGTGGGCAGCGGCGCCGCGCTCGGACCAATGTACAAGAACGAGGCAAAGCAGGGCCGTCGCCGCCACGCGCAACAGAACGCGCCGGGTTGGTGTTGTGCTGCTGCCCATCGCAGACCTCAAAGCCCTGTCGGGAACGTGAAGGGCGGCGGCGCAGAGAACGGCGGGCCGTACTCGATGGTGATCAAGGTATGCGCGCCGAGCGGAATCTGCCGCGGATCGCCGCTGTACGGCTGGCCATCGACGAAGAACTGGAACGAGTGCTGGCCGTCCGCCTTGAAGCCGAGCACCTGCGTCGCGCTGAGCGGCTGGCTCCAGACATCGAAGAACTGACCGAGCGTGAACGCCCGCTGCGACGGCGCCTCGATGTGGATCACGCCGCTCGTATCGTGCGTGTGCAGCCAGTAGATGCAGCGTCCGGGAATGCCGATGAAGGCTGGGATGGGCACAACCTGGCCGTTGGCGAGCACGGTCAGGTACGCGTGGACATGGTAGGTCAGTTGCTCGGACGTCTCGCACGGGATGCCATCCACCGGTGTGCCCACGATCGCCTGGCGGGCGCCGGGCTGTGCGCCTGCATTGCCGTTGGCGTTGTTGTTCGACGAGCAAGCGAGTGTCAGCGCCGCGATCACCGCGAACGCAGGCAGAAGGGCCGAACGGACCATCATCGAATCGCACTCCAGGCCCGGCAGCGGCCCTGCGGTCGCTGCGGTGGGGTGACTGCGGCGTAAACTTAGCGGCTCGCCGCGGCGCCGCCGGCTGGCGCGGGCGCGGCGGGCGCGGCGTCGCCCGTCACGGACAGTGTGCGCAGGTAATTGATCAGATCCCATCGCTGTTGCACGGTCAGTTTGCCCTTCCACGGCGGCATTGCCGTGCGCTGAATGCCGTTGCTGATCCAGTCGAAAAGCTGGCCGTCCGGGTGCAGCCCGACGTGGACGGTCAGGTCGAGCGGCTTCGGGTTCAGCGCCGCCGCGCCCGGCCCGTCGCCGTGGCCGGTTGCGCCGTGACAGACCACGCAGTTCTGTGCGTAGCTTGCCTTGCCATCGGCCACGGAGCGCTGGTCGGATGGCACCGGGTTTTGCACCAACGACACGTTTTGCGTCCCTTTGCCCAGGCCGGCGACCACCACAACCAGTCCGACCACGACAAAGCCGGAGATGCCGAACACGCCGGCCGTGCCCAGCCACGGGTTCATGTTCCAGATGCGTTTGCGGAAGACGAACAGCGCCGCCCCAACCGCGACCAGAATTGCGCCCCATGCCTGCTGACTGCTGATGCCGTGCGCGGGGAAGGCGGTGATGCTGCGGCCCACGCTTGTGAGCGTGGCCGAAGTCGTGGCGCCGGTTACATCCGGAACCTGCACCGTGAAGCTGCCGTTGACGTCGTCGTGGCCCGTGCGCCGCACGTTGACGATGACGCGCCAGTCGCCGACGAAGCTGAAGTTTGCGGCCTTGCCATCGAACAGCCCTGCTGTGCCCTGCACCGGGGTGAGATCGACCGTGGAGCCGCCAACCGACTGACTGGTGAACTGAAAGCGCAATTGCACGCGCTGCACGTCGGCGATGTTTTCATTCGCATCCGTTGGGGTCAGCAGCACCTTGAAGTCGTTCTCGCCCACGCGATTGGGAGAGACGGTGAGCGACGCCTTCAGATCGCCGGCATCCGCCTGGTTGCGGTAGACCGACGAGACAACCGCCGAATTGGAGCTTGCCTTACGGGCGGCGCTCTGCGCCTCGGCGTCTTTGGCCGGTACCAGGAAAACCAGCACCGCCGTGGCCGCGATCACGGCGACGCCGAACAGGCATTCGACCACGGCCGAACGCTCGAGCCGGCCCGCCTCGTGATCGGAGTTCTCAACGTTCAACGCCTTGCGCTCGAAGCGTCGCGCGATGAACACGGCGTTGAGCAGCCCGAAGCCAAGCAGCGGCACGAGCAAGATCAGCTTGATCAGCAGCGTACGCCCGTAGGCCGTGTCGGTGAACGAGTCCCACGAGTCGAGCTGCACCAGCGCGTTAAACGTGCCGGTCAGCAGCACCAGGCCGACGCACAGGACGGCGAGCGTGGAAAAGCAGCGCAGCGTGCGGCCCAAGAACAGCGTTCGCGTCGCGCCATCCAGGTTGCGGCGGATCTTGAGCACCGCCGGTAACTGCGCCAGCGCTCCCAGCCAGAGCGCCACGCCGGTCAGGTGCAGGAAGTCGCTGCCCGCCGCCCAGAGGGCGCCGCGGCCGGCGGCAGCGTGGCTGGTGAGCGACATCGTGACCAGCGCGCCCAACCCTGTCAGCAGACCGACGCCCAACCCCGCGTAGATGGCGGCGCCCTCCGGCCGCTGCTCGCGCCGCGTCAAGAACCAGGCGATCGCCGCCGCAGCGACGATCAGGCCTTCGCGGACGATCCAGTAGCTGCCCGAACGCCCGGACAGTAACGAGCCGAGGGCGCTGAGCGAGCCGTTCAGCTCCGCCTGGCGCAACAACGCTGCGAGGTTGACGATCAGCGCGACCAGCGCCGCCGCTGGAACGACCGCCCCCAGCAACCAGAGCGCGAAGCCGCGAGCCTGCCCCCGGTACTCGTTTGGCAGTTGCTCCGCGGCGGGGTAGAGCACGAACGCTGCAAAGCCGAACCCTCCAGTGATGCCGATCAAGCCGACCAAGAGCAGCCAGCGCAGCGCCGCATCGAACGGGCTGACCCCCGATGAACCGCCGCCGCTGCTGGCAGCGGGCGGCGGTGTGCCGGCCGGCGCCGAGCCGTCGGGGTTGAGCACGGTGATCGGGAAGGTACCGTCGAGGTGGTGGCCGTCAACCGCCGAGACCGTCGTCCACGCGACCGTGTAAAAGCCGGGACTCAACGTGTTGACGCCGACCGTCATCTCCGTCGGATCGTTGGTGAAGCTGACGGCGCCCTTCTCATGGCGCCCGCCGGAGGTATCGCGCACCGAGACGGTGCTGAACTTGTGGTCCAGTGCCTCGCTGAAGAACAGATCGACCTTCGACGGAGAGGTCGTCAGGCGTGCGTTCTGCGCCGGGTCCGATCGGATCAGCACCGCGTGCGCCAGCGCCAGGCCAGCGTGGGAGACCTGAAACGCGACCGCGCAGACCAGCACCAAGCTGAGCAGCAGCACGCCCCGCAACCGCTTCAGCCGGCGAACGGCACGCGCAAATGGCCCCGTCCTGTGCGTTTGTTGCTGCTGCATCACCACCACCTCCCCACGCCTGGCCGCAGATGAACTCCGCGGGCGCCGCGGTCTGGCGGGCGGTCCGCGTGCTCGTGTTTACGGCATCCGCTCATACGGCCGGCTCAGCCGGCGCGGCCCTCACGCGCACACGGGTTTCCGTTCGATCGAGGCATCGACGCGATCGAGCGTCAGTGGGCCGACTGAGGCCGCGGGCGATGCTGGCGCCAAAAAACCTGGCACCCGCGCGCCGGCACCGGAGTGAACCAGCGGACGGGGCGACGATCCGGCGAATCGAGAATCGTCAGGAGATCGCGGGCATTCAGCCCGAGCGCGGCGGCGGCAGCGGCACCCGCAGCGCGATACCGAACAGCGGTGCATCCGCGTCTCGGAAGGCCCGAGCGAGACGGCTGCCGGGGGCAGCAACGGCAGCGCCGGCGGGGGTAACGGCCACCGCGGCTTCGGCCGTACGCTGCGGCTCGGTTGGCGTCCGCATGGCCGCGGCCGGCTCGTTCGGTATCGCGGGCGCCGCGCTGACGGACGGCGCGCTGTGCGCCCACAGCGGCCAGGCCGGCCGGTGAGCGTGTACCGGCCGCACGATGAACCCGACCGCTCCCAGCCGCGGCCCTCCCGCGGTGAGACTGAGAGCAACCCATGCAAGCACGAGCGCCAGTGCGACAAGCGGAAGCGTGCGACGCGCGGTCGCGTTCATGCCATCCACGCTAGCAACCCGCGGCAGGACGCGGCAAGCGCCGATGCTGTTGTCGGCCGCAGGTTATGACACTCCGGCGACGCGGCTACTGTCCGTGCGCCGCCATATTCGGGAGATCGCCGATCACACCGCCGTCCGCGAGCGCGTCGAGCGCCGCGTCATCGAGACCCAGCAGTGCGTGGAACGCCCAGCGGTTGTGCTCAGCGAAGCTCGGGGCGTTGATACGGATGTGCGCTGGCGCCTCGCTGAAACGCCAGACCGGCCGCTCCATGCGCCAGGAGCCCGCCTCGGCGTGTGCAACCTCTTCGAAAAAGCCGCGGGCGCGCAGGTGTGGATCGCCGTCCAGCAGGTCGCGGTAGCTCTCAACCGGAGCCGCGGGCACGCCGGCGGCCTGCAGCGCCTCGGCGGCCGCCAGTGGCTCGCATCCGGCGGTCCAGGCGGCGATCGGCCCATCCAGCTCGGCGGCGTGGCGATGGCGCGAGAGGCCATCGGCGTAGCGGGCATCGCTCGCCAGCTCCGGCCGGCCGATCACGCGGCAAAGGCTGGCAAACTCCGCATCGCTGCGCACCGCCAGCGCCAGCCAGCGATCTTCCGATGTCGCGGTGCCCGCGACCGGCCGGCCGGCGCAACGAAACACGCCGTGCGGCGCCCATGCCGGGTGCCTGTTGCCGGCGGGCCGCGGCAGCTCCCCGGTCATGCTGTAGCCGACGACATATTCGCCGAGCAGCGTGGTCAGCGCCTCGCGCTGGGCCAGGTCGATAAACTGACCGCGGCCGCTGCGACGGCGATAGAGCAGCGCCGCCATGACCGCGCCGGCAGCGGCCGTGCCCGAAATCGGGTCGCCGTAGCTGATGCCGGACTTGTGCGGCTCGCCGCCCTCGTAGCCGGTAATACTGACCAGCCCGGCAAGCTGCTCGACGTTGGTGCCGTAGGCGATGTAGCCGGCTTCAGGACCGGTCTTGCCGTGGCCCGGCATCGAAACCAGCACGACGTCCGGCCGCGCGGCGCGCAGCGTCTCGTAGCCCAGGCCCAGTTTGTCCAGCACGTCGGCGCGGAAGTTCTCGATCACCACGTCGCTGACGCGAACGAGGCGCAGAAACAGCGCCCGGCCTTCCGCCGAAGCGAGATCGATCGTCACGCCGTACTTGTTGCGGTTGTTATGGTTGAAGTAGGCGGAGCGGTTGTAGGGCCGCTCCGTGCCTGGCGGCTGCAGATGCAGGGCGCGCAGCAGATCGGGCGAGTTGACCGCCTCGACCTTGATCACCTCGGCGCCCATGTCGGCCAGCAGGCGGGTGGCGTACGGCCCCGCCCAGACCGCGGTCAGATCGGCGATGCGCACGTTCGCCAGCGGCAGCCGCCGCGCCGGCCGTACCCGCGCCGCGCCTGTCAAACCCGCCGCTTCAGCGCGCTGTTCTCCCACCCTCTGTTCCCTGTTCCCTGTTCTCTACACGATGCCCTGGCCGCTCAGCGTCCGCAGGTCATCGTCGTTCAGGCCCAGGCGTTCACGCAGCACCATCGCCGTGTGCTCGCCGAGCAGCGGCGCCCGCTCGATGCGGCCGGGCGTCTCGCTCATCACGAACGGCGGACCGGGATAGACCAGCGGGCCGGCGGCGGGGTGGTCTATCTCACGCAGGAAGCCGCGCGCCGCGAGCTGCGGCGACGCCAGCAGGTCGGCCATGTCGTGGACGAAGGCGACTGGGCCCCGCATGGAACCGGCGCGCTCGTACACCTCGCGCTTCTGCTTGTCCGCGGCCCAGGCGTAGATCGTCGCGCTCAGATCGTCGTTGTTCTCCAGCCGCGCTGCTGGACTGTTGAAGCGCGGATCGACTGCCAGCTCGGGCATCTCCATCACGTTGTAGAGCGGCGGCACATTGCGCGGCATGGCATGAACGCCGAGATAGCCATCGGCGCAGGGATAGATGCCAAGCAGCGCGGAGTTGATGTTACCGCGCCGCGTCGCCCAGATATCGCGGCCGGTGTAGGCGTAGCTGTTCAGGGCGATTTCGAGCGTCGAGGCCATCGCTTCCTGCGCGGAGACGTCGATCCACTGGCCTTCGCCTGTATCGAGCGCGTCCCACAGCCCCACGAGCGCCGCGCCGAAGCCGTTCAGCCCGAGCTGGTAGTCAGCCTGCTCGCCGCCCGGCTTCAGCGGCTCGCGCTCGGGGTCGCCGGTGAGATGCATCTGGCCGCCGGCGGCGTAGCTGGTCAGATCCGTCGCCTGCCAGTGCGCCCGCGGCCCGCTCTGCCCGAACGCGCTCAGCGAGACGTAGACCAGCCGCGGGTTCTCGGCTCGCAGCGCCTCGTAGCCGAGGCCGTGCGTCGCCAGGTGACCGGGTGGCCGGCTCTCGACGAGGATGTCCGCCTGCGCCGCCAGCCGCCGCACGAGCTGTTGCCCGGCGGCCCGATCGAGATCGAGCGCGACGCTCTGCTTGCCGGTGTTCAGATAGAGATAGAGGGCGCTGCGTTCGCGGTCGGGACCGGAGGCCGGGAACACCCCGAATTCGCGCGAGGGATCGCCGCGGCCGGGTGGCTCGATCTTCAGCACCGTCGCGCCGTACGTTGCCAGCAGCTTTGCGCAGAACGGCGCCGCGACGAACTCGCCCAGCTCCAGCACCGTCACACCTGCGAGCGCCTGCTCGCCCCGATCGCGCTCATCCGATTCGGTCACGGCCGTTCCTCAACGCGAGGCGGTGAAACCCGCCTGCACGTGCCGCGCGGGGCACCTAACCCTGACCTGGCTTCAGCCAAAGCAGGGTTAGGTGCCCCGCGGTGTCCGTCGAGGTTGGGTCGGGCGCCATCCCGCGGTGCATCGCTCAATAGCCCTTGCGCTTATCGATGACGCCCTCCAGCGGCTCGCCGGCGAGATAGTGGTCGAGGTTGCGGCGAAAGCGCTCGACGATGCGGTCGCCGCGCAGCGGCGAGGCTCCAGCGATGTGCGGCGTCACGACGACATGCGGATGGTCCCAGAGGCGGCTCTCCGGCGGCAGCGGTTCTTCCGGTGTCACATCGAGGCCCGCGGCGCGCACGTGGCCGCTGTCCAACGCGGCGAGCAGCGCCTCGGCGTCCACGATCTCCCCGCGCGAGACGTTGATCAGGATGCTGTCGGGCTTCATCGCGGCGAAGGCCTTCGCATCGAACATTTTACGCGAGTCGGCGGTGAGCGGCGCCGAGACGAACACGACATCGCTTTGACCCAGCAGCTCGTGGAAGCGATCAAGACCCCAGCACGACTCGACTTCGGGCGGCACGGCCACCGGCTCCGGATCGACCGCGATCACGCGCATGCCGAACGCGGCCGCGCGGCGGGCGATGGCGACGCCGGTGCCGCCCAGCGCCACCAGCCCCGCCGTACGCCCGGTCAGCTCCCACGAGCGTTTACGGATCTCGATACGCGTGTCCCAGCGCCGGCCGCGAATCGCGATCGCCACGCCGCGTGTCAGCGTGAGCAGCAAGGCGAAGGCGTGCTCGGCAAGGTGGATGCCGACCTCGCCTTTTTCGCTGGTCAGCACGGCGTCGTCTTCCACGAACTTGCCCTTGAGGAAGGCGTCGACACCGGCGCCCACGGTTTGCACCCAGCGCAACTGCTTCGCATAGGCGTACAGCTCGGGGCGCAGGCCGCCGAAGGCGATCTCCGCATCGGCGACGGCGATCATCTCGTCCTCGCGCGTCGCCGGCGTCGCCACGTCGAGACCGGCCTCCTTCGCGATCGTACAGACGGCGGTGACGTGGCGCTCCTGCACTTCCGGGATCCCGATGCCGGATCGAACGACAACCAGCTTCATCGGCGACACCTCCAGCGGCGATCAGCGCCTATGGTGCATCATCGCGGCGCAAACCGCGAGAGCAGCGCGACGGGTGCAGACCCTCCCGATTCTACGGCGCCCGTTCCAGCACCGTGCCGCGCAGCATCTCCGCGGCGGAGCGGCCGCGCAGGTATAGCCAGGCGAGCGCGAGGCCGCAGAGCGAAAGCACGCCCGAAGCCACGAGCGAGATCTGCACGTTCCAATGCTCAGAGACGGCGCCGATGAAGAGGCTGCCGATCGGCGTGGTGCCAGCGAAAAGCAGCGTGTAGATGCTCATCACGCGGCCGCGCAGATGATCCGGCACGATGATCTGCAGCCGCGTCTGTGTCGAGGCGCTGTAGATAATGCCGGCGCCGCCGATGATGGCCAGCAAGCCCGCGCTCAGGCCGTAGATCGTGGAGAGACCGAGGCAGAGCAGGCCCACACTCAAGACCAGGCCGCCGAGGAAGACGGTACGCAGGTTCTGCCCGCGCGTGTAGGCCAACCCCAACGCCGCCACCAGCGCGCCGGCTCCCTGCGCGCTGAACAGCAGCCCGTAACCCAGCGAGCCAGCGTGCAGCGTGAACCGTGCCAGCAGCGGCACCACCACCGTGAAGTTGTAGGCGAACGTGCCGACGAAGGCCAGCGAAATGACCAGCACGAAGATCGCCGGCGTCCGCAGCGAATACGAGATCCCCTCGCGCAGCAGCCGCAGCGGCGGGTCGCGCCGCGGCCGGGTCACGGAGAAGAAGCGATCCGGACGCATCAACACCAGGCCGGCGATCGTCGCGAGGAAGCTGGCCGCATTCAGCCAGAAGCAGCCGGCCACGCCGACGGTGGCCAGCGCGATGCCGGCCAGCGCGGGTCCGGTTATGCGGCTGGTATTGAACAGCGTGGAGTTGAGCGCCACGGCGTTCGCCACCTCGTCGCGCCCGACCAGCTCCACCGGGAACGACTGCCGCGCCGGGTTGTCGAAGGCGTTGGTCAGCCCAAGCACGAGCACGAGCAGATAAAGGTGCCAGAGCTGAATCGCTCCGATCTGGGTCAGCAGCGCCAGCAGCAGCGCCTGCACGGCGGAGATCGACTGGGTCACGATCAGCAGCCGACGCTTCGGCACGCGGTCGGCGATCACGCCGCCGAACAGCGAGAGCAGGGTGATCGGCAAGAACTGGAGGGCCGTAACCGTGCCCACGGCGAACGCGGAGTTGGTGAGCTTCAGCACCAGCCAGGCCTGCGCCGTGCGCTGCATCCAGGTGCCCGTCAGCGAGACGAGCTGGCCGAGCCAGTACAGCCGGTAATTGTAGACGCGCAGTGATGAAAACGTCGTCGCCAAATGCCTGGCGCCCGGCGCCGCCCTGGTTGGCCCGCTCGCCGCCGGCGTCTCGAGACCTGATTCCGCCGCCACCGCTGCCTCGCGTGTGCGCCCACACCTGCGCCACCAGAGTGACACCGGCGGGGCGGCCGATAGTTACCTTTTTGCGCAATTCAGCATAGCGGCATTCGTGTACGGGCGACGGGTGTGGGCGCGGGCTTCGTCAGAATTGGAGGACCGGTGTCGCGGCGATTGCGACGGTACAACACAAAACGGGAACATTATGAAAATAAGCCTGCGGGACAATTCGTAATAAGTATGAAACCGGGGCAAAGTAAAGTAAAATATGAGCACCAGTTCCGTGGTGGTCACGCCGGGATCGTCGTTTGGCGGCGCCGAAGTGAGGAGTCGGGGGGTCGGGGGATGCAGGGTCGCTTTCGCGATCAGCCGCCGGGAGCCGGGGAGCCGTATGGCCGCGGGCTGGACGATACGGTCCCGATGGTCGTCAGCGTGGCGGAGCTGTGGCTGCTGCAGCGCTGCATTCGCCACGAGCTGCCGGCGCAGGAGACCTGGAAGTTCCCACCGGCGGGCGTGGAGCTGAACGACCAGATCGCGGCGGCGCTGCTGTTCTGTACCGAGCAGAACGTGGGCGAGGCGGCATTGCAGCTATCGTGGGGCGATCTGCTCGCCATCGATTTCGCCGTGCCCGCCGACGCGAAGGACGTGAACGGCCGGCCCATCGGGCGCGAGTTGCTGCTTAAGAGCTTCGCCGCGCGCGCCGCGCTGCGCCGGCCCTATCCGCTGCCCGACGCCCCGGCGGCCGCGGAGCCATCGGGCGCGGAGCTGCAGCAGCGGCTTGCCCGACAGCCCGAGGCGCCGTCCCCGCCATCTTCACCTTCATCAACATCACCACGAACGGAGCCACGAGTACCGAAGGCGAAGGGAGACGATCATGCGTAACGCCGTCAGCAACCCTGCGACTGCACCGGCAGAGACGCCGGTGCGCACGCCCAGCATCGCGCCGGCCCCATGGCCGGAACGCTACACCGACCCGATTCACATCTGCCCGCAGCAGAAGCGCGAGCTGGCCAGCCCGGACGTGGCGCCATGACCTCGCTTGCCTGTGAACCGGTGCGCAGCTCGTGGACATCGCCCGCTGCCGACGCCGCGGGGCGGCGCCTGCGGGTCTTCGCGCGGCTGGTGCGCTGTTCGGGGCCGTCCACCAGCACGGGCGCGATGGAATATCGGGTCTATGCCGGCGGGTCGGTGTTGCTCTGCACCGCAGCGCACCCGACGTATGGCGACACGCTGGCGCGCGCCGCCGCTGTGCCCGAAGCGCGGGAGGCGCTGGCGCGGCTGCCGCTGCGGCAGGGCTGCGACGAGGGCTCGGCGGTCCTGTCCTCGTTGGATCAGATCAGCAACCGCGGCCGCAACGCCGAGGTGCCGGACGCGCTGCAGGATCTGGCCGAAGAGATTGCGATCGACGTGCACGAGGCATGCGCCGCCTTCGATGGCCCCGATCTCTGGTATCCGGGCGTCGACGAGGGCATTGAGCCGGTGCCGGACGATCACGTCCAACTCGTGATCGCGGCGCTGCAGCGCGAGCTGGACCGCGAGCGACGCAACGCGCTGGGCCAGAACGTCGAGCCGCGCCTGCCGCCCGCGCCGCTGGCCGAGCTGCCCTGGCCGGTGCAGCGGGCGCTGGCCGAGCGCCGCCGGCTGCGCTTCGCGCAGTACGGCATCGGCAGGGCGCAGTGGCAGTCGGGCGCCTGGAGCATCTGGGATGTTCAGGAAGACCCCGACTGGGTGCCGCGGCGGCTCGCGATTGGAGCCGGACGCCAGACGGCGTCTGCCGGCTGGTAGGCGTTGTCGCGAGCACCGCTCGATTGCGAGGCTGGGCTCAGCCGGTGGCCGCGCGATGCGGCATACTGCACGCCGCGGTTGCGTCGGCGGGCTCAAGCAGCCGCGCCCGGAACGCTTCGAGTACGTCCACGGCGACGCCGATCGAACGCAGGTAACCAGCGGCGGAGCCGTATGCGGCGTGCAGGCGTTCGAGCGTGCGCAGCATCGCCTGGGGCCGGGCGCTGAGCATTTCGAGGAACTCCGCGCGGTCGAGCCCCATGCGGGCCATGCCGGCCATCAGGCGCTCCTCCGACGGCGCGGGCAGATGTTCGGCCGTCAGCGCGTAGTCCTCGGCAATCAGCTCCGGTGCGACGCCGGCGAGCAGCAGCAGCACGGCCGCGACCACGCCTGTGCGGTCCTTGCCGCCGGCGCAGTGGAAGAGCACCGGACGACGGGCTTCGGCGATCGCCTCCACGATGCGCCGGATCGACGGCGCCCCCTCGCGCAGCATCAGCATGTAGACGATTGAAAAGTCGCTCGCGTACAGCTTGCGCCGCGCGACCAGCGCCTCGGGTGAAATGTCCGTGTCGCGGAAGATCGGTACATGCTCTCGTATCGCACCGATCCCGCTCAGGTCGATGAAGCCGTCGCGCGCCAGCTCGGGGAAGGCGCGCAGATCGAAGATCCGTTCGACGTCGAGCGCACGTAGCTGCTCGCGGTCGGCGGGCGTGGCCGCGAATATGGTCGCGGCGCGCAGGGCGATGCGCGGCCGCGTGCGCCGGTCGTCGGCGGCAGCCAGGCCGCCCAGGTCACGCACGTTGTGGACCGCCTCGAAGCGCAGGATGCGGTCGAACGCGGCGGGATCGTCCGTGGTGTTGGTCATCTCGGCGGGAGCCTACCATCCGCGGCGGTGAGGAGCAAACCGCGGTTCCAGCCAGGACGTTTGCAGCGCCGGCCGCCGCGATGGTAGACAGGAAGCAGATCGAAGGCGGCAGCACGAACGCGGAGGACGGCGATGGCAACGCAACAGCGCGGTGCGGCGACCCACAAGGCGGAGGCGGCCTCGCGCCGAGCGAATGGTGCGGCACAAACGACACGAGCCCAGCCCGCGCCCGAGCCGCCGCCGCACAGCGAGCCGCCGGCGAGTTGGTTCCCCCTGCTCGAAAAAGAGCAGATGGATCCCGAGGTGCGCGCCTTGCTGGAGAAGGCGGAGGAGCGGCTCGGCTTCTGCCCAAACGTCTTCCGCGCCTGGGCCTGGCGGCCATCGCGCTTCCTGAAGTGGTTCGCGCACTACAACGAATTGATGACCGGCCCCTCCGGTCTGAGCCGCGCCAACCGCGAGATGATCGCCGTGGTCGTGTCGATGCAGAACAAGTGCATCTACTGCCTGACCTCGCACGGCTCGTCGCTGCGCGCGCTCACGGGCGACCCGGTGCTCGCCGACCGCATCACGCTCGACTACCGCCGCGCCGGCCTTGAGCCGCGCGAACGGGCGATGCTGGACTACGCGCTCAAGATCACACGTGAGATGGAAGACTGCTCGCCGGAAGACATCGCGGCACTCAAGCAGCATGGTTTCAGCGACGAGGATGTCTGGGACATCGCCGAAGTGGCCTCGATGTTCAACTTCACCAACCGCCTCGCCGCGGCCACCGGCCAGATGCCCAACCGCGAGTACCACGGCATGGCGCGATAGGGAATAGGGGTTAGGGAATAGGGAATAGAGGGGTGGCGACCGGCCAGAGGTCTGGTGGGACGGGCGTGAGGACGTAGCCGCCACCTGTGTCGCCGAAGGCGCAGCAGCGCGCCGTGCCCCAGCGGAAGGCGTAGAGCGCGATGTAGGCGCAGAGCAGGGCGTCGGCGCGGTCTTCGTAACCTTTGAGCGCCCGGCCGCGCAAGGCGGAGACGTCTTCTTCCAAAAACGGCTCGTGGCCCGCCAGCGGTGGGTCGGCGCCGGCGAGCGAGCGCAGGCAGTGCTGGTAGCGGCGCCAGTCGGCCAGCGCCTCGGCGCGGCGCGCCGGTTGATTCGCCTTCTTGTACTTCAGCGTGCGCGCGAGGCCGAACAGCGCGATCGTCGCCGGGTGCGGGAAGACCTCGACGATCTGCCGCACCGGCTCGCCTGCCGCGATCTCGGGCGGGTGCACGAAGCCACGCCGCGTCAGCGCCGCTACCAGCGCCTCACCGCGCACCACACCATCGAAGGCGAGCAAGCCGCGGTTGGCCGGGTGCGGCCCGGCCTGATAGCGCCCGAACACGCGTTGCAGCTCGGCCTCGCAGGCCCGTCGCCCTGTTTCGTTCGGCACCAGCAGCGGCGCATCGACCGCGACGATCGCCAGCCCGCTGCCGGAGTGCCGCTCGACGTAGGCGACGATCTCCGCGTCGTCGCCGAGCAGTGACAGGTCGATCAGCCCGCCACCCGCCGCATCGCCGCGCAGCACAGCCGCGCCGCTGCGGTTGCGCGGCGACCAGGCCAGGTCGATGCCGACGAATGCGATCGATTCCATCACGCGCCCCCCACACGTCTCCTACGCACTGCGTCCTCTCCGCTACGCATAGCCATAGACCGTCTGCACATCCACCTCGGCATTGCCGAAGGCCACGACGAGCATGCGGCCGTCGTCCGCGTAGCGCACGCGCAGACCCGTGCGCGGCGGCTGGCCCGCGCGGGCTTCGAGCAGCGCCTGCGTCATCTGCACGAGCGGCACCATGAAGTCGCCGTAGTGTTCGGCCACGGTCGCGTCGGCGGCGTACTTCTTCCAGGTCTTACCTTCGGAGATCGTTGAGCCGGAGAGGCCGCCGGTTTCCACCGGATCGAGCGAGATGCGCAGGCCGTAGTTGTGCTTCTGCAAATCGCGGCGGTCGAGCATGTAGGCGCAGGCCATCGACTGCTGGCCGTAGTTGCGCGGGGCGCCGCCGCCCAGCGTGATCAAACCGGCGCGGCCGCCCGCGTCCTCCACTACTGCGTTGACTGCAACGGTATCCAGCGCCTCTTTGACCGGGTCCAGCAGCAGCTTGCGGCCGGTGCGCTTGCGGTAGTGCGCCAGGTCGGTGGTGATATCGCCATCGGCCGGGCTGGGGCAGAAGATCGGGATGCCTTGACGCGCAGCGGCGGTGATCATGCCGTCGGCCTTGCCGTGCTTGCTCGTCGGCAGCCAGAGGCCGAGCCGGTAGAAGTACTCACTTGGCGTATAAGCACGGGCGTCCGACAACGTTTCGGCGAACTCCGCGATCACATCTTCGTTCTCGTTCAGCTCGTTTTCATCGCCGTAGGTATTCCAGTAGCGGTTGATATCCAGGCGCTGCAGCAGATTGTCGTCCACCTGCGGCGTGCCGTGATAATGGCGCAGGCCGCGTACCTCCGTGAGGTCGTGCGTGATCTGCGCGGGGGTCGTGACGATGACATCCACCAGGCGGTGCTCGATGATCGCGTGAAGGGTACCGCCGAGGCCAAACGGGATGTAGGCGCCGGCGATCGTCAGCCAGATCGCCTGGCGGTCCCGGCTGAGCATCTCCTCCCAGCCGAGATAGACGCCGGCAAGGTTGCGGAGGGGTCCGCCGGCGCGTTGCATGGCGCGGAACAGCTCCGCGCCGCCCATGCCGGGCCGCGGCTGGAGGCGGTCGATCGGCGAGGTGAAGAACTCGGCGCGACGCCGCTCGTACTCGGCGTCGCTGAGGTGCTGAAGCTTATCGGTGCTGTCGTGCGGCTCGCCGCTGTGGTGCATCGTCTGCCTCCGTCGAAGAGCGTAGCGAAGCGCGGGCGGGGTCCGCCAGCCTTCAGCACGCGGCCGTGTCAGCTACGGTCACGATGCCGCCCAAAACCGCTGCGCGGTATGCTGAAATGAGCGGCTCAGCACGCCCCGCCGTCACAGGAGCGGCGCCTTGCGCTACAGCATCTTCTCGGTCGTCGATCACTATCCGAACGCGCCGCGCTCGATCGGCGCCTTCTACCGGCAGATCCTCGATGAGATCGTGCTGGCGGAACGGCTCGGGTTTGAGGCCTGCTTCCTTGCAGAGCACCACTTTCACGAGTACGGCGTGGCTCCGTCGCCGCCCGTGCTGCTCGCGGCTGCCGCATCGGGCGGGGGCTGCTGATGGCCGGCCGCGAGCCGCGTCCTCTGTACTCCACCGACGGCCGCAGCGTCGCCGACCGGCGCCCGGTGCGCTGTTCGGACTGCCAGCGCCCGTTGCACGGCTGCGTCTGCAAAGACCGTGCAACCAAGCACCCGGTGTTGGGCGACGGCACCGTACGCGTTACCCGCGAGCGCGGCGGCCGCGGCGGCAAGGTCGTGACCGTGATCACCGGCCTGCCGGGCGACGACGCTGCACTCAGCGCGGTCGCCGCGCGGCTCAAGCGGCTCTGCGGCGCGGGCGGCACGGTCAAGGGCCGGACCGTCGAACTGCAGGGCGACCACCGCGAAACGATCGCCGGGGCGCTGCGGGTGCTGGGCCACACGGTGAAGCTGGCCGGCGGGTAGCGCGGCCCCGACGCCAGCAATACATGTTGACTGGCGTAGGCGCTGCGAGGGATGTGGGTTGCATGTGCACCGAACTCTGCCAACCTGTAGCCCTCGTAACGCATGGCAATGCGTGGCTGCACGCTGACCGGAGCGATGCACCTCCTGAACTGCTGCGCTCTTCCCCTCTCTTTCAGTTCGTCGCCTCGCTTCACTTTGAGGTGGCCGGGCAAGAGATCGGCACGGAGACCGCCGCTTGGTTCCGATACCTCAAGCGTGAACAGGCGAGCGGACTGAGGCTCATACTCGGGCCCTACCCTGCCTGGGTAACCTCTGCCTTGCGGGACGGTAGGGAGTGGGCGATCCAGGTGACCTATCCGCGATGGTGGGAGATCTGGAAAGGGTGGTGGCACTCTGACCAGAGCCTGAAAGCATGGCGCATCACCTACAGCGCACTGAGGCTTGACAAACCGTTGTCAGAAAACACCCCACGCTTGAAGGCTGCAGCGGCTGCGCTCATGATCGCCGCCGCAGCAGCGGAGCAAGTCTCCCGGAAGATGGGCAGCGATCCCTTTACCAAGATGCTTATCGCTACACAGCAGGCTCTCGAATCGTCGGCACCCGAGCCTGATTGGTTCGCCGGCATGCTTCCCTCCGTCCCGCACAATCCACAAGCCCGTCAATTACTCGTCGCTGCTGAGAAGGCCTGGGTGTTTGGTGGGATGGGGTCGTGGCTTGACCGCAGTTATTATCTTGGCGCTGCTACTCAGGAGGAGTTCAACACGGTACATCAGCAGCTATGGGATGCGGTCGTCTCTGCCGTGGCTGCTGCCACAAATGCCTACCTGCCGCACGAATGAGCGTTACGCAGGCGTCAAGGCAATGACAGGGAGTACAGCGATCGTCTGTGAGATTCAGACTTTGAACACGGCGCCGCCGTCCACGCTGAGCACCTGCGCGTTGACGAACTTCGATTCGTCTGAGGCGAGGTAGTAGACCGCGTTTGCCACGTCGTCCGGCGAGCCCGGGCCGGGCGTGAGCTGAATCTCCTCGTGTACGCGCTCGAAGACATGATGGCCGGGCTCAAGGCGCGAGGCTGCGGCGTGAGCACCGCGCCCGGCCGCACGGCGTTGGCGCGGATGTTGTGCGGCGCGCCGGCGGAGGCGAGATAGCGCGTCAGGCCCTCCAGTCCAGCCTTCGAGGCCATGTAGCCGGCTGAAGGGAAGAAGGGCATGATCGATTGCTGATGCGGTGTGACACCCGTGACCGCAGCGAGCGAACTCACGTTGACGATCGTGCCGCCGCCGGCGGCGACCAGGTGCGGCCAGCAGGCGCGCGCGAGGATGTAGGCCGAGGTGAGATTCAGCCGCAGCGTGCGCTCGAACGCATCGTCGTCCGGCGCCGGAAACGGGTCGGGAACCCCGCCGCCGGCGTTGTTCACCACGATCTGAATGCCGCCGTACAGCTCGACGGTGCGCCGCGCCGCGTTTTCAAGCGCAGGCCGATCGGTCACGTCGCAGGCGATGAAGCACGCCTCGCCGCCGGCGTCGAGCGCCGCCTGCTGCACGGCCAGCCCCTCGCGCTCGCGACGCGCCAGAATCGCGACCTTCGCACCCTCACGCACGAAGCGCATCACCGTCGCCGCTCCGATGCCGGAGTTGCCGCCGGTCACGATCGCGACCTTGCCGGCCAGTCCTCCCGCCATCGCCGCCTCCTTCGCGTGCGTATCACTTGCCGGGAAGTATAGCGTGCCGCGTGAGTGCAGACATCAGCCGCCCGCCGGCCGCGCGGCTGTACACTGTCAGAAACGATCGGTGGCAGTGTGCCGCTGCCGAAGTCGGGTGCCGATCTCGAAGGAAGAGAGGCGAGCCGGTGCGAATCACGAGGCGCGGCAGCGCCCTCTCCGGGTTGCCGGCCCACCTGCGGCCCGGCACGCCGCAACGGCTCGCGCATCTCTACCGCGAACACATCGTCAAGGAGTGCCGGGAAGAGCGGCTGCTGATCGCCACCAGCTTCCTGATCATGTTCGGCGTCGTGCGCTTCATTACGTCAAGCATCAAGGATCACCGCTTCACCTGGCTGTTCCATAACGTCGGCACCAGCGGCGGCACGCACATCCATCATCTCGTCTTCGGCATCATCGGCCTGCTCGTCGCCGGCTATATCGGCGCGGCGTTCACCAACGACCGGCCGTGGGCAAAGCGCGCGCTTGCGATCCTTTTCGGCGTCAGTGCGGCGCTGACGCTGGACGAATTCGCCCTCTGGCTGACGCTGCGCGACGTGTACTGGACGCCGGAAGGTGAGAAGAGCGTCTACGCCGTGATGGCCGTTGGCGCGATCGCCACGATTGGCGTCGCCGGCCGCGGCCTCTTCGCGGCGATGGCGAGGGACACTGCCGCGCTCTGGCGCGACTTCTTCGGGCGAACCTGAGCCTCAGCCGCCAGTCGAGTCGATGTAGCGGAACGATTCGGCGTACTCCAGCGGCGGCTGCGCTGTGGCGCCGGACTGCCGGGCCATCTGCCGCAGAAAAGCGGCCAGACCTTTGGGGTCCTGCACCTGGCTGCTGTGCTGCTGCATCGCCTTGACCTTCTCGTCGATCGTCTCGCCGATGTCGATCCAGCGCGTCGGCTGGTTCGCCGCGGTCATGTAGACCTGCTGTACGACGTGCGGTTCCAGCCCCTCGCGCAACAGCTCGGGAAAGGTGCGGCCGTTGCGCGCCGCCGGATAGATCGCGGTCAGCACCGCTTCGCCGCTGATCCAGTGGTCGCGATGCTGGATGTAGCCGTCGCCGACGTAGCGCGTGGTCGGATCGAAACAGATCACCGTGTCCGGCGTGTGCCGGCGGATCGCGGCGACGAGCTGGCGGCGCAGCTCCGGCGTATGCTCCAAGAAGCCGTCTTCGTGGCCGAGGAACTCGACCATCTCGATGCCAAGAGACGCGGCCGCGCGGCGCTGCTCCGTTTCCCGCGTGCGAATCAACTCCTCTGAAGGCAGCTGGGTGTTTTCGTTACCCTTGTCGCCGCCGGTGCAGACGATATAGCCGACCCAGGCGCCCTGCCGGCGCCAGCGGGCGATCGTGCCGCCGGACGTGAACTCGGGGTCGTCGGGGTGGGCCATCATCACCAGCACGCGCTGGGGCTCGCGGTCGTGGCGCTGCATCGCCGGCTCCTGCATACGGATTGCCGGCTCTGCGGGGCACGCTTCAGGCGGCTCGCTGCTCCTCAGAACCGGTGGAACCGGGGGAACTGGTCGTAGCCGGCGATGGCGCGGGCCGTCGTCGCCCCGGCCAGAGCGACAGCTTGCTGCGGCCATGCGTGAGGAGCAGAGCGCGGAACGTGATGCCGCAGAGCGACAAGAAGATGATACCCGTCAGCGAGATATCGACGATCGTCACGTCCGGCGGAAACGCACCCAGCAGCAACGAGCGCACGCCCCACACGCCCAGCACCAGCGCCCCGGCGTTGATGATGAGCTGATCGAACGGCCGCAGGATCACGGCGTACAGCGAGGCCGCCGCGATCAGCAGCACGATCAGCACGATCAGGATTTTGAGGTAGAGCGGCCGCGCGAAGCCGATCTCATTCACATACAGATAGCTGAAGGCTGCGCCTTCCGGTTTGAAGCCGGCCGGGTCGAGCAAGCGCGGCGCCGCCATATTCAGCCGTGGAATGCGCTCGCGGATCGTCATGAACAGGCGGCTGTTCGCCTCAGCCGGCGCCAGCGCCGTCTCGCTGCCGTCCGGGTTGACACGTTTGACCAGCGCGCCGAGGGTAAGGTGATAGCTGTCGAATGGATAGGAGATCAGCTCGCCGCGCAGCGGCAGCGTGATCTTCTGGCTGATTTCGGACGAGGTGGCCGGCAGCGTGATCGACTCGGACGGCGGCACCGCTTCGGGGTCGCCGCTGTCGGCGCCGATCGAGAAAAAGACGACCTTCTGCGTATAATTGCAGTCCTGGCGGCAGAGCGTGAAGCCGGCGACGCGCAGCGTGACCGAGCGGCCGACTTCATCCAGCGAGAGCACGTCCACGCGCAGGCGCGAATAGTCCTGGCCCGGCGGGTCGTCGGGCAGCGAGATCGAGTACGAGCGATCGGCCGAACGTGACCGCAGCTCGTGGACAAGGCTGAGGATGGCAACCGGCGTCAGCACGAGGATGGCGAGCACCAGGCAGAGCACCGCGCCGAAACCGCAGCGATAGCCGCGCACCGCGCCCGCCGTGTCTGGCATACCGGCCTCCCTCGATCGTGTCTCTCTGAGTATTGGTTGCCACGCCGCGGCGATTCAGTTCCGGGGTAGAATCAAGTGGTGGGCGGCGCGGATCGCAACACCCCGCCGTAGCGGGAGCATGGCAATGACGACTGAAGCGCTGAGCGAAGCGGAAAAGATGCGGCGCGTGCCTGGCATCTTCTTCATGGAGGAGCCGACAGGTCGCTGTGCCAAGGTCATGGGCACCGGCCTCGGTGTGTGGGAGATCGTTGAGGACTACCTGGGCTGGGGACAGGATTTTGGCGAGTTGGCGGATTACTACGACTGGCTCTCACGCGAGCAGCTCGAAGCCGCGATCCGCTATTGGCGCGAGTTTCCCGAGGAGATCGAGGAGAGGATCGCCGGCGAGGATCAGTGGACCCCCGAAGAGTTCTACGCCGCACACCCCTGGGCACGACCTAAGGACGTTTGAGCCAGGCGATTTCGTACGGCTGCAATGGAATTGGGCGCGCAACAACGAAGCGAGAAAGAGCCCCTACGAACAGGCCGAACTCAGCTCTGCTGACGCGCCAGTTTACGATCAGCAAACCGGCATGAGGCGACGCTGCCGCGAGAAAGCGATAGGTCAGGTCGATGAGATCTTCGTCATCTCGGGTGACGAAGATGCGCCCTTCGGCCGCGGCGTAGCGTAGCTGCTCGGCGTCGCTCAGGCCCATGCGGTCGAGTTCCTGCGCGCTGGTCACATCAAGGCGGCGCGCCCGGCAGAGCGGTGCGAGCCGGCGCGAGAGGTTCTCATCCAAATAGAAGCGGGGCTGCTCGGCCGGGTCGCTCATCCTTTGGTGCTGGCGGCCAGGCTGGCGCCACGGCCGAAGCGCGACAGCACGTCGTGCTCGAACAGCGCCTCGCCTGTGAGCGTGGTCGGCGTCGCGGTCGCCATGATCACCGCCGCCTCGACGAAGTCTTCCTTCGGGTCGGCGTTCTGCGGCGCGTTGCCGCCGCGGCCGAAGCGGGCGCCGGGTGTATCGATCACGCCGCGCGGCTTCAACGCGTTCACGGCAATGCCCGTCTCTTTCAGTTCGCTTGCGAAGGCTTTTGTCAGCCACTCCAGCGCAATCTTGGTGACGCCGTAGTGCCCGGACAAGCCTTCGCGGTTCGCCGCGGCGGAGCTGATGTTGACGATCGCGCCGCCGCCCTGGGCCCGCATCTGCTCCTGCACGGCGCGGATGCACCAGAAGGGGCCGTTGACGTTGATGCGCAGCTCCAGCTCGAAGTGGCGCGGCTGGATGGTCGAAATGCGGCCGGCCGGCTGAATGCCCGCGTTGTTCACCAGCACGTCGATGCGCCCGAAACGGGCCAGCGCCGCCGCGACCATCGTCTCGATCGAAGCCGGATCGGCCACGTTGCAGCGTACGGGCAAGGCCACGCCGCCCGCGTCTTCGATCTCCCGCGCCGTCTCATAGATGCTGCCGGTCAGGATTTCATGCGTGGCCTGCTCGGTGCGGGCCGCAACCACGATCGCTGCGCCCTCTGCCGCCATACCGAGCGCCATGTACTTGCCCAGCCCACGGCTGGCGCCGGTGACGACGATCACGTTGTCTTTCAGCCGCATCGCCATTCTGCTTCTCCTCTCGTCTCGCGTTTGCCAGCCAGGTTGTTCGGCTTGCGGACGCTGTAGGTCGCCGCTGCGCGGCGAAGGGCGCACGCCATGCGCCCCTACACGTTTTCCTTCTCCCTGGCGGGAACGATCGGCAGCAGGACGTGCGACGGGTGCGCCGCGTCGTGGTAGACCGTTTGCAGCGCTGGCCGTGCCTCTTCGAGGGTTTCCGTGCCGAGCTTGCCGCCGGTGTTCAGGTTGCGGTCGAAGTGCGGGAAGTTGCTGCTGGAGATCTCCAACCCAATGCGATGCCCGGCGCGAAACAGGTTGCTCGTCGCCCAGAGGTCGATCACGTACTCCTCGACAGCGCCGGGCTGCACAGGCTCGGCCTTTTCGAAGCCATGCCGGTAGCGGGCGCGCAGGATGCCATCGCAGAGGATTCGCGCGTAGCCGTCGGGGTGCATATCCACCAACGTTGCCGTCCAGTCAGTGTCCGGCGCTGTTGTCGAAGCGTAAAGCACGACTTCAACCGGCCCGGTCACCTCGATGTCCGCTGCGAGCCGCGGCGTGGAGTAAACCAGCACATCGCTGCGTGATTCGACCGGCCGCTGGTCGCGCGGACCGGCGTTGGCGGCGATGTACAGGCCAGGCAGAAACGTCGTTCCACCGACAGTCGGCACCGGGTCGCGCGGGTCATAGCGGAAGACATCGGGCGGTTCGCCGGCGGCCGGCTCGACACTCAGCGTGCCGTTACCCGCGGCCGTGTTGGCGTGGCCGTCGCTGTGCAGGTAGTACGGCGTAAACCGCGTGCGCGCGAGCGGCCACTCGTTCTCGTCGCGCCAGGCATTCTCGCCCATCACGAACAGGCGCACGGGCGGCTCGCGGTCCACGCCGTTGTCGATGCCCTTCAGCCAGCGGTCGAACCAGCGGATCTGCATGCCGGCGATGTTCATGAAGGCAAGGTCGCCCGCGCTGCCGTGCGTATATTCGGCGTAGGCACCGGAGTAGGCGCCGTGCGCCCAGGGGCCGATCAGCAGCCGCTGGTTGGCGCGAGCCACGCCGCCGCCGCCACGCTCCTTCATGCCGAGGTAGTTCTCGAGCGTGCCGCCGAGGAAGAGGTCGTACCAGCCGCCGACGTGGAAGGCCGGCACGTCGATCTGCTCGTAGCGCTCGGCGATGCGCCACTGCCGCCAGTAGCCGTCGAGCGATTCGTGCTCCAGCCAATCGAAGAAGTAGGGCGCCGTGCGCTCCAGCTCGGGCATCTCACGCAGCGGCAACCGGCGGTACAGATCCTGCACGCCATCAACAGCGCGCAGCAGCTCGGCCACGCGCTGCGAGCCGTCGCCAACCGCGCGGCCCTGACGCAGCGCCGTGTCCGGCGAGAGCAGCAGCGCCCACAGCAACGCGAAGCCGAGGTGCAGGGCGCCGCCGCGGTAGGTCCAGCCGTCGTAGTAGTCCGAGGCCGTCACGATCGGGAAGATCGCTTTCAGGTGCGGCGGCTTCGCGGTTGCGGCGAGCCACTGCGTCGCGCCGAAGTATGAGCCGCCGGTCATGCCGACGTTGCCGTTTGACCAGGTCTGCGCGGCGCACCATTCGACCGTGTCGAAGCCGTCCCGCGCCTCGTCGCGGAAGGGGTAGAACTCGCCCTCGCTGGCGAAGCGGCCGCGCGTGTCCTGGTGCACCACGGCATAGCCCGCCAACGCCAGCCGGTTCGCCTCGGCGTAGGTCTGCATCGAAAGCATGGACTTGCCGTACGGCAGCCGCACCAACACCACGGGCAGCCGTTGGTCGGTGTCGGGCCGGGTCACATCGGCGCGCAACGTCACGCCGTCGCGCATCGGCACGGCCACGTCTTTGTCGATGATCAGGCGCATCGCGCTTCCCTCCGGGCGCTGCCAACCGGTCGCGCCGCTGCGGCCGGCCCGCGCAGAGCGTACTCTATCGGCGTGCGCGTCGGCTCCTCGCGTTCCCCAGTCCCGAATCACACTCGGCATTCACCCCGGCTGCCGAAACCTTGCCACCGCATCCTGCACATCTGCGGTCCGCGCACGATGTCAACTGAACACCGCTCGTTGTTCGCCGACATAGTGCTGCCGCGGATTCAACCCGGAGGACCGCCGGCCATTCGCCCTCGCGCCGCCGCCAGCGGATGCTCACGCCGTAAACCCCGTCGGCGACGAGCGTGTGGTCGATGTAGGCAGGTCCACCGACCAGATATGGTGGTCGAGCGTTGGTCAACCGGCTCACCGAAGAGCATGACAGGACGAGTGACCTCGTAGGAGCGGTGCCCCGTGCTATGGTGCACAGCAGAGCGTCGCAGGGAATAGGGACGAATGGATCACCCCACGGCCTGGAGGACTCCATGACGCACGCAGCGCCGCGGGGCGACTTTGATGCCCGACCGCCCATGCCCGTGAGCGAGTACGAGCAGACCGTGAAACGGGTCAACGCCGGCTATGACCTGGTCCTGACGCTGACGGGGTGCTTCTTACGTGCCCTGCAGCATCCGGAGCTGAAGCTGCTGGTCGTCGGGGCAGGCGGGGGGGCGGAAATTCGAGCGTTCTTACCCGGAAACCCCGGCTGGCGTCTGACGGGAGTGGACCCTTCCCAGGACATGCTCGGCTTGGCCCACGCGCAAGCGGAGCACCTGGGGGTGCAGGAGCGGGTCGAACTCGTGCGAGGCACCGTCGACGACCTGCCGGCGGAGGGCCGTTTCGACGCGGCGACGTGTCTGTTCGTCCTGCACTTTCTTCCGGATGCGGGGAAATTGGCGCTATTGCGGGGGGTGGCCTCGCGTCTCCGACCAGAGGCGCCGGTGCTGGTCGCAAGCGGCGTCCGCCCAGAAGACGGCGGCCTGCGAGAGGATATCCTCGGCGCCTGGCAGCAGTACGGGGAAGCGATGGGCATGCCGGCCGAGCGGATGGCGGCGACCATCGCGCAACTACTGGCGCAGCCGATGACGCCAGAGGAGGACTATGTGCGTCTGCTGCGTGAAGCGGGCTTCACGCGTAGCACCCGGTTCTTCAGCGTCCTCGGAGGTGGCCTCACTGCCTGGATGGCGCGGTAGTCCCGTGAGCCCCGTTGGCGTGACCGTGCCGATGGACCCTATGTGTTCACACCATGTCTTGGCGAGGTTTCTACTGCCGACTCACCCTGCACCCTGCTACGATGCGATCACGGCGGGGGCGGCAGTGTCGCCGACAGGAGCGCACGGTGGTTCTCAGCGACCGCACCATTCGCGAGGAGATGCAGGCCGGCCGGCTGGTGCTGGCTCCGTTTGAGCGGGCCGAGATCCAGCCCGCCAGCGTCGATATCCGCCTCGACCGCTCGTTCCGCGTCTTCCGCAACTCGCGCTACGCCTACATCGACGTGCGCAAGCCGATGGACGACCTCACCGAGCTGGTCGAAGTGCAGGACGACGATCCGTTCATCCTCCATCCCGGCGAGTTCGTGCTGGGCAGCACGCTCGAATGCCTGACGCTGCCCGACGACATCGTGGCGCGCGTCGAAGGCAAAAGCTCGCTCGGCCGGCTCGGCCTGCTCGTACACGCCACCGCGGGTTATGTCGATCCCGGCTGGCACGGCCATCTCACACTGGAGCTATCCAACGTCGCCAACCTGCCGATCACGCTCTACTTCCGCATGAAGATCGGCCAGCTCTCGTTTCAACGCATGTCCACGCCGGTCGAGCGGCCGTACGGTTCGCCCGCGCTGGGCAGCAAGTACCAGGGCCAGCGGCTGCCGACGGCCAGCCGCTCATATCAGGACTGGCAGAATGGCCGCGCCCACTGACAGCCGCACCTCCGCCCGCGCGCCTTCGCCGTTCATGCAGCGCGCCCTCGATTTGGCCGCCTCCGTCTACGCCACCACGAGCCCCAACCCCTGCGTCGGCGCCGTGCTGGTGCGCGACGGCCGCATCGTCGGCGAGGGCGCTACGCAGCCCGGAGGCACGCCGCACGCGGAGGGCATGGCGCTCGCACAGGCCGGCGAGGCGGCGCACGGCTCTGTCCTTTATGTCACACTGGAGCCGCACGGCTTTCAGGGCCGCACGCCGCCCTGCACCGACGCGCTGATCGCGGCCGGCGTGGCCGAAGTTTACTGTGCCCTGATCGACCCCGACGCGCACGTGCGCGGACGTGGGCTGGCGCAGCTGCGCGCCACCGGCGTGCGCGTCGATCTGGGCGAAGGCGAGGCCGAAGCGCGGAAGCTGCTGGAGGGCTACATCAAGCACCGGCTCACGGGCACGCCGCTGGTCAAGGCCAAGTTCGCCGCCAGCCTTGACGGCAAGATCGCCGCCAAGACCGGCGACAGCCGCTGGGTGAGCGGCGGCGACACGCGCGAGTTCACCCACCGCGAGCGCTCGCTGGCAGACGCGATCCTCGTCGGCGGCCGCACGGTGCTGATCGACGATCCGCAGATGACGGCGCGGCCCGGCGGCTCGGCCGAGGGTGTGCGTCAGCCGTTGCGTGTGATCGTGGACTCCAACGGCCGCATCCCCGAGCAGGCGCACATTCTGGCAGCGCCCGGCAAGGTGCTGATCGCCACGACGGACAAATCCGGAGCGCCGTGGCGCCACGTGATGGAGAATGAAGGCGCCGAGGTCATCGTACTGCCGCAGCGGCTCGGCCACGTCGATTTGGAAGAATTGCTGCCGGCGCTGGGCCAGCGCGGCATCTTGACGCTGCTGGTCGAGGGCGGCGGGCGCGTACTCGGCTCGATGTTCGACTTCGACCTGGTGGACCGCGTGCAGGCGATCATCGCGCCGATCATCGTCGGCGGTGAGGATGCGCCCACGGCGGTGGAAGGCGAAGGCGTGGAACAGATGGCCCATGCCACCCGTCTCGTCAACGTCGAAGTGCATCAGATCGGCGCGGACATCATCGTGCAGGGCTACGTGCCGGGTCGCAGTCCGATGGACTGGGAGATACCAGACGAGGGATCGGGAGGGTGAATGGTGAGTGGAGAGTGGTGAACGTAGCTCGGTCTTCTGACCTGGCCGATTGATTGCCGCTCACTACTCCCTACTCACCCCCAAGAGGTACCCGATGTTCACTGGCATCATCGAAGAGTTGGGCACGATCGAGGCCATCCGCGAGGACGGACTCAGCGTGCGCGCGAACAAAGTGCTCGAGGATGCGCGGGTGGGCGACAGCATCTGCATCAACGGCGTCTGTCTGACCGTGACTGCAATGCAGAATGGCGTCTTCAGCGTGGATACGGTGCCGGAGACGCGCCGCCGTACGAACCTCGGCGAGCTTGCGCTGGGTGATGCGGTGAACCTCGAACGCGCCCTGCGGCCGAACGACCGCATGGGCGGCCATTTCGTGCAGGGCCACGTCGAGGGCACCGGCAGTATCGAAGCGGTGACGCAGGACGGCCCGGCGCTGATGCTCCGCTTCTCCGCGCCACCGGAGCTGTTGCGCTACATTGTGGCGAAGGGCTTCATCGCCATCGACGGCACCAGCCTGACGGTGGTTGACCGGGACGAACGGGGCTTCAGCGTGACGATCATCCCGCTCACGCAAGAGTGGACCACGCTCGGACGCAGGAAGGCGGGCGATCGCGTAAACTTGGAGACGGATATTTTAGCGAAGTATGTGGAACAGCTCGTTTCGGGGCGGACAGGCGTCGGGGCCTGAGCGGCGGGATACCCGTTCGCGGGATGCCAGCCGGAAAAATCGAGGAACGCCGTGGCGGCAGCAACGAGGGCCAGGCAGAGCGGGCTGGCGACGATCGAAGACGCGATCGACGAGTATCGCGCCGGCCGCTTCGTCATCATCGTCGATGACGAGGACCGCGAGAACGAGGGCGACCTCACGATGGCGGCCGAGTTCGTCACGCCGGACGCGATCGCCTTCATGGCGCAGCACGGCCGCGGCCTGATCTGCTCGCCCATGACCGCGGAGCGCATCGATGAACTGAAGATCCCGATGCTGCCTGGCGAGAACACCTCGCAGCACGGCACGCCATTTACGATGTCGGTCGAGGCGCGCTACGGCGTCAGCACCGGCATCTCGGCGCACGACCGCGCCCACACGGTGCGCGTGCTGATCGACCCGCGCAGCCGGCCGTCCGACCTCGTCTATCCCGGCCATATGTTCCCGCTGCGAGCGCGCGAGGGCGGCGTGCTCGTGCGCGCCGGCCACACCGAGGCCACGGTCGATCTGGCGCGGCTGGCCGGGCTCTATCCCGCGGCGGTCCTGTGCGAGATCACCAAAGGCCTCGACATGGCGCGGCTGCCCGACATCCGCCGCTTCGCCCGGCGCCACGGCCTCAAAGTCATCACGATCAAAGACCTGATCAGCTACCGACTCGCCAAAGAGCAACTCGTCACCTGCGTGACGCAGGCGCAGTTGCCCACCGAGCACGGCGACTTCCGCATCTACGGCTACAAGAGCATCGTGGACGACAATGAGCATATCGCGCTGGCGATGGGCGACCTGACGGCTCAAGAACCGCTGCTCGTCCGCGTCCACGATCAGTGCGCCACGGGCGACGTCTTCGGCAGCCTGCGTTGCGACTGCGGCGAGCAGTTGCGCCTTGCGCTGCAGCGCATCGGCCAGGAAGGGCGCGGCCTTGTGCTCTACATGCGGCAGGAGGGACGCGGCATCGGCCTGCACAACAAGCTGCGCGCCTACGCGCTGCAGGACCAGGGCATGGATACCGTCGAGGCCAACATTGCGCTTGGTTTTCCGGCCGACCGGCGCGACTACGGCGTGGGCATGCAGATCCTGCGCGACCTCGGCGTGCGGCGCATGCGGCTGATGACGAACTCGCCGGCCAAGCGCGCCGGGCTGGAAGCGTACGGGCTGGAGATCGTCGAGCGCGTGCCGCTGCTCGTGCCGCCCAACCCGCATAACGAACGCTACTACGAAACCAAGCGGACCTACTTCGGCCACGACCTGCCGCCGGCAAACGGCCACTCGCCCAACGGCAGCACGCCGTCTGCCGGCAAGCCGAAGGCGAAGCCGCGCCGCAAGCAGCCCGAACCGGTATAGCGCTCGTGCATCGCCGGAAAGCCGGGCCACGGGAGGCAGCCGCGTAGATCGCCATCTTATTGGACTGAATCACCCCTCCCCTATTATTGGGGGAGGGGCAGGGGTGGGGGCCACAGTTGGGGAAGACCTTCGCCGGCCGGCTGGAAGGGTCGGCACTTTCGGTCGCCATTGTCGCCGGACGTTTCAATGACATGGTGACGGAGCGGCTGCTGGCCGGCGCCCGTTCCGGTCTCGAACGCCACGGCGTCGACCCGGAGCGCATTGACATCGCCTGGGTGCCCGGCAGCTTCGAAGTGCCCGGTGCAGCGAAGATCCTCGCCGCCAGCGGCCGCTATGACGCCGTGATCTGTCTCGGCGCCGTCATCCGCGGCAACACACCACATTTCGAGTATGTCTCCGCGCAGGCCGCCTCGGGCGTGCTGCGCGCCGGGCTCGATACCGGCGTGCCGGTGATCTTCGCCATCCTCACGACCGACACGGTCGAACAGGCCTTCGACCGCGCCGGCTTGAAGCAGGGCAACAAAGGCTACGATGCGGCGATGAGCGCGATCGAGATGGCGAACCTCTACCGCACGATGCGCTGCGAGTAGCCCGTGCGGCGCGCAGAGAGCAGCGGCCCTACGCTCTTCGGCATCGACCTGATGCGTGCTCTCGCGCGCGTGGCGATCAACGCGATCGCGATCATCGTTGCCACCAAAATACTGCAGGGCATCACGGTCAACGACTGGCGGGGCGTGCTGTTCGCCGCGGTCGTCTTCGGCCTGGTAAACGCCTTCATCAAGCCGGTCGTGCAGTTGCTCACCTGCCCGCTGTATCTGTTGACACTCGGGCTGTTCGCCATCGTGGTGAACGGCATCATGCTGGCGCTCACCTCGTGGATCGCCGAGCAGGCGGGCTTCGGCTTTCATGTGGACGGCTTCGGCAGTGCATTGGAAGGCGCGATCGTGATCGGCATCGTGAGCTGGCTCGTGGCGATGGTGCTGACCGATCCCGCCCGGCGCATGTAAGCCTATTCATCTCGAACCTGCCGAATCTATGCGATCCTCCGCGCGGAAACGCGTTTGTGACGTTTGGCACATTGACACACGCAAGCGCCGCTCCTAGCATTTTTTGCAGAGAAGAGAGGAGCCGGTGCAGCTTTGACGAGGATTGCACAGGTTTCAGAGTCGGTCGCTCTGCGCACCGCTCCGCCAAACGCGGGCGGCGGCTGGATCACGTTGGCCCAGGCCTGCCGCGTGCTCGGGGTGAACGAGAGCACGCTGCGCCGCTGGGCAGACGCCGGCCAGGTGCGCACCTTTCGCACGCCCGGCGGCCACCGTCGTTTCTCCGAGTCCGATCTGCTGACGCTCACGGCCAGCGGCCCTGCGGCCAGCGACCCCGAGCGAACCAACCTTGCCGACCTCGCGCTCACGCGTATCCGCCGGCGCCTCCAGCGGCCGCGCCAGTCGGACGCGACCTGGTACCAGCAGCTCAGCGACGAGGAGCGCCTGCGGCTGCGCCTGCTCGGCCGTCGCCTCGTCAGCTTGATCAGTGACTATTTCACCAGGCGCACGCGCCGCGCGAAACTGCTGGAAGAGGCGCGCGCCATCGGCCGTGAATACGGCCGCGAGCTGGGCACGGCGGGCACGCCGCTGCGCGATGCGCTGGCCGCCTTCATGTTCTTCCGTCGTTCGTTGGACGAAACCGCGCGGCAACTGGCCCTGCGCAACGGCCTCTCAACCGATGAAACCGTGGACGGGCTGGAGCATATCTCAGACCTCGCGGACGAGGTTTTGCTGGCGATCACCGAGGCGTACGCTGACCCTTCACCCCGGCGCAGCGGCGTCTAAGAGGCGGTTCGGCGCCCCGCGAGACGGGCTAATGGGCTCGCACGGCTACTTCGCACGGGCGTCAGGAGTCTGAGGCAGCTTCGGCACGCTGGATGAGCGGGCTTTCCCAGGGGTGAAACTCGATGGGGTACTATCCGGTCTTTCTTGAGCTGACGGGACGCAGGGTGCTCGTCGTCGGCGGCGGCAATGTCGCGTTGCAGAAGGTGCGGGGGCTGCTGGCCGCGGGCGCAGCGATCACGCTCGTCGCGCCCGAAGTGCATCCAGACTTGCGAGCGCTGCTCGTCGCCGGCGCCTTTGAACACGCGGCGCGCGAGTATCGTACCGGCGACGCCGGCGGCTTCGACCTGGTGATGGTGGCCACCGATGATGGCGCCGTGAACGGAAAAGTCGCGGCCGACGCGCGCGCGGCCAGGGTCTGGGTCAACAGCGCGGACGACGTGCCCAACTGCGACTTCATCCTGCCTTCGGTGATTCGCAAGGGACAGATCGTCGTGGCGGCATCGACCGGCGGTGCCAGCCCGGCGCTTGCCCGCCGCCTGCGTGAGGAGTTGGACGCCTATCTGACCGACGACTTCGAGCCGCTGACGGAGCTGCTCGCCGAGGTGCGCCGCGAACTGCGGCAGCAGCACATCAGCGTCGATGCCGACACCTGGCAGCGCGCGATCGACGGTCAGTTGCGTGTGCTGCTGGCGCAGCGGCGCCGCGGACAAGCAAAAGCGTACCTGCTGCGCGGCCTCGGCCTGCTGGCAGACCCTGCCGGCGCGCCGCGCACGGGCGACGAACCGCTGCCGGCCGCGGCGCGTGGGTGAGCCGATGATTTCCGTCGCCGGCATTTCGCACCACACGGCGCCGCTGTCCGTACGCGAACGTTTCGCGATCGCCGCCGAAGGGCTGCCGGCGGCGCTCGCGGCGCTGCGGGAGCGGTTCGGCGCCGCCGTGCTGCTCTCAACCTGCAACCGCACGGAACTCTATCTGAGCGCGCTCAGCGCGGACGGCGAAGGCGCCGATGCCGCGTCGGCGGCGCGCGCCCTGGCCGAGCTGGCCGCGGGCGACGCGCCGCCGGAAGCGCTCTTCACGCTGCACGGCCGCGACGCGGCCCGCCATCTGCTGCGCGTGGCCGCCGGCCTCGACTCGATGGTGCTGGGCGAGGATCAGATCCTGGGCCAGGTGCGCAGCGCCTTCGTCGCCGCTGTCGAAGCGCGCGCGACCGACCACCTGCTCTCGCGGCTCTTCCACCTCGCGATCGCGACCGGCCGGCGGGTGCGCTCGGAGTCGGCGCTGGGCCGGCACACGCGCTCGGTCAGCGCGGCGGCCATCCAGGCGCTGCAAGCCCGCCTCGACGATCTGTCGCAGGCGACGCTGCTGGTGCTCGGCGCTGGCGAGGCGGGCAAGCTCGCCGCGCGCAGCCTGTCGAACTGCGGCGTCGGCCGCCTGCTTATCGCCAATCGTACGCCGGAACGCGCCCAGGCGCTCGCGGCCGGGCTGGGCGCAGAGACGATTCCAATCGAAGAGCTGCCAGCGATGCTTGCCAAGGCGGACGCCGTCGTGTGCGCCAGCGCCGCGCCATCCTACCAGATCACGGGGCCAATGCTGCGCAGTGCGCGTGCGCGCAGCACCCGGCCGCTGCTGCTGATCGATATCGCCGTGCCGCGCGACGTCGACCCCAGGTGCGCCGATGAGCCCGGCGTCACGCTGCTCGATCTCGACGGGCTGGAAGGCGATGCCCGCGCCGCCGGCGGCGCTGCCGGCGCCGTGGCCGCGGCCGAAGCGATCGTCGATGAGGAGGTCACTGGCCTCGAAGCGTGGTGGGAGACGCTGCAGGTCGTGCCCACGATCAGCGCCTTGCACGACCACGGCGAGGCGATTCGTCGCGCCGAACTGGCTCGGACCCTCGGTCGCCTGCCTGACCTGACGCCGCGCGAGCGCGCCCGCATCGAGGCGTTGAGTGCCGCGATCGTGAGCAAGTTGCTGCATGCGCCGATCAGCAAGCTCAAGCAGCCGGGTGCGGGCGAGCGCTACGCCGCGCTGGTCCACGACCTCTTTGATCTGCCCGCCAGCGGAGCAGCCGAGAGCGGGCGGTAGGAGATGGAGCCACATTCGAAGCCCGAGAAATGCCGGCGCCGGTGGCCGCACGGGGCACCTAACCCCGATTTCGCTGAAGCGAAAGCTGTGTTGGAAGTCTCCGACGGTTGCGCTGCGCTCTGGCCCGACACGGGAAGGGTTAGGTTCGAGGACACGCGAGCGAGCCGAGGACAACCCCGTGGCTGATCCCACAAGGACACCGCATTCCCGCCGCCGTCCGGCGCCGCTGGGAGCGCTCCAGAAGTCCCTTTCCCGGCTCGGGAAGGGACAGCTTTCGCCTGCGAAAGCAGGGCCAGGTGCCCCGCCGCGCCGATACGCTTTGGACGTCCTGCAACCAACGGCCTGGGCCAGTTCGTGATGGTGACGCCGCGCCGCGTCCTCCGCGCCGGCACACGCGGCAGCGCCCTGGCGCTGCGTCAGACCGAGCTGATCGCCACGCAGCTTTGCGCGGCGCATCCGCGGATGACGATCGAGACGATCGAAATCCGCACCGAAGGCGACCGCGACCGCAGCACGCCGCTCGCGTTGCTCGGCGGCAAAGGCGTGTTCGTCAAAGAGTTGGAGGCGGCGCTGCTCGACGGCCGTATCGACTTCGCCGTCCACAGTCTGAAGGATCTTCCCAGCACGCTGCCGCCGGGGCTCGCCATTGCCGCGGTTAGCGCCCGCGCCGACGTGCGCGACGCGCTCGTCTCCGGCAGCGGCCTGGCGCTTGCCGATCTGCCGGCTGGGGCGCGCATCGGCACGGGCAGCCGGCGACGCCGCGCCGAACTGCTGGCGCTGCGATCCGACATAGCGCCGGTGGAGGTGCGTGGCAACGTCGACACCCGCATCGGTCGTGTACGCGAGGGCGCGGTCGATGCCGTCGTGCTTGCCGTGGCGGGACTGGATCGGCTGGGCCGGCTGCACGAGGCGGCGCAGATCTTTGAGATCGACGAGCTGCTGCCGGCGGTGGGGCAAGGGGCGCTTGCCGTCGAAGTCCGTGCGGCGGACGGACAGACGGCCTCGCTCTTCGCGCTGATTGACGACGAGCAGACACACCGCTGCGTCCGCGCCGAGCGGGCCTTCCTTGCCCGGCTGGGCGCGGGCTGCACCACGCCGGCCGCCGCTTTCTGCACACAGGATGGCGCGCATCTCTTGCTCCGCGCGCTGGTGGCGGGCGACGATGGAGTCAGCCTGCGGGAGACGCGGCGCGGCCCCGCCGACGCGCCCGAGGCGCTCGGCATGGTCGTTGCCGAAGCGCTGATCGGCCGCGGTGCGCTCGACCTGCTGGCGCGGAGCGAGTGATGTCGGGAGCGAGTGGCGCAGGCACCGTCTGGCTCGTGGGCGCGGGGCCAGGCGATCCGGGCCTGCTCACACTGCGCGGCGCCGAAGCGCTGGCGAGCGCCGACGTGGTGCTGTACGACCGGCTGGCGAACGAGCGGCTGCTGGAACACGCTCGTGCCGACGCCCAGCTGATCTTCGTCGGCAAGCTGCCCGGCCGCCATGCGCTGACGCAGCCCGAGATCAACGCCGAGCTGGTGCGCCACGCAGCCGCCGGCAAACGCGTCGTGCGGCTCAAGGGCGGCGACCCGTTCGTCTTCGGACGCGGCGGCGAGGAAGCCGAAGCGCTGGTGAAGGCCGGCATCATCTTTGAGGTCGTGCCCGGCGTCTCCTCAGCGATCGCCGGTCCCGCCTACGCCGGTATTCCCGTCACACAGCGTGGCACGGCCTCGTCGCTTGCCGTCGTGACCGGCCACGAAGATCCAAAAAAGGCGCACGGGCAGGTGGATTGGCGGCGCCTGGCGACCGCGGCCGATACCCTGATCGTGCTGATGGGCATGGACAACCTGGACGCGATCTGCGCCGAGATCATCGCGGGCGGACGCGCCGCAGAAACCCCGGCCGCGCTGATCGAGTGGGCAACAACGCCGCGGCAGCGCTGCGTGGTCTCGACGCTCGCGGAACTGCCGCAGGTTGCTCGGGCGGCGGGCGCGGGCTCGCCGGCGATCGTCGTGATTGGCGATGTCGTGGGGCTGCGAGGGCGGCTGCAGTGGTGGGAGGCGCGGCCGCTATGGGGCGTGCGCGTGCTGGTGACGCGCACGCGGCAGCAGGCGAGCGGCCTGCGCCGGCTGCTCGAAGAACGCGGCGCCGAAGTCGTTGAGCTACCCGCGTTGGAGATCGTCGAGACGGTGTCGCCGGAACTGATCGGGCGCATCGGCGAAGCGCTGGCCGGTGGTGAGTACGGCTGGGGCGTCTTTACCAGCGCCAACGGCGTGCAGCTCTTCTTCCGGCACCTGCGTGAGCACGGCCGCGATGCGCGCAGTTTCCACAACGCGTCGATCTGCGCCATCGGCCCGGGCACCGCGCAGGCGCTGGCCGAGCACGGCATTCTGGCCGACCTCGTACCGGAAGTGTATGTTGCGGAAGGCGTGATCGCGGCGATGCAGCAGAGCGATCTGCGCCGCCGGCGTGTGCTCGTGCCCCGGGCCGAAAACGCACGCCCGGAACTGGTCGCCGGCCTGCGGCGGCTGGGCGCCGAGGTCGAAGAGGTGCCGCTCTATGTCGCCCGCCTGCCCGCCGAGCCGGACGAGACGGCGCTGGCCCGCGTGCGGGCGGGCGAAGTCGATGTCGTCACCCTCGCCAGCTCGTCCACCGTCACGCACCTGCTGGCGATGCTCGGCAACGACCCGGCGCCCTTGCAGCGGGCCGTGATCGCCTGTATCGGCCCGGTGACGGCGAACACGGCGCGGCGGCTCGGGCTGCGCGTCGATGTCGTGGCCGACACGTTCAGCATTCCGGGGTTGGTTGCCGCGCTCGAGGCGTTTCTCGCCGGGCCCGCGGCAGCAGAGGAGCAAGGCCATGCTTGACGTCGCAACACGTGGCGCATTTACGCGGTTCCGCCGGCTGCGCCGCAGCGAGCCGCTGCGCAGCCTCGTGCGCGAGACAACACTCTCGCCCGCGGATTTTATCTATCCACTGTTCGTCGTGCATGGCCGCGATATGCGCGCCGAGATCGCATCCATGCCGGGGCAGTACCATCTCTCGCTCGACCGGCTGCCGGCGGAGGCGGCCGAGCTGCAGCGTTTGGGCGTGCCCGCGGTGCTGCTCTTCGGCCTGCCGGCCGAGAAGGACGAACGCGGCTCCGAAGCCTACGCCGAAGACGGCATCGTGCAGCAGGCGACAGCGCTGCTCAAGCGCGAGGCGCCCGACCTGCTCGTCGTCACCGATGTCTGTCTCTGCGAATATACGAGCCACGGCCACTGCGGCCTGCTGGACGGCGACCAGGTGGACAACGACCGATCGCTTGAGCTGATCGCACGCGCCGCGCTGACGCAGGCACAGGCGGGTGCGGACATCGTGGCGCCCTCGGACATGATGGACGGCCGCGTGGCCGCGATCCGCGAGTCGCTGGACGGCCACGGCCTCAGCTACGTGCCGATCATGGCCTATGCCGCCAAGTTCGCCTCGGCCTTCTACGGCCCGTTCCGCGAGGCGGCCGAATCGACGCCGGCCTTCGGCGACCGGCGCGGCTACCAGATGGACCCGGCCAACGGCCGCGAGGCGCTGCGGGAGATCGCGGCGGACATCGCCGAGGGTGCGGACATCGTCATGGTCAAGCCGGCGCTGCCCTATCTCGACGTGCTGGCGCGCGCCCGCGACCGCTTCGATCTGCCGTTCGCCGCCTACAACGTCAGCGGCGAATATGCGATGGTCAAAGCGGCGGCGGCCAACGGCTGGCTGGACGAGCGCCGCGTGGTGCTGGAGGCGTTGACCGGCATCAAGCGGGCCGGAGCCGACATGATCATCACCTATCACGCCAAAGATGCCGCGCGCTGGCTGCCTGCGGCCTGATTGGTGACAATAGCCGCAGAGGCATACCAGGTTCAGCGGCCGCGCGGAACGCCCTGCTCATGACCCCTGCACAGCCGGGGCCGCGAATCCGTGCGTGCCCCGGAGGACTGCATGGCTGAAGATTCCGCCGTCGCGCGCGACGGCGCCGCGCCCACGCCTTCCATGCCCGACTTTTCGGATGTCCGCGCCGTCGCCTTCGACTGCTACGGCACGCTGATCGACTTCGGCGACGCGCACTTTATCGACCTGATGGGCGTGGTCGCGCTGCAAAATGCGCTGAGCATCGAGGGCAAGGCGCTGTTCGACCGCTGGCTGGCCGCGAGCAAAGAGGTCTGGCGCGACCGCGGCCGCGACCCCGAGCGGCCGACGGCCGGGCCGGAGCCGCGCTTCGGCACCTACACCGAGATCTGGGCCGAGATGTTCGCGCGGGCGTTCTCGGCGCTCGAATGCTCGGGAGACGCCCGCGGCGCCCATGATCTGCTCGTTCAGCACCTCAGCCAGGCGCAACCCTTCCCAGAGACGCGCGAGGTGATCGAGACGCTGCGGCCGCGCTACCGTCTCTGCGTGCTCAGCAACGCCGACGACGAGTGGCTGCAGGCCAGCCTGGGCAGAGCCGATCTGCGCTTCGAGCTGATCGTCTCATCCGAATCAGCGCGTTCGTACAAGCCGCGGGCGAAGATTTTTCATGATACTGCTGCCCTGCTCGGCCTGCCGCCCAGGCAGGTGCTTTACGTCGGCGACAGCCCCATCGCGGACGTGCTCGGCGCACGCAACGCCGGGCTGCCGGTGGCCTGGCTCAATCGCTACGGCGCACAGCGGCTCGAGAACGTGCCGCAGCCCGATGTCGAGGTCACGGATCTGCGCGGCCTTTTGCCGCACCTGCTCCCGGCCACACGCTGACGGTTCCTTCCGCCTGCCGCTGCCGGCGGACACCGCCGCAATTAGGGAACTCTCCGGGTAGCAGGCATGCGCAACACGTGTGATATACTGTGTTTCAGTGGATGCGGCGCCGGCTTCCTCCCGGCGCCGTTTTCTGTGCATTTTTCGCCGGGCGCCCGCGAACGCGGGAGACAACTCGGCAAGGATTTGTGTGACCGACTTCGACCAATTTCCACTGCGGCCCGCTACGCGCGCCGCGCTTGCCGCGATGGCGGTAAGCACTCCCACTCCGATCCAGTCCGCCGCCCTGCCCGACATGCTCGCGGGCCGAGATGTCATCGGCCAGGCCCGCACCGGCTCCGGCAAAACGCTCGTTTTTGCCCTGCCGCTCGTGGAGCGGATCGACGAGCGGCGGCACGAGTGCCAGGCGCTGGTGCTGGTGCCCACGCGTGAACTTGCCACACAGGTCGCCGGCGTGGTGCAGGCGTTAGCCGCAAGCCGGCGTCTGGAGGTTCTGCTGCTGGTCGGCGGAGTCTCCGCCCTGCCTCAGCAACAGGCGCTGCGACGCGGCGTGCATGCGATCGTCGGCACACCGGGCCGCGTGCTCGATCACATCCGTCAGGGGAATGCGCGGCTGGATCGGCTGCGCCTGCTGGTGCTGGACGAAGCGGACGAGATGCTGGACCGCGGCTTTGCGCCCGACGTCGAGCGGATCATCGCGGCGACCAGCCCGGCGCGGCAAACCGCGCTGTTCTCGGCCACGGTGCCGGCCTGGGTGGAAGCCGTGGCCGCGAAGCATCTGCGGCAGCCACTGACCGTGCGCGTGGACGCGGTCGAGCAGCCCGTGGCGCACGTCCCGCATGCGGTCTACGACGTGCCCGCCGGGGGCAAGCCCGATGCCCTGCGCGCCCTGCTCGACGCGAGCAGCGAGGGCGCGACGCTCGTCTTTGGCCGCACAAAACACGGCGTCAAGCGGCTCGCCAAGCAACTGGCCGCGCTGGGCTATCCGGTCGCGGCGCTGCAAGGCAACCTCAGCCAGAACGCACGCGACCGCGTGATGGCCGACTTCCGCAGCGGCGCAACGCCGATCCTGATCGCCACGAACGTCGCCGCCCGCGGTCTGGACGTGGACCACGTCGAGCGGGTAATCAACTTTGAACTGCCGGAGACGGCCGCACTGCTCACGCATCGGGTTGGGCGCACCGGGCGCATGGACCGCGCCGGCGAAGCGATTACGCTGCTTGCGCCGGAAGACGAGCCGAAGTGGCGCATGCTGATGCGCGAGCTGCCCCGCCAACTTGTCCGCCGGCCCTGGCGCGGACGCCACGCGGTGGTGGATGCCGCCGCGTTGCCCGCCCGGCCCAGCGACCGGCACGCGGCTGCAGCCGTGGCCCGGCCAGCGGCCGCGGCCGCGACGCCCTTGGCTGGCGGGACTATGCCGTCGCCGGCGCGAAGACGTCGCCGCCCGCGCCGTCGAGGTCCGCTGGCGCTGCCGCGGAGCTAAGCAAGCCGTCCGCGACACCACACCTGTCTGAGCCCGGCCAAACAAGCGCCATCAGGAGCCACACTGTGGTTAAGCCCGTCAGCGCGGTCCGCAAGCTGATCATCCTTGCGCTGGTTCTCTTACCGCTGCTCGGTACCGTGCTGGCGATGCGATCGCTCTGGCATCGTGCGGTCGATAGCAGCGATCTTGCCCTGATGGTCGGTCTCTACGTGCCGATCTCGATGGGCATCACGGTCGGCTTCCACCGCTATCTCACGCACCGCGGCTTCAGGACGGTATGGCCCGTCAAGGCGCTGCTGCTGATTCTGGGCTCGATGGCGTTGGAGGGACCGGCGCTGGTCTGGGCTGCGAATCACCGCAAGCACCATGCGCTCTCCGACCAGGCCGGCGATCCGCACAGCCCGCAGGACGGCTTCTTCCACGCGCACGTTGGCTGGCTGTTCAGCGGCATGGAGGCCGACGCGCAGACCTATGCGCGCGACCTCAACGAAGACCGGTTGGTGATGTCCATCAGCCGGTTGTTCCCGCTCTGGGCCGTGCTTTCGCTGGCGATCCCGTTCGCGGTCGGCGGCTGGCACGGGCTGCTCTGGGGCGGCGCGGTGCGCATCTTCCTCACGCATCATGTCACCTGGAGCGTCAACTCCGTCTGCCATACCTTCGGCAGCCGCCCCTTCGGCACCAAAGACCGCAGCCGCAACCAGTGGATCGTGGGCCTGCTCGCGCTGGGCGAGGGCTGGCACAACAATCACCACGCCTTCCCGCGCAGCGCCCTGCACGGTCTGCGCTGGTGGCAGCTTGACCTGTCTGGTCTCACCATTCGTCTGCTGGAACGTGCGCGGGTGGTCCGCGGCGTGCAGCGCGTCAGCGCCGCCGAGATCCGCGCCCGCATCGAGCGCGGCCTGCGCGAGGCCGGCCTCGCACATCCCGGCGCCTATGCCGCCGAGGCGTCCGAGGTCGCCTGAGCCGCGCGTCCCGACCGGCATTGACAGGCTGACCGATCGAGCCTACTCTGCCTGCAGATTCACGAAAGGGGGTGCGTTCGTGCGCCGATCGTCTCGTCCACGCCACCTCCGCCGCGAGCGACGCCGCTAAGCCGGCGCTCTGCCTCGCACACGGCCGCGGACGTGGATGACGCCCGCGGCTTTTTGCTGCGCCGCGTCACGCGCACGATTGCTGCCTGTACGGTGATGCCTATGACAACCAGATACGCCGCTCCAATGTCTCGATTGGACCAAGTGGACCAGACCGATCGGGTGGTCGGCCAGGCGCGGGCGCGTTCACGTCCGCGATCAGTGGAGCAGGTGAATGGAACTGGAACTCGCATTAGCCGAGAGTTGCGACGCGGGCGGCTGCCGCGTGCGGGTCTCTGGCACCGGGCAATTGCTTGACGCTGCGTACGGCGAGAAGGTACGGGACCGTATTCGCATCCGCTCGGGCGACCTTGTCGCCGTCGATCTGGCGGCAAGCCCGCCCGCGATCGTGGGGCGCTGGTGGCACGGCACGGTGCGCGAGGTTGACGATGGCGGCGCCACGATCGAACGCGCGGTTACGCAGCGTGCGGCGGGCGACCCCAGCACAGGCACGCTGCAGGCGACGGTGCCCGGGGCGCTGCGCGGGCAGATCGCCGTGGGGGACACGGTCTTCCTCTTCGGTCATGGAGGCGCCGAAGGGGCGATGGTAATCGACGTGGCCGGGGACTCGGGTCTAGAGCACCGGTCAAGTAGTCAGGCAGCGCGAGCGAGCACATGGAGGTTGTGCA
>CALFMN010000008.1 GCA_937879875.1 uncultured Chloroflexota bacterium | reverse complement strand
CATGCACCACTGACACCACTGGCCGGGTGTTCAGCACGCGATCCGCATCAGGGGAGTGTCTCGTTGCGACGACGGTCCATCATGCCCGATCTGTTGTCCAGCACGCGCAAACGAATGGCCGCTCGCTATGCGCCATGACTGGCGTATCTCGTGGAGAGCGTCTCGTCTGACCGTCAGGCATCAAGCGAGGCCCGTTCAAGAAGAGCGTGCCGGTCAAGGGATACCTTGCCGGCCATTCGCAAAGGACGCCGACGATGCGGTCCTGAATCTGCTGATTCGTGGCGGTGTATGGCGAAGACGCGGCAACCTCTCGCGAAAGCAACCATCGCTGCTGCTGCTGGCATCGTCTTCGGGTGATCATGCAGCGTAGCCAGTGTGTGAACATGCTGGAAGAAGCGGCGACGAACCAGGGATCTCGCGTTGGCGAACAACAACTCTTCCGCCTTGAGGTTGGGGAACTACGGGACAAAGGGAGCCCGGAGAACTGTCCTTTTTCCGGGACGGTCGTAGAGCTTCAGCCAGCGCAGGTACGAGCAGCAGGAGGTGAGAGACTCCAGTGTCCTGTGTGCGGAGCAGCCAGAAAAGCCACGATTCGGGGTGAACTCGTCATCTATCCTCCTCACACGCCGCTGCGCATTGCGCGTGCGAACAAAGGCCCTCTGTGGATCAGGCAAGGGACAAGTTGGGCAATGCGTTCGTGAGGAGCGCTACGCGGTTTGGGGTCACCTGAGTACCGGAGGTTTTGCTTCCGGTACTCAGGTGACCAGAAATCGGGCAAGCGTGAGAAATGCGGATGGATTTTCACCGGTTTTTCTGGTAGACTCAGAACCATGAAACGAACTCTTGAGATGAGAAAAGGAGAACAGTATGAGAGCATTTCACGTTGAGGGGAGAACGATCAGCGCCTATCTGGCCGAGCCCGAACATCGCAGCGGACCAGGGGTGGTGGTCTTGCATGCCTGGTGGGGGCTGACACCGCCGTTTCGGCAGACCTGCGACCGACTCGCGGAGGCGGGCTTCGTAGCGCTTGCCCCCGACCTCTACCACGGCAAGACGACCGCAACAATCGAGGAAGCGGAAGCGTTGGTCGCGGCGCTGAATCAGGATGGGGAGAGGGTGAGCGGCGACATCGCGGGAGCGGTGCAGGTCCTGCGCCAACACGTTGCGACGCCTCCGGCGGGTGGGCGTGGCAAGCTCGCCGTCGTCGGCTTCTCGCTGGGAGGTGCCTACGCGCTTGCCCTGTCTGTCAAGGAGGCCGAGGAAATCGCCGCAGTTGTGACCTTTTATGCCTCTTACAGCGGACTGGACTCCAGCAGCTCACAGGCCGCATACCTCTGCCACTTCGCGGAGGATGATCCTTTCGAGCCAGCGGAGTCGGTCACACAGATGGAGCAGGAACTCCAGGCTGCGGGCAGGCCGGTCACCTGCTACACCTATGCGGGGACCACACATTGGTTCTTCGAGGAGAATCGCCCGGAGTATGACGCCCAGGCTGCAAGCAAAGCCTGGGAGCGGACCATCGAGTTCTTGCACGAGCGGCTTGATGAAGCGATGAAGCAACAAAGAACACCATTGACAACTCCTCCAGGAAAGATGCTAGATGGGGAGCGGGAGAGGTCATCATGCTAACCATCACCATCGAGACTGCCCGTCGCTTCATCCTCGGCAAGCAGGGCTTGTGGCCCGGACGGCGCTGGCGAGGCATCGAGGGCACCGAGCAGGCCATACGCGCGATGGAGTACCTGCAACTCGACCCGCTGCACATCCTCGCGCGCAGCCAGGACATTCAGCTGTACAGCCGCGTCCTCGATTACACGCCTGGCATGTGGGAAGACCTGGCCTATCAGCAGCGCAAGTTCTTTGACTGGGGTGGCTGGCTGGCCGTGCGTCCGATGGACGAGCTGCCGCACTGGCGCGTGGTCATGCGCCGCGAGCGCGAGGGCGACTCTGGCGACTCGCGCATTCGCCGCATGGCTCGCGATCACGCCGAGGCGATCGACGAAATGCGGGCCATCCTGCGCGAGCGCGGCACCGTGAGCAACCGCGACTTCGCGATGGCGAGCCGGACACGCACCCAGAGTTATCGCGGCCGCAAGGACAGTGCGCTGGCCTTGTATTATCTCTGGCACACTGGCGAAGTGATGACGCACCACCGCGAGCACTTCGAGCGCGTGTACGCCCTCACGGAAACGGTCGCGCCTGCGCATCTCATGTGCGAAAGCGACGAGGCCGAGGCGGACCGCTTCTTGATCAAGAAGGATATCAGCTTCTCCGGCCTGTCGCGGCCGAGCCGTGTGGCCGAGTCGTTTCGCGGGTACGGCGAGTCGGATCGCGCAGGGAAGAAGCTGCTTGGGGCGATGTTGGCCGACGGCGACATCGTCGAGGTGCAGGTTGAGGGCTGGAAGGCGGTACACTACGCGCTCGGGAGCGACGCCGCGGTGCTGGCCGAGGTGAGCGCAGGGCGCGTGCCGCAGGCCTGGACGCCGTTGGAGGCGACCACAACGGAAGAGGTCGTCTTCCTCGCCCCGCTCGATCACGTCAGCGCGCGCGGGCGAGCCAAAGTGTTGTTCGGCTTCGACTACGCCTGGGAGGTCTACAAGCCGGAGCACCAGCGCCGGTTCGGCTACTACACGTTGCCGGTGTTGTGGGGCGACCGGCTCGTCGCGCGCTTCGACAGCAAACTCGACCGGACGACCAACACGTTCGTCATCCTCGGCTTGTGGTTGGAGGATGAGGCTCTCGGCTTAGATGAGGCCTTTGCGGAGGCGCTGGCTCGTGGGTTAACGCGCTTCGTCAGGTTTCTCGGCGCGAGCAAGCTGGATGCCACGGCGATTCGCGAGCCGCTGCTGCGCCAACGCGCCTGCGAATCTGAACATTCACCGTCTTACCCAAAGCAGTCTGATGATGTATGACCAGACCTCAGCTAAATGAAAGCTCAATCTTTTGGCACTCCGCTGTAAACATTCAGGGAAAACCCTACGAGAGCAGCAAAAGATAAAGATTAGTTTCAGGAAAGAGAGGCATAGCCGTTTTCAGAACGGTCATGCCTCTCTTTCCTGGGAAGGGATACGGTCAAAGGCTACTCTGCGAGCGCATTCACTAACTCCCGGCAGAAATCA
>CALFMN010000007.1 GCA_937879875.1 uncultured Chloroflexota bacterium | reverse complement strand
GCGAAGTCAGGGTTAGGTGCCCCGCGCGGACTCAGAGCGCGGCCTGGCCTCTCCCTTACCGCGTCTGCGCGTCGGCGCCGCTGTGCGTTTGTCCGACGTGCTGCACGAAGCTGCCGTTGGGGAAGAGCGGCGCGATCGCCTTGTCCGTGCCCTTCACCAGCGGCAGGGGATAGATACCGATCACGAACACACCGAGCGTCAGCAGACCGATGGCGCCGGTGAGGATCGGTGATGGGTGCACGCGCGCCGAGGGGCTCTTGTCGCCGGCCAGATAGAGCTGCTTGATCACCAGCAGGTAGTAGTAGAGCGAGATCATGCTGTTGACCACGGCGAAGCCCACCAGCCAGAGCAGCCCGTGATTGGCGCCCGACTGGAACAAAAAGAACTTGGTGAAGAAGCCGGCGAACAGCGGCATACCGGCCAGCGAGAAGAGGCCGATCGTCAACACCAGTGCCAGAAACGGCTGGCGGTCGGCCATGCCGGCGTAGTCCGAGATCTCCTCGATGCCCGTCTGATTAAAGATCGCGATCACCGCGCCGAAGACGACGAGGTTGGTGACGACGTAGCCGGCCAGGTGGAAGAGCAGGGCGCTGGCCGAGTCCGGCGCCATCGCCGCGATGCCGATCAACAAGTAGCCGACCTGGCCGATGCTTGAATAGGCCAGCAGACGCTTGATGTTGTGCTGCTGGATCGCGACCAAATTGCCGAGCGTCATCGTCGCGGCCGAAAGTATCGCGACCAGCCACTTCCACTCGTCCAGACGCGGGCCGAACGCCGTGCTGAACAGCCGCAGCAACAGCGCGAAGCCGGCGGCCTTCGAGGTGATCGAGAGGAACGCGGTGATCGGCAGCGGCGCGCCCTCGTAGGCGTCGGGCGTGGCCATGTGGAAGGGCACGGCCGCGATCTTGAAGCCGATGCCGGTAAGAATCAGCACGATCCCCATCAGCAGGCCGAGGTCGCCGTTGGCGGGCAGGCTCTGCGCGATGCCGGCGTAGCTGGTCGTCTTCGTCACGCCGTAGACCAGGCTGACGCCATACAGAAACATCGCCGAGGCGAAGGCGCCGAGCAGCACGTACTTCAGCCCCGCCTCGTTCGACTTGCGGTCGTACTTGGCGAAGGAGATCAGCACGTAGAGGCTGAAGCTGATCAGCTCGAGCGAGATGTAGGCGGTGAGCAGCTCGGTGGCGGCGGCCATGCCGATCGCGCCCGCCGTGCCCAGCAGCAGCACGCCGAAGTACTCGCCGCCGTTGCGCAGGTATTTGCGCACGAACTGCGCCGAGAGGATGCAGATGAACACGGCCGCGCCCAAAAAGAGCACGCGGAAGAAGAGCGTGTAGTGGTCGATCTGCAAGAGGCCGTTGAACGATTCATTGGTCTGCGCGTAGGCGAAGGAGCCGGCGAGGATGCCCGCCGCGCCCAGCGCCGCGATGTAACCGACGATGTCCCTCCGCACCTGCGGGAACCACAGCTCGATCGCGATCACGATGAACGCGAGGCCGACGAGACAGTATTCGGGGATCATGAGCGAGTAGTTCATAGCCCGGACCCCCGTCCCGCGGTCGGCGTGTGCACATCGATCAGCCAGGAGATCGGCGTCGTGCCCGGCGGCGCGTGCGGCCGGATGTTGCTCGCGCCCAGACCGACGGAGCACTGCTGGTTGGGGCAGATCGCCGGGATGCCGCGCAGCCCCTGGGCGATGCGGTCGACGAACGGACTGGGCCAGAGGCCGAGGAAGATGATCGCGCCCGCCAGCAGTGAGCCGGCCAGCACTTCCGTCGGCAGCAGGTCGCGCAGGCCGGACCAGCGCGCGTTGAACGGCCCGAAGAAGGCGAAGCTGAACATGCGCAGGATGTAGGTCGCCGTGATCAGCGCCGAGAAGACGCCGAGCGCGCCGAACAAGGGATAGGTCTTAAACGTGCCGACGAAGATGTTGAACTCGGCCACGAAGCCGGAGAGTAACGGTAAGCCGAGCGAGGCGAAGCCGGCCAGCGTAAAGAAGGCGACGAAGCGCGGCATCTTGTGAATCAGGCCGCCGAAGGCGCGCAGGTCGCGCGTGTGTGCTTGGTCGTAGACCGAGCCGATCATCGCGAAGAAGAGCGCCGTCATCACGCCGTGGCTGAACATCTGCAAGACGGCGCCGTTGACGCCGATCGGGTTCAGCGTCGCCAGCCCCATCAGCACGTAGCCCATGTGGCTGACGCTGGAGAAACCGGTCATCAACTTCCAGTCGCGCTGCACCGTGGCGGAGAAGGCGCCATAGAGCGCGGCCGTGGTGCCGAGCACCATCAGCGCGGGCATCCAGAAGCGGGCGCCGTCGGGAAACATCTGGATGCCGAGGCGCAGGATGCCGAAGGCGCCCAGCTTCATCAACACGCCCGCGTGCAGCATCGAGACGGCCGTGGGCGCCGCCGCGTGGCCGTCGGGCGACCAGCCGTGGAAGGGCCAGAGGCCGGCGAGCACGCCGCAGCCGATCATGATGAAGGGGAAGAAGGTCTTCTGGAAAGCGGGCGAGTAGCCGGCCTTCCACAGCGTCGGCAGGTCGAAGGTGCCGGCGCCGGCCTCGTTGAAGATGGCCAGGATGGCGATGAAGATCGCGACCGAAGCGGCGACCAGCATCATCGTCAGCTTCATACTGCCGTAGGTTCGGTCGCGATTCGCGCCGTAGGGCGCCGGGCCGCTGCCCCAGATGACGATTAGCTGGTACATCGGCAGCACGGCCAGTTCGTAGAAGAAGAAGAAGAAGAACAGGTCGAGCGAGATGAATGTGCCGAAAACGCCTGCAGAAAGGACGAAGAGCAGGATGAAGAAGTCTTTGTTGCGGAAGTCGATCTTGAACGAGACCCAGGTGCCGGCCAGCGTGACGATGCCGTTGAGCAAGATCAGTGGCGCGGCGATACCATCAACGCCGACGTGCAGCGTAATGCCGTTATCGCCCAGGAAGGCGACGTTGGAGAGCCAGTCCCAGCGCAACTCGCCCTGAATGCCGCCGCTCGAGATGTTGTAGGCGATGAAGGTAATGAGCGCGAGCACGAACATCGCCAGCGCCGCGAGCACGGCGACCGCGCGCACGACGTTGGTCAGGCGCCCCGGCACGGCCATCAATACTACGGCCGCGCCCAGCGGCACGAGCACGAGCGCCAGCAGCACTCCCCCAGCCATCGTCTCTCCTTTAGCGTCTAACGTCGCGCAGCCGTGTCGGCAGGCGCCGGCGCTTCGCCCGGGATACCTGCCTTGCCGTTGGGCCTAGACGCCCTGCGTCGTAAAGGCGATGATCGCCAGCACTACCACCCCCCCCGCAATGGCGAGGGCGTAGTTCGGAATCTTGCCCGTTTCACTGAGCTTCAGCTCGAAGCCGGCGAAGCCAGTCACATCGGCGCTGCCGTCCACGCCGGTGTCGTTCACCACCTGGCGGTCGAACCACGAGACCACGCGGCCGAAGCCGAGCACCACGCGATCGATGATCGCCTGATACATCTCGTCGAAGTAGAACTTGCGCCGCACCAGATCGTAGAGGTCGGGAAAGTGCGCGGCCACGCGCGCGGCGCGCTCGCCCAGCCCCCACCAGTAGTAGCTGGCGATGAAGAAGCCGAGCAGGCCGGCGATCGTCGCGCCCACGGCCAGACCGCCGTTGATACTGAGCAACTCGCCTTCGCCGCCGAAGGGGATGACGAACTGGCCGATGCCGCCGGGGAAGCCGAGCGCCTTGCCGATCCCTTCGAAGGCCACCCAGCCGGCCGCGATCGAAAGCAGGCCGAGCGCGATCAGCGGCAGCAGCATGCTGGGCGGCGACTCGTGCGCGTGATTGTAAATGTGGCGCACGCGCGGCTTGCCGAAGAACGTCAGGATGATCATGCGCGCCGTGTAGATGCCGGAGAGCAGCACCCAGAGCAGCAAGAGGATCAGGTAGACCGCGTTCTGGTTGTCGAAGACGCTCTTCAGCACCTCGTCCTTCGACCAGAATCCGGCGAGCGGCGGAATGCCCGCGTTGGCCAACCCGGCGAACAGAAAGGTGATGAAGGTGATCTTCATCTTCGGCGCGAGGCCGCCCATCTCGGGCATCTCCTGCGTGCCGGTGGCGTGGATCACCGAGCCGGCGCCCAGGAAGAGCAACGCCTTGAAGAAGGCGTGCGTCATCAGGTGGAACATCGCGCCCGTAACCGCGCCCGCGCCCAGCGCCGCCATCATGAAGCCGAGATTGCTGATCGTGGAGTAGGCGATCACCTTTTTCAGGTCGGTCTGCACGATCGCGATCGTCGCCGCCATCAGCGCCGTAACCACGCCGATAATCAGCACCACCGTGGTCGCGCCCTCCGCCGCCTGGAAGATCGGCAGCGTGCGGGCGACGAGATAGATGCCAGCCACGACCATCGTCGCCGCGTGGATCAGCGCGGAGACGGGCGTGGGGCCTTCCATCGCGTCCGGCAGCCAGACCTGGAACGGGACCTGCGCCGACTTGCCCATCGCGCCGAGGAAGAGGAAGAGTGTGGCGACGGTGAGATAGGCGCCGCTCAGGCCGTTCGTATGATGCACGGCGGCGTTGATGATCGTCTGAACATCGAACGTGCCGGTGGCGCGCCAGAAGAGGATGATGCCGATCAGAAAGCCGACGTCGCCGGCGCGGGTGGTGACGAACGCCTTCTTCGCCGCCTCGACCGCCGAGCGGCGCTCATAGTAGAAGCCGATCAGCAGGAAGGAACAGATGCCGACCAACTCCCAGCAGACGTACATCAAGAGGAAGTTGTCGGCCAGCACCAGCGTCATCATCGCCGCGGCGAACAGCGAGAGCACGGCGAAGAACCAGCCGTAGCGCGCCTCGCCGTGCATGTAGCCCGTGGAGTAGATGTTGACCATCAGCGACACGGTGGCGACGACCGCCAGCATCACGATCGCGATCGGGTCGACGAAGAAACCGACGCGCAGGCCGTAGTTGCCGACGTTCAGCCAGTCGAAGGAGTTGTCGAAGCCGGCGAGCCCGCCGCCGCTGGTGCGTGTGAGGTAATCATGCAGGAGAAAGAAGAAGATCGTGAAGGCGCCGGTGATGGCGAAGATGCTGACCCAGTCGCCCTTGCGCGGCAGGTAGTTGCGCACGAGCGCGAGAATGACGAACGCCCCGCCGCAGAACGCCGGCATCAGCCAGGCGCTGTAGACGGTGAAGCTCTTCAGCGCCGCAATCACGGCCACGATCGCGGCGACGCCGCCGAGCACGATCGTGCCGACGATCGCGGTCTGCCAGGCCCACGCCGTGGGATGCTCACGCTGAAAGCGGCGGGCGGAGGCGGGCAAAGGCATCGGCAGCAGCACGTGTTCACCACTCCGGGGATCGAGTTGGACTTACCGCGCGCGGGCGCGGCCTACCACTTGAGCAGATCGACCTCGTCGACGTTGGCCGTACGTTCGTTGCGGTAGACGCGCAGAATGATCGCGAGCGCGAGGCCCGCTTCGGCCGCGGCCACGACGATCACGAAGATCGCAAACACCAGTCCGACGACTTTGTTGGGCGCGAGATACACGGCGAAGGCGATGAAGTTGATGTTGACCGCGTTCAGCATCAGCTCGACGGACATGATAATCAGCACCGCATTGCGGCGGGCCAGCACGCCGTACACCCCGAGCGAGAAGAGCAGGGCGCTCAGCACCAGCACCTGTTGCAACGGGATCATCGCGGTCGGCTCTCCTCGGCTCTCACCGGGTCAGCGTTGCTCCGCCTGACCGGCGGGCAGCTCCGGCGTCTCCTCGGCGCGGGCGATCACGATCGCGCCCACCAGCGCCACGATCAGCACCAGCGAGGCGATCTCGAACGGCAGCGCGTAGGTATCGAACAGCGCGTTGCCGATGTCGTTGATCGTCTTGTAGGTGGTGTCGGTCAGGCCCTTCCAGGCATCGACGCGGCCGACCATCAGGATCAGCACCGCGCCCAGCCCGCCGCCCGTCACCAGCGCGAACGGCCACTGCGGCCCGTTCAGGCGCAGCGCCTGCGTCTCGCGCGCCCGCGTCAGCATCAGCGCGAAGATGATCAGGATGGAGACGGCGCCGCCGTAGAGCAGGATCTGCACCAGCCCCAAAAACTCGGCGGAGACGAGCACGAAGACGCCGGCCGTCATCAAGAGCGTCATGATCAGGAAGAGCGCCGCGTGCACCAGATCATTTGCGAACACGACGCCCATGCCGCCCGCCAGCGCCAGGCCGCCGACCATGTAGAAGACGACCTGCGGCGCGTGCAGCGAGGAGATCGTGTCCGTGAACTCGTGTGAGAGCACGACGAACACGAGCCCGGCCAAAAGCAGCACGAGCAGCGGCGCCAGTGTGGTCTGCACCGAGTTAGTGGCGAAGACCAGGCGCAGCGCGGCGATGAACGCGAGCGCGGCGAACACGCCGAACAAGACTTCCATCGCGCTCCGGTTGCTCCTCTCGCGGCGGGCTGAGTACGCGCCCGTGTCGGCCGCTTAGCCCGCCGGCACCCAGGCCGTGACCTCGCCCGCCTTCGACTTGGCGAGCAGCTCGTCCAGGTCCATGACCAGCTCTTCGCGGTCGGTGACGGACAGCTCGTGCCCGCTCCAGGTGTTGTTCATGGCGATCGCGTCGAAGTTGCAGACCTCGATGCAGATGTTGCAGCGCATGCAGCGGCCGTAGTCGATCCAGAACGTGTCCACGATCTTGCGCCGCTTGCTCTCGCCCGCCTTCTGCTTGGGGTTGTCGCGCATCGTTACCGTCATGCAGTCCACGGGGCAGGCCCGCTCGCAGGCCTGGCAGCCGGTGCAGAACGGCTCGACCACGTTCTCGTCCCAGAGCAGCAGCGGAAAGGCGCGCTCGCGCTCGGGAATCGGCTTATGCACTTCGGGATACTGGGTTGTCACCGGGCGACGCAGCGTCGTGGCGAGCGTCGTGCCCATACTCTTGAGCAGGCCAATCACGTCGGGTTCTCCTCAGGACCAAGCCACGCGGCGGCAGCCATAACCGAAGCTGCAATCGCGATTTAACAGTATCGTGCCATGCGCTTATGCGCCACGCGCCGCGGTCAGTTGCCGCACCTGCTCCAGCCGTTCGGCCCGCGGGCGCCGCCGTCCCAGCCGCCGGATGCCGATGCGGATGCCGATCGCAAGGATGACGAGCAGCGCGCCGGAACTGAGCCCGAGCCACAGCCCCCAGCCCCACGGGTGGTAGACCAACCAGAAGCCGTTCACGAGGATCTGCACGAACGAGATCGGGATCACCACCTTCCAGGCGAACGCCATCAACTGGTCCACGCGCATGCGCGGGAAGGTGGCGCGCAGCCACATCATCGCCACGATCAGCGCCGAGGCCTTGATGAAGGTCATCAGCAACTGCCAGCCGAACCACGAGCCCTTCAGCCAGGGGAAGGCGTAGCCGCCCAGGAACAGGTCGGCGCCCAACACCGCGAGGATGAACAGGCCCGTGTACTCGGCGAGCTGGAAGAACGACCAGCGGATGCCGCTGTACTCGACCGTAACGCCGCCGACGACTTCGGACTCGGCCACGGGGATGTCGAAGGGGTTGCGGTTCAACTCGGCCATCATCGCGATGATGAAGATCAGGAAGGGCAGCGGCTGGATCAGGGCGTTGGGAATGTGGTTCTGCTGCTCGATGATCTCGCGCAGGTCCAGCGTGTTCGCCACCATCGCGATCGAGAGCGCGGCCAACACCAGCGGGATCTCGTAGCTGATCATCTGCGCCACGGCGCGCACGCCGCCCAGCAGCGCGTACTTGTTGTCCGAGCCCCAGCCGGCCATCAACCAGCCGACGATGTTCACCGAGGTGACGGCGAGAATGAAGAACAGCGCCAGGCCGGAGAAGCGGATGCCCCAGTCGTGCGAGTAGGGCAACGCGACGAAGGCGAGGAAGACCGGCACGAAGACGAGGAAGGGCGCCAGCTCGAACACCCAGCGGTCGGCCAGGCGCGGGCGCAGATCCTCTTTGGTCAGCAGCTTGAGCGCATCCGCCACCGGCTGGAAGAGGCCGGCGGGGCCGGTGCGCGTCGGCCCGAGCCGCTGCTGGATGCGGGCGATCACTTTGCGCTCGATGTAGGTCAACGCGAGCGTGTTGAACGTCATCAAGCCGGTGATGATGACGATGCGCACCACGGCGTCGAGCCAGCGGTCGGGGAGGTTGAAGATCGTCCCCAGCAAGAGGTAAGACACGCGATCACCTCAGCTCTCGGGCCACTCTTCCGGCAGCGTACCCAACGATCGGCCAACGATCCAGCGGCTTCAGGAGCCGAATTGCGAGCGTTTCGGGCGCCCGGGGCACCTAACCCTGACTTCGCTGAAGCGAGGTCTGTCCCTTCCCGAGACGGGAAAGGGGCTTCTGGAGCGTTCCCGGCGTCGAGCGACGGCGGCGGGGCCGCGGTGTCCTTGTGGGACAGACGATGGGCTGGTCTCCCAGCCGTCGCAGTCCTCGAACCCCACCCTTCCTGTGTCGGGAAGGGACAGATTTGCCGCAAGGCAAAGCAGGGTTAGGTGCCGCGGCAGGTCTCCGTCGCCGGCAATGCTCCCTACCGATCGACCTCGCACAGCACGATGTCCGTCGAGCCGAGGATGATCACCGCGTCGGCCACGTACTCGCCGATCGTCATCTCGCGCAGCGCCATCAGGTTGCTGAACGAGGGCGAGCGCATCTTGATGCGGTACGGCTTGTTGCCGCCCTTCGAGACGAGATAGATGCCGTACTCGCCGCGCGGGTTCTCCGTGCGCATGTAGCACTCCGAGGGCGGAATGCGCAGCATGCGCGGCATCTTCTCCGGCATGATTGGGCCGGGCTGCATCTGCTCGAGCGCCTGTTCGACGATGCGCAGCGACTGGCGCATCTCTTCGAGGCGCACCAGATAGCGGTCGTAGCAGTCGCCGTTATGGCCGATGGGCACGTCGAACTGGAAGCGGTCGTAGATCGAGTAAGGCTCGTCGCGGCGGATGTCGTAGTTCACGCCGGCGGCGCGCAGCATCGGCCCGGTGAGGCCGTACTCGATCGCCTTCTCGGCGCTGATCGCGCCCACGTCCTTGCAGCGGGCGACGAAGACTTCGTTCTCGGTGAGCAGGCCGTTGATGTCGGCGATACCCCGGCGCAGCCGCTTGATCAGCGCCCGGCACTTCTGCTCGAAGCCGTTCTGCACCTCCCAGGCCACACCGCCGACGCGGAAGTAGTTGTACATGATCCGCTCGCCGGTCAGCTCTTCGAAGAAGCGCTGAATATCCTCGCGGTCGCGGAAGGCGTAGGTGAAGCTGGTGCCGAACACGCCTACGTCGGTGCCGAAGGCGCCCATGAACATCATGTGCGAGGCGACGCGGTTCAACTCGGCGCAGATCACGCGAATGTACTCGGCGCGCTCCGGCGGCACGATGCCGGCCAGCTTCTCGGCGGCCATCACGTAGCAATGCTCGCAGTTGAAGTTGCCGAGGTAGTCGGTGCGGTCCTGAATGCCGATGCCCTGGCGGTAGTCGAGGTTCTCGGAGAGCTTCTCGCCGCCGCGGTGCATGTAGCCGATCACCGGCTCGACGTCGACGACGAGCTCGCCGTCCACCGAGAGCACCATGCGGAAGACGCCGTGCGTGCTCGGGTGCTGCGGCCCCATATTGATGTCGATCGAGACGGTTTCGAACTCTTGCTCAAGCGTGCTCATCTGACTGCCTCGTTGCGTGGCCTACCCCTGCCGGCTTCGCCGGCTGTCCCCTCCCCACAGGGGAGGGGTTTGGACCGAGGAGGGGTCCGTCGCCTTCGAACCAACCCTTCCCCTGTGGGGAAGGGAGCTTTCGCTTCAGCGAAAGCGGGGTTAGGTGACCTAAAACGTCTGATACCCCTGCTTCAGCTCGATCGGCGCCAGCGGGTGCGCCTTCAGCAACGGGTGAATCTCCATGTCGTCGTCCAGCAGCAGGTGCTTCGGGTTCGGGTGGCCTGTGAACGTCACGCCGAACATCTCGGCCGTCTCGCGCTCATGCCAGTCGGCGCCGCACCAGATCGGCGTGATTGAAGCAACACTGGGGTCTTCAGGCGGCAGCAGCGTCTTGATATGCACCGCGTGCCGGTTCTTGTAGGAGAGCAGCGAGTAGACGATCTCGATGCCCCGCGCCTCTTGATCGATGCCGGTGAGGCAGCGCAGGAAGTCGAAGCTCAACTCCGGCTTCTCGCGCGCTTGGCGCAGCAGGAAGCCAACCTCCTCGCGAGGCACGCTGAACGTGGTTTCGCCCGCCGCATTCTTGCCCGCGTCGCGCACCAGGCTGGGAAAGAGATCGCTGAACAGCTTTGCGACCGGGTCTTCCGGCGACGGCGCGGCGGGCGCGACCTCGGTGGCGCCCTCGCTCCCTTCGGTGGTCATCGCGTGTTTCGCTCCCGGTTGCCGCGGCCGGCGGTTCGCGGGGTGCTCACCGGCGCGGTTGGTCTATACGCTCCGCCCGCAGGCGTTTTGCCCGGTTCGATGCAACGGGGGAGCCGCGGCTCCCCCGTTGTGCACTGCGTCCTTTGCCTGTCCAGCCCGCCCTACCGTCCGACGCTCGATCGATCGGTCATGATCTTCTTCTGCAAGGCGATGAAGCCGTCGATCAGCGCCTCCGGCCGCGGCGGGCAGCCGGGAACGTAGATATCGACGGGGATGATCTTGTCCACGCCCTGCAGCACGCGGTCGTACTGCGTATACGGCCCGCCGTTCGTGGCGCAGGCGCCCATGCTGATCACCCACTTGGGGTTGGGCATCTGCTCGTAGAGCAGCTTCACGGCCGGCGCCATCTTCTTCGTCACCGTGCCGGCCACGATCATCACATCCGACTGGCGCGGGCTGGGCCAGGGCACGATGCCGAAGCGGTCCAGATCGTGGTCCGACATATAGGTGGCGATCATCTCGATCGCGCAGCAGGCGAGGCCGAAGGTCATCGGCCAGAGCGAGGACTTGCGGCAGAGCGCGAAGACCGCATCGGCCGGCACCTGCAGGATGCCCGGCAGCACGGAGCGGTACGCCGCCTTGCCGCTGACGACTTCCAACGGCTCCAGCCGCTTCTGCTCGGGCGAAAAGTCCGGGCGGTAGCCGGGCGAAGCAGGCGTTTCCGGAATCGCCGGCTCGCCTGGCGCGATTGGCGTGGAGGGCGCGATCGGCGCGGCGGGCGACGTCGTGGTCGCCACGACGGGGCCGCCCTGTTCCAGCGTTTCTATTTCCATGAAAGAACCCCCTTCTTCCAGGCGTAGGCGAGGCCCGCGAAGAGGATCACGAGGAACACGACCATCTCCCAGAAGGCCTGCTCCCCGAACAGCTTGCTGCGGAAGACCACCGCCCACGGGAAGAGGAATACCGTTTCGACGTCGAAGATCAGGAAGAGGATGGCGAAGAGGTAGTAGCGGATGTGGACGTTGCCCACGGCGCGGCCGATGGGCAGCATGCCGCACTCGTAGGCCGTGCCCTTGGCGCGGCTCGGCGCTTTGGGCGCGAACAGCAGGTTGCCGACCAGCGCCGTGACGATCAGCATGGCGCCGACGAACGTCGCGATCAGCACCGCGCCCCAGGTGTCGAACACCCCATTCACGGCTGCTGCACCCCTGAAGCGATCCTGCACGATGCGAGGGATGCAAACACGAGCTTGCTTCCCCCACCTACCCGCACACTAGCACCGGCTCATTCGTGAAGTCAATCGCAATCGGCCGCCCTCAACCCTATCGGCGTTGTTACAGCATAACCGGCGCGTCGCCTACCCCTGCTGCCGTACGGCGGCTGTGAATCCGACGTCTCCGGGGGAGTGAGGGCCGACTGCCGCGCCTTCAGCGGTCGGGACGGCGCAGCGGCGGCAGCACGATCATCTCGGCCAACCGCTGCAGCTCCTGGCGGTGCGTGGTCACGAGCCCGGCGAGCGTCTCCTCGCCTTTCGGCGTCAGATAGACGGCGACGGCGCGGCGGTCGGTCGCGTGCGGACGGCGCTGCACCATGCCATTCGCCTCGCTGCGGTCGATCAGGCCGACGACGCTGTTGTGCGAAGACTGCAGCCGCTCCGCCAGCTCCGTAACCGTGCCCCATTCGCGCTCTGGGAAGCCCTTGATCGCCAGCATCAACTGATACTGCTGCGGCGTCAGGCCGATCAGACGCACGGCCCGCTCGCTGAAGCGGAAATAGAGGCGCAAGCCGTAGCGAAAGCGCGCCAGCGCCTCGTAGTCGGCCTTGCTGAACTCGTCGGCCTCGGCTGGGCGGGGTTCCGTCTGCGGCTCACTCATACGCGGCTCACGGCTCCAACGCATCGAGGCTGGCGCGCAACGCCGCGATCTTCGCCCGCGACGCCGCCAGACCCTCTTCCATTTTCGCGATCACCTGTTCCGGCGCGCGTCCGCGCATCTTCGGCAGTTGTGCCTCGATGCGCGCGACGTTCGCCTCTTCACTCACCAGCTCTTTTTGCAGCCGCGCCCGCTCGGCACCGATGTCCACCAGACCGGCCAGCGGCAGCACGACGCTGCCCCATTCCAGCACCGTGCGGGCGACGTTGGCCGAGGGCAAATCGGCGCTGTGGACCACGAGCAGCGGCCTGGCGCGGGCCAGCGTCTCGGCCACGGCGGCGCGGGCGGAGAAGGCCTGGCGCAGCGCGGTGCTGTCCGTGCCGATCAGCGCGTCGACCCAGCGCGCCGGGTCGATCTTCTTTTCCGCGCGCAGGTTGCGGATCGCGCGCACGGCGTCGATCAGCGCCTCCATCGTGCGCTCGGCCTCGGCATCGCGCCAGGCGCCGGTGGGAGTTGGATAGGCTGCGATGATCAGGGCGGCCGATTCGCCGGCGGGCAGGTCGGGCAGCAGGTTCTGCCAGATCTCTTCGGTTACGAACGGCGCGAACGGATGCAGCAGCTTGAGGCCGCCGGCCAGCACATGCGCCAGCACCGGCAGCGGCGAGCTGTCGCCGGCGTTCAGGCGGACTTTGGCCGCCTCGATGTACCAGTCGCAGTACTCGTTCCACAGGAAGTCGTAGATGCGCCGCGCCGCCTCGCCGAGCTGAAAGCTGCCGAGATACTGGTTGATCTCCGCCGCCAGATCGTCGAGCCGGCTGAGGATCCAGCGATCTTCGAGCGGCATGGCTTCACGGCTGGCCAGGTCCAGCGCGGCCACGGGCTCGCCGCCCAGCTTCTGGATCACAAAGCGCGCCGCATTCCAGAGCTTATTACAAAAGTGCTGGGCGGCCTCGATGCGCTCGCGGGAGAAGCGCAGGTCGTTGCCCGCCGAGCCGGCGGTGACGAGCGAGTAGCGCAACGCGTCGGCGCCGAACTCGTCCACCATCAGCAGGGGATCGACCACGTTCCCCTTCGTCTTGCTCATCTTCTCGTTGTGCTCGTCGCGCACCATGCCGTGCAGGTAGACGGTGTCAAACGGGACATTCTCTGACCCCATGTTGTAGAGGCCGAGCATGATCATGCGGGCCACCCAGAAGAAGAGGATGTCCCAGCCCGTCTCCATCACGCTCGTGGGATAGAAGAGCTCCAGATCGGGCGTTTGCCGCGGCCAGCCCAGCGTGCTGTGCGTCCACAGGCCGGAACTGAACCAGGTGTCGAGCACATCCTCGTCCTGGCGCAACTCGCCGCCGCACTTCGCGCAGGCCGTGGGCGTCTCGACCGCGACGATGATCTCGTTGCAGGCGTCGCAGTACCAGACGGGGATGCGGTGCCCCCACCAGAGCTGGCGCGAGATGCACCAGTCGCGGATGTTCTCCATCCAGTTGAGATAGACCTTCTCAAAGCGCTCCGGCACGATGCGGATGCGGTCCTCTTTGACGGCCGCGATCGCCGGGCGGGCCAGCGGCTCCGCCTTCACGTACCACTGCGGGCTGACGATCGGCTCGACCACGGTGTCGCAGCGGTCGCAGTGGCCGATCGAGGTCGTGTAGGGCTCGATCTTGACCAGCAGGCCGGCGTTGTCGAAGTCCTCGATGATGCGGCGGCGCGCCTCGTAGCGATCGAGCCCCTCGTACGGCCCGGCCTCGGCGTTCATCGTCGCGTCGGGGTTCATCACGTTGACGATCGGCAGGCCGTGGCGCAGGCCGATCTCGTAATCGGTCGGGTCGTGCCCGGGCGTGACTTTGACCGCGCCCGTGCCGAAGGCGGGATCGACCTCGCTGTCGGCGATGATCGGGATCTCGCGGCCGATGATCGGCAGCCGCGCCCGCTGACCGATGATATCCTTCCAGCGCTCGTCCTCCGGGTTCACGGCCACGGCCGTGTCGCCCACGATCGTCTCCGGCCGCGTCGTCGCCATCTGAATGAAGCGGCCGGTTTCGGCGCCGTTCGCATCGATCAGCGGGTACTTGACGTGATAGAGGAAACCCTCGTGCTCCTGATGATCGACTTCTAGGTCGGAGAGCGCGGTCTGGCAGCGCGGGCACCAGTTGATGATGCGCGTGCCACGGTAGATCAGGCCGTCGTCGTACAGCCGCTTGAAGGTGGTGCGCACAGCGAGTTGCGGCGTCTCGTCCATGGTGAAGCGGTTGCGCGACCAGTCGCATGACGCGCCCAGGCGGCGGTGCTGGTCGTCGATGCGGCGGCGCGTCTTGCGCACCCACATCCAGACGCGCTCGACGAACGCTTCGCGGCCGAGGTCCTGGCGCGTCAGCGCCTCTTTGGCCAGTTCACGCTCCACGACCATCTGCGTGGCGATGCCGGCGTGGTCGGTGCCGGGCAGCCAGAGCGTGGGCTGGCCCAGCATGCGGTGCCAGCGGATCAGCGCGTCTTCGATCGCGGCCGTGAGTGCGTGGCCCAGGTGCAGCTCGCCGGTCACGTTGGGCGGCGGCATGATGATCGTGAACGGCTGCGGCCCGCCGGCGCCGCGCCGCCACGCTTCGGGCGGCACGCTGGGGATGAAATAACCGTTCGCCTCCCAGAAGGCGTAGATGCGGCGCTCGACGGTGCGCGGATCGTACGCTCGCGGCATTTCGCCGCCGCGCTGCATCCGTGCCGTCTGCGTGGCCATGTTCGACTCCAGTTGCTGAGCAACCTGTGTAGTCATGGTACGGGCCGTTCGGAAACGCGGTCAACGCAACGGCCAGCCAGCGCCACGTGCGCCATGGCAGTACAGGCCCAGTGCTCATGTGTCCTCGGGTAACTGCTCTCCTGCGGCTCGTCGTTTGAACGCTTCAAGATCGGAGGCACGAATCCGCCAACCGGCTTTCGTCCCGCCTGGACGATAGCCGCGCAAGCGCCCGGCCTTCAGCCAGCGGCGGATGGTCTCGGGATTGAGCCGCAGTCGGGCGGCGGCTTCCGCCAGTGTCATTTCAGGTTCGTCGGTCATATCCGTCACCTTCCTGAACCAAGGTATGGTGATATAGAGAGAAATCGCAAGAATTCGAGCATTGTGCAAATCTGCTGTTGGTAGTAGTGTGAAGAAGTTGAAAGACGAAACAGTGCGGCGAACCGCAGTCAGCGGGGAAGGGTTCGGTGAGTGGCCGGAGTCCGGCGTTTGAACCGCCGTCCGCCGCCCGCAGCCGGAACATGGCGGCGATCCGGGGCAGGAATACGCAGCCGGAACTCGCTGTGCGGCAGGCTTTGTTCCGAGCCGGCTTCCGTTACCGTCTCCATCGTCCGGACCTGCCAAGGCGACCAGACATTGTACTGCCGCGGTACCGGCGTATTGTGCTCGTCCATGGCTGCTTCTGGCACGGCCATGGCTGTCATCGCGCACTGGTACCGAAAACCAACACCGCATACTGAATTGCCAAGATCAGCGCCAACCGCGAGCGTGATCGGCGAAGTCGGACCCAACTCGAAGCCGAGGGCTGGCGGGTCACGACGTTGTGGACCTGCGATCTCACCAGCCAGATCACGGCGTTGGTGGAGGAACTTCAACAGGAACGACAGGAGACGACATAAACGCTTGCTCGCTGCTCCGAGATCCGCACACCCTCATGACAGAGGAAAGAACGTGCCGTACGACATCACCGAAGAGAAGCGGAGTCAGTATCGGGAAAGTTCCCGTGCTTCGGCCCGTGCCAAGTCTGCCGCGTTGGCCGGCAAGGGACCCAGGCCCGTCCACCCGATCTACGAACCGTGGCTGGATCCGAGAGAGTTAATGCCGGCCCTTCCAGAGAACGGGCTTCGGGCGCTGTCGCTGTTCAGCGGAGGGGGCGGCCTGGACCTCGGATTCGAACGAGCCGGGTATGAGCACACAGCCTCCTACGACATCCTCGAAATCTGCGGCGAGACGCTGCTGCTGAACAGGCCGATGTGGAAGGTGCGGAGCGGCGCGGATGGAGATGTTACCGGTGTGGATTGGATCCCGTATGCGGGAGACGTGGACGTGATCCATGGAGGCCCGCCGTGCCAACCGTTTTCTGTGGCGGGATACCAGCTTGGGAGCGACGATCACCGGGATATGTGGCCTGAGTTCGTGCATGCAATCCTTACCATAGAGCCGAGAGCCTTCGTCGCGGAGAATGTGCCGGGCCTGCTGGCTCCCAAGTTCAGCCGCTATGTCAGCGCGGCGATTTTGCAGCCCCTGAGGGGATACACGATTACAAGCTTCCAGCTTCAGGCTGCAGCCTTCGGTGTGCCGCAGTCGCGCCAACGTGTCTTCTTCGCCGGCTTCCGGTCGAAGAAGGATGCGGCGGGATTCGTGCCGCCGGCTGCAACGCACAGGTACGATCACCTACTCCTGAACGGCGCCCGGCAGCAGAGCGGCCAGATTGCGCTGTTCGATAACGCTCCGACGTTGCCTTCGTGCATGGGCGTGAGGGAAGCCCTGGGCCTCCCAGCCATTGGCTTCGATGGCCTGGCTCCCACGCTGCGGAGCGGCTTCACTGGCCCCCGGAATTCAACCTCTGTGCTGAACAGTGTGGCCAGTCAGCGCATGTGGGCGGAGCTGCGCATTTGGCCGAACGGGGTGGCAGCTACGCGCAAGCATGCCTCGATGTTTGTTGCTAAGGACGGCCATTTCCGGATGTCGGTGCAGGATTGTGCGCTTATTCAGGGGTTCCCCGCGGATTGGCACTTCGCGGGCGGCGTGTATAAGACGCTGGGACAGATCGGCAACTCGGTAGTGCCGCCGATGGGATACGCCGTCGCGAAGGCAATCGCCTGTGCATTACTGGCTTCCGGCAAGAGCCTCTAACACCATCCGCCGTAATGTGGCCGCATGGTCCTCCGTGATCCTCGGCCACTGGCGAAAATAGCTGCCGGGGATGTGCGGATTATTGAGGGTGCTCCCCCGAAGAATGAGGTACCGGGATCGGTCGCGTACGATTTCAAGCATTCGTTCCGGGGAGTACCCGTCGCTGACGTCCATCTTGGCGCGGTATTCAGCCGCCTTGTATTGCTGCTTCTGAATCCGCCTGGCGTCCGACAGGGAGTAGATCTGCTTATCGCCGCAGACACGACGCATGTCGTCCAGGCTGAGGTGCTCCGGCACCAAATCGGCGAGCATGATATCCGTACTGATGTACTCGCGCTTCTCCTCGATCCACGGTGCCATCTGCTGCGGCGAACCATAAAGCGAATACTGCAATTCAGTGCCGTGTTTGTCGTAGAAGCCGATCAGCCAGTGTTTTCCCGTCCATTTGACAACGTGATCGAGACCGAAATCCCGTACGGTGGTGACTCCGCTTGCGGTTGTCGATTTCAGCTCAAACGGAATGCGGACATTTCCGACCGCAAGATAGGCGTCAATGCCCGATCGCCCCTCTTCCTCATCCCGAACGAGTTCGAACAGCTCCCGCAGTTCATTCTCGCGCTGATCATCTTGTACCGCCACGCGGCTGCTCCAGGGCTGACGCAATCGGCGGGCACAAGCGATGGCCGTGGGCAAAGGGACAGCCTGCCACGGTCAGAACCCTCTGCCGCAAGAGGCTCAGATCACCCGACGTAACCACGCCCAAAAGCCGCGCTGCATCCGTGCCGTCTGCGTGGCCATGTTCGACTCCAGTTGCTGAGCAACCTGTGTAGTCATGGTACGGGCCGTTCGGAAACGCGGTCAACGAAACGGCCGAGAACGCCGGGACGCCCAATTCTGGCTCGTCTGCGGCCAAAGCTGTGGCTGCACGAAACAGGAAGGGATACGGACGAGGACCGCCGGAGAACGAGAGGTGTACGGTCCGCTGCGCTACACGTTCTGCTGCAGCGTGGTGAGAAACTCTTCGTTGCTCTGCGTGCGCGAGAGGCGTTCCAGCAGGCGCTCCGTCGCCTCCGACGGGTTGGGGGAGTTGGCGCCGATCATCGCCGTCATGCGGCGCAGCAGGATCACCTGCTTCAGCGCCTGCTCGCCGAGCAGCAGCTCTTCGCGCCGTGTGCTGCTGCGCTGGATGTCGATCGAGGGAAAGATGCGGCGCTCGGCCAGCTTGCGGTCGAGGATCAACTCCATGTTGCCGGTGCCCTTGAACTCCTCATAGATCACGTCGTCCATGCGGCTGCCGGTATCGACCAGGCAGGTGGAGATGATCGTGAGGCTGCCGCCTTCGTCCGTGTTGCGGGCGGCGCCGAAGAAACGCTTGGGCGGATAGAGCGCGATCGGATCGATGCCGCCGGTGAGCGTGCGGCCGCTGGGCGGCATGGCGAGGTTGTAGGCGCGGGTGAGGCGGGTGATGCTGTCCATCAGGATCACGACGTCTTTGCCGCTTTCAACCAGCCGCTTCGCCCGCTCAAGCGACATCTCCGCCACGCGTGTGTGGTCTTCTACCGGCTCGTCGAAGGTCGAGGCGATCACCTCGCCTTTGACCGATCGCCGCATGTCGGTGACCTCTTCGGGACGCTCGCCGATCAGCGCTACGATCAGGTGGATATCGTCGTAGTTGGCAGAGACGCCGTTGGCGATCGCCTTCAGCAGCATCGTCTTGCCGGCCTTGGGCGGCGAGACGATCAGACCGCGCTGGCCGCGGCCGATCGGCGCGATCAGGTTGATCAGCCGCGTCGAGAGGTTGTTGGGCGCCGTTTCCAGATCGATCATGCGGTCGGGGAAGACGGCGGTGAGCTGTTCGAAGTGCGGCCGCTGCTTGGCGACTTCCGGGTCGAGGCCGTTGACGCTCTCGACGCGCAGCATGCCGTAATACTTTTCGCTGTCCTTGGGCGGCCGCACCAGGCCGGTGACGTAGTCGCCGGTGCGCAGGCCGAAGCGGCGGATCTGCGTTTGCGAGACGTAGACATCGTTGATGCCGGGCAGCAACGATTCGCCGCGCAGGAAGCCGAAGCCGTCGTCGACGATGTCCAGCACACCGCCGCCGAAGATATGGCCGAACTGCTCGGCCTGGCGTTGCAGCAGACGCGAAACCAGCTCCTGCTTGGTCAGCGCCGTCGCGTCGTCAATGCCGAGATGTGCGGCCTGCTGGATCAGGTCGTCGCGCGACCTGAGTTCGAGTTCCGTAATGTTCACGTGGGGTCTCCGCTTGTCGGGTCTCCGGTTGTTGTGCTCCGGATGAATTGAAGATGGATGAGGAGGGGGAAATACAGTGAGCCGGCTGGGCGCCGGTGAAAGAATATGCAGTGGTCCCCGGGGATGGGGTTGAGAGGTGTGTTCCGGCCCTCAACCAGCGACAGCGCCGGCTGAGACCTGTTCACCACATATGGCACTGCAACGTTGCTGTGTCAAGCCTTCATGTGGAAACAGCTCCCAATATCCTTGCACGCGCCGCCTCGCCGGCGCTCAGAACGGCTTGAACACGGCCAGCCAGCCCATAATCGGCAGCAGCAGGATGATGATCGTGCCGAAGACGAGCGGCACGTTGTCCGCCAGCGCCGCTTCCAGATCCGGCGTGACCGCACCGCCGCTTTTGTACGACTTCAGCACCGCCAGCCGCACCCGCCGCAGCCCCAGCCCCAGCAGCGGCAGACAGATGAACGTGGCAAAGACGTAGACGATGCACAGCGCCAGCAACCAGCCTTCTTTGACGAAGTTGTGATGCGCACTTGCTCCCCAGAACACGCCCGTCGCGCCGCTGAGCAACGCGCCGGGCAGCAACAGCCGCGTTTCGTTATCCGCCGCCGCGGTGAAGGCGTACATCTGCCGGCGGCGATCGCTGCTGCGCCAGGCGCTGTACACCGGCGCCATCACCGCGCCGATTCCGGTCATAAACAGGAACAACGCGGCAATATGCAGAAACTTCCAGATCTGCTCAGCCGTCACCGCGGGACGCGCGTCACGACCGCTTCCGGCCGAAGCAACAAGCGACGTGGCGGGCGTTCGCCTGGCAGAGGCGCAGCCGCGATCGCCTGCATGACTAGCTCAGCGAGGCGACGGCGGGCTCGACCGCCGGAGCGCTCGTCAGGACATGCACGGCTGGCTCATAGGTCACGCCGTTGGCCACCTGCGCCGCCGCGGCCGCGCGGGCGCAGGCCGCGCCGACAAAGTCGCGGAACAGCGGGTGCGGCCGGTTCGGGCGCGAGCGCAGCTCCGGATGGAACTGCGAGCCGAGCATGAACGGATGATCGCGCAGTTCGCTGATCTCGACGAGCGAGCCGTCGGGCGAAACGCCGCTGGCGATCAGCCCTTCCTGCTCCAAGATATGCCGGTAGGCGTTGTTGAACTCGTAGCGGTGACGGTGCCGCTCCACGATTTCGTCTTCGCCGTAGGCCGCCTGCGCCTTCGTACCCGGCTTCAGGCGGCAGGGATAGCCGCCCAGCCGCATCGTGCCGCCCTTCTCTGAGACGCCGGTCTGCTCCGAGAGCAGGCTGATGATCGGAATCGCCGTGCCGGGCGCGAACTCGGTGGAGTTCACGTCGTCGGTACGGAAGGCGTGCCGCGCGAACTCGATCACCATCACCTGCATGCCGAGGCAGAGCCCCAGATACGGGAGCTTGCGCTCGCGGGCGTGGCGGGCGGCGAGGATCTTGCCCTCGATGCCGCGCTCGCCGAAGCCGCCGGGCACGACGATGCCGTCCAGGCCGGCCAGCAGCTCGGTGACATTCTCCGCTGTGATCGACTCCGACTGCAGCCAGCGTACGTTGACCTGGGCGCGGTGGTGTGCGCCCGCGTGAATCAGCGACTCTTTGACCGACATATACGCGTCGCGCAGCTCGACGTACTTGCCGACGATCGCGATCTCCAGCGTCCCCTCCGGGCAGGTAAGCCGCTCGACCATCGCCCGCCACTCGGCCATGTCGCGGCCGAGCGCCGGCAGCCGCAGGCGCTCGATCACATAATCGCCCAACCCGGCGTCTTCGAGCATGATCGGCACGCGGTAGATCGTATCCGCAGTCACCATCGGCACGACGGCGCGCTGCTCGACATCGCAGAACAGCGCAACTTTGGCCGTCAGCTCGTCGGGCACCGGATGGTCGCTGCGGCAGACGATCACGTCGGGCTGGATGCCCATGCTGCGCAGCTCGCGCACGCTGTGCTGCGTCGGCTTCGTCTTCAGCTCGCCGGAGGCGCCGACGTAGGGCAAAAACGACACGTGGATCGAGAGCGTGTCCTCGCGCGCCTCTTCGTTGCGGATCTGGCGGATCGCTTCGAGGAAGGGCTGGCTTTCGATATCGCCCACCGTGCCGCCGACCTCGACGATTACGGCTTGCGTCTCACCGGCCTGTGCCACGCCGCGGATGCGCGCCTTGATCTCGTTCGTGAGATGCGGCACGGCCTGAATCGTGCCGCCGAGATAGTCGCCGCGCCGCTCTTTGGAGATCACTGCCTGATAGATCTGGCCGGTGGTGACCGAGCTGGCGCGGGTCAGATCCTGGTCGATAAAGCGCTCGTAGTGGCCGAGGTCAAGATCCGTCTCAGCGCCGTCGACGGTGACGAAGACTTCGCCGTGCTGATACGGCGACATCGTGCCGGGATCGACGTTCAGATAGGGATCGAGCTTCTGAATGGAGACGGAGACGCCACGCGATTTCAGAATACGACCGAGGGAGGCGGTGGTGATGCCTTTCCCTACGGAACTCACCACACCGCCGGTAACAAAGATGTATTTCGGCATACCGCCTCGCCGTGGAGTCGCGCCGGACGGCGCATCGGAAGGGGAGCACCTTTAGCCAGATTCTAGGCGATTCGGCGGCTCCATGTCAATGTAATGCGGCGTTTATTGCCCAAACGCGCGAGCAGCTTGACAGATCGTTGGCGCTCTCCTTCAGCTTCGTTCGCACACGGCGGAAATACCGTAGAAACCTGACTCTCAGCTTCATCTCAGGTATGCGGGATACCGTGGGCCGAGCGTCTGCTGTCCGGATCAGGAACTGCTTCACCGGCCGCGCCCCTGGCCACGCTGTGAAGCCCTGCGCAGCCCCGTGATTGGGTCTCGCTCTGGACATTGGCCGCTTCCCGCGGTGCTGCGACCGCGCGCCGGCGTGCAACCGCGACGACGAGACGATCTTCATGCGACACACGCCGGAACGTACGGATCCAGCGCCGCCGCTCGCCGCGCCGCTCACCATCGCCGATCCAGCTTCTGCCGACGCTCCGCAGGAACGAGAAGGGCAGCGGCAGCCTGCGTCGTTGCGGCGCCTGGTGCGGGGGCGACGCGTGCTCTTCGCCGTGCAGGCGCTGTACGTGCTGCTCTTCTGCGGCTGGTTACTCTACGAGCACTCGTTTCCCGACCCCGATGTCATCGCCATCTTCCTGCTGGTCTTTGCGCTGATCGCGGCGCGCGGCCTGAGTTTCTTGCAGGACTGGACGCCTTTCGTGCTGGTGCTGCTCGCCTACATTGGGCTGACGGGCGTGACGCAGGGGCTGATCGCGCGTGTGCACTACAGCTTTCCGATCATGGCCGACAAAGCGATGTTCGGCGGACACGTGCCCACGGTCTGGCTGCAGGCGCACTTCTACCATCCGGGCCAGATGCAGTGGTACGACTACGTCGCCACGCTGCTCTACCCGCTGCACTTCGTTGTGCCGCTGATCGTGGCGTTCGCCTTCTGGTGGTGGCGGCCGCGGTACTACTGGCCGTTCGTGATCTCCTATCTGCTGCTCTGCTACGCCGGCTTCCTCACCTATGTGGTCTATCCGATGGCGCCGCCCTGGCTTGCCAGCAGCTTCGGACGCATCCCGCCGGTGCATGTGATCGTGGCCGAGGTGAACTACGGCGGCGCGCTCAACCCCGTGGTGCTGGGCACGCGCTGGTTCAAGACCAATCCCGTGGCGGCGATGCCCAGCCTGCACGCGGGCTTCCCCGTGCTGGTCTGGCTGGTGCTGTGGCGCGTCTGGCCGCGCTGGGGCTGGGTCAGCGTGCTGTATCCGCTGCTGATGTCGCTCGCGGTCGTCTACCTGGGCGAGCACTACGTGATCGACGTGCTTGCCGGCTGGCTCTACGCCTTCGCCGCCTTCGCCATCGTCTGGCGCAACGAGCGCGGCGCGCCGGGCGAAGATGCCCGGCCGGAAGCCGGCGCGGACCGGGTCAGGAAACGCAGCGGGCGCGCAGGCGCCCTGCCCGCATCCGGCCGCTTGCTGCAATTTCCGGAACGCGGGTAGCGCATCGGCATTCAGGGTTCGTGCCGGGGGTGTCGCCCGTCAAGGACGCCGCGGTAGCTGGCGACGACGGCTTCCGCATGACCGTGCCGTAGCCGCCGAGCTTCAGGACGCGCATCACCATCGTCTGCCTGCCTTCCTTCCTATCTCTCCTATCTCTGATGTCTTCTGATGCCGGGTTTGAGAGGCGCTCCGTCGTATGCAGCGCTGCGCGGACTTGCGCCGCCGATCAGGCGCCGACGAGGTCGCGCCCGCGGAAGCGGGTCAGCGCGGCGGCTGCGGCGGCGGCGCCGATCGCAAGCATGACCAGGGCCGGGCCGGCGCGGAACGATGCGGCCGGAACCAGCCCGATCTGATGGAAGGGCGAGATGCCGAGCAGCCAGCCCGGCACGCCCAGCAGGCCGCCGGCCAGCTCCCAGAGGAAGGCGAGGCTGACCAGTCCGTAGGCGGCGCCGACACCGAGGCGCGGCGCCACGGCCACGAGCAATGCACCGACGCCGAGGACGAGCAGGCTCGCGGGCAGGGTGTTGAGACCCGCCTCGATCAGCCGCAGGAACGAGAGATCGGCGCCCGCCGCGGCCGCGCCGATCGCGGTGCCGAGGCCGGCGACGATAGCAATCAGCGCCGCGCCGGCGACGGCGAGCCCGAGCCGGCCCGCCAGCCAGGCGCTGCGGCTTTGGGGCAGGGCAAACAGCGTCTCCAGCCGCCCTTCGGCTTCCTCGCCGCGGGCGGCGCCGATCTGGCTGCAGCAGAAGAGGGCGATGGCGAGCACGAAGAAGAGGAAGTAGAGGCCGATCACGCTGGCCGCCGTTTCGAGCCTGCCGCCGCCGAACTTGTCGAGCTGCTGGCGCAGGTTGGCCGGCAGGTTCGACGTGGCCACCGTTTGGGCGAGGACGCCGAGGACAAGGGCGAAGCCGCCCGCCGCCGCCGCCCAGACCGTCAGGCTGAGCGCCTGCGACCGCAGCGCCAGCAGTCCCGGCGAGCGCAGCAGCAGCAGGCGCGGTCTGCCTGCCGTGTCGTGGGGAGCGAACACGGCAACACCGATATCGCGGCGGCGTTCGATCGCCAGCGCGATCAGCAGCAGCGCCACGCTGGCGGCCAGCGGCAGCAGCAGCACCAACGGCCGCGCACCGGTGAACGCCCGCAGCTCTTCTACCCAGCCCAGCGGCATCAGCCAGTGCAGGCCGGGGTGGTTGGCCGTGTCCGCGACGACGCGCAGCAGAAGGTCGAGGCCCAGCACTGCGCCGGCCAGTTCGAGGGCACCCGCGCCGGAGGGAATGAGCTGGCTCGCCAGCGCACCGATGCCGGCGTAGACCGCGGCGACACTGACGATCGCCAGCGCGAGGTAGGCGGAGCCGCCAGCCGGCAGCCCGCCGGCGGCCAAACCGAGCAAGGCCGCGAGCCAGAGCACGACGATCGTGGCGCCGATCGCGGCAAGGCGCGCCACGAAGGCCGCGCGCCGGGTGATCGCGCCGCTGGCGACAAGCTCGAACCTGCCCGTCTCCTCTTCGCTGCGCAGGGCGCGCACGGCGGCGAAGGCGCCGAAGAAGGCGGCGGCCAGCGATGCGATCCCGCCGACGCGCCAGCTCGCGTAGCCGCCCAGCGTCTCCAGATGGTGCGGTGTGCCGTAGAAAAGCCGTACGGCGCTGTTGTTGCCGAAGCTCTGTGCGAAGCCCAGCCGGTCGGCGAGCGTCGGATACGCCTTTTTGTAGCCGGCGGCGTTGGCGAGGGCGTAGCCGAAGAACAGCAGCGCGAAGCTGATCATGCGCACGCGGGCATCGGCGAATGTGCGCAGGGCCAGCGCCTTAGCGGCTTCCATCGGCGGCCTCCCCGTAGTAGTGCAGGAAGATCTCTTCGAGCGACGGTTCACGGCTGCGCAACGCCACGACCTCGGTGCCCGCGCCGCTCGCGGCGCCCATGAGCGCCGTGAGTAACGGCGCGACGCTGCCGGAAACGGCGCAGCGCAGCGTATTCGCCCCGGCGCGCTCGATTTTGATGCCATCGAGCGAGGCGATCTCCGGCGCCTTGCCGGCGAACGTCACCTCGATCGTCTCCGCGCTCAGGTGGCGCAACTGGTCGAGCGTGCCTTCATCCACGAGCCGGCCCTGGCGCAGAATGCCGACGCGGTCGCAGAGCGCCTCGACCTCGCTGAGAATGTGCGAGGAGAGAAAGACGGCCTGGCCGCGCGCCTTCGCCTCGCGCACCGACTCGCGAAAGGCGACCTCCATCAGCGGGTCGAGCCCGCTGGTCGGTTCGTCGAGGATCAGCAGGCCGGCGCGGGTCGCCAGCGCCGCGATCAGTTGCACTTTCTGGCGGTTGCCCTTGGAGAGGGCACGGATCTTCTTGTTCAGCTCCAGCTCGAAGCGCTGCACCAGCGCCTGGCGGTAGTCGGCATCGACGGAGCCGTGCATGCGGGCGAGAAAGGTGAGCGTCTCCTCGGCAGTGAGCTGCGGCCACAGCGTCGGCTCGCCGGACACGTAGGCAGCCTGGCGGTGCGCCGCCACGGGGTCGCGCCAGGCGTCGATGCCGAACAGCGCCGCGCTGCCCGCGCTGGGCCGGTGCAGGCCGAGCAGCATGCGGATCGTCGTCGTCTTGCCGGCGCCGTTGGGTCCGAGGAAACCGTAGACTTCGCCCGGCGGCACACAGAGGTCGAGCCGATCGACGGCCAGCGTCTGGCCGTAACGCTTGGTCAGGCCCTCGGTGCAGATCGCGGCAGCAGCGCTGCTGGCGGGATGCGCGGTCATGGCAGTTTCCTTTGACAGGTGACAGGTGTTGCCCGCTGGACGCGGCTGCCTGGTCAGTCGCGGTGTGGCTCGGCGGCCGGCTGGCCCGGTTCGCAGGCACGCGCCCGCCAGCGGGCAAGAATCGCCCCGAGTTCCCGGGTGTAGAAGTCGAGAAAGTCGGCGGCAGCCTCAAGCCGCGGCCGCGCTGAGGCCTCGGCCGTGCCGAGTCCAGCGAGGGCGTCGGCCGCGAACTGCCGGAGGGTAGCTGCGCCCCTCACGTCGGTTTCGATGAGGGCGTCCCAGCTGCGGCCGCTGAAGGCGTAGTAGTCGCGGCGGTCGCCGGGCAGGCTGACCCGCTCGACCAGCCCGGTCGCCACCACCAGCCGCGCGTTGGTGCTGACCGAGGCGCGGCTGACATGCAGCATGGTGGCTACCTGATCGAGCGAGAGCGGCGTGTCCGCAACCAGCAGCAGCCCGAACAAGCGCCCGGCGATGCGCGGCAGCCCAAACTCCTCGAAATACAGCCCCAGCCGCTCGATGAACCGGCCGAGGCTGGCCCCCACCCCGCTCTCGTCGCTCATCAGCCACACCTCGCCGTTGGCCAGTTTACTTCTGTCCGTTTATTCAGTATATACTGAATGATACAGACGAAAGAGTGCAACGGCCACGGGTCTCAAGACTCGCGGCCTGGGCGCACGTCCGCGGCACCTAACCCTGACCTCGCAAGCGAGGTCTGTCCCTTCCCGAGGCGGGAAAGGGACTTCTGAAGCGTTCCCAGCGCCGTGCGACGGCAGCGGGGCGGCAGTGTCCTTGTGGGACAGGTGGAGAGTTCGTCTCCCGCACTTCCGGCTATCCGCACCCCGAACCCTTCCCGTGTCGGGAAGGGACAGATTTCGCTTCAGCGAAATCAGGGTTAGGTGCCCCGCATTCGCTCTGGCGCATGGCACGCCCCGCCCGGTACAGTGAGGCCGTAAAGGAGAAGTGTGCGAATGAAGTTCGGAATCTTTTACGAGCACCAGCTGCCCCGACCCTGGCACGACGGCGACGAACTGAAGCTCTTCCAGGACGCCCTCTCGCAGGTCGAGTTGGCCGACAGGCTCGGCATCGACCACGCCTGGGAGGTCGAGCACCACTTTTTGGAGGAGTACAGCCACTCGTCGGCGCCCGAAGTCTTTTTGGCCGCCGCCAGCCAGCGCACCAAAAACATCCGCCTCGGCCATGGCATCGTGCTGATGCCGCCCGGCTACAACGCGCCGGCGCGCGTGGCCGAGCGCATCGCCACGCTCGATCTGGTCAGCGCCGGCCGCGCCGAGTTCGGCACCGGCGAGTCCGCCTCGCGCGCCGAGCTTGAGGGCTACGGTGTCGACCCGAACGAGCGCCGGGCGATGTGGCGCGAAACCGTCGAGCAGGTCGCCAACATGCTGGCGATGGACCCGTATCCCGGCTTCCAGGGCAAATACTTCTCCATGCCCGTGCGCAACGTCGTGCCGAAGCCGGTGCAGAAGCCGCACCCGCCGATCTGGGTCGCATGCTCCAATCGCGAGACGATCCACCTCGCCGCACAGCTCGGCATCGGCGCCCTCACCTTCGCCTTCATCAACCCGGCCGAGGCGCGCCACTGGGTGAACGACTACTACGAGACGTTCAAGCGCGAGTGCGTGCCGATCGGCCACGCCGTCAACCCGAACATCGCCATGGTCACGAGCTTCTCCGTGCATCCCAACGAGGAGGAGGCACGGCGACGAGGCCTCGACGGCTTCCGCTTCTTCCAGTTCGCGCTCGGCCATCACTACGCCTTCGGACAGCACACGCCGGGCCGCACGAACATCTGGGAGAAATACATCAAGGTCCGCGACGAGATGGGCGTGGACGCGCTGGGCGAAGGCACGGGCGGCATCGGCACGCCGGCGCAGCAGCGCGAGCACCTGCGCGCCTTCCAGGACGCCGGCGTCGATCAGGCCGTTTTCATCCAGCAAGGCGGCAACAACAAGCACGAGCATATCTGCGAGTCGCTGGAGTTGTTCGCCGCCGAAGTCATGCCCGAGTTCAAGGAGCGCGAAGAGGAACGCGTGGCCACGAAGATGGCCGGCCTGGCGCCGTACATCGAGGCCGCGTTCAGGCGCAAGGAGTTCATGAAAGAGCTTGCGGACGACGAGATTCCGACCTACGGCGCCTACGGCCTGAGCGTGGCCGAGGTCGACGTCTCGACCCTGCCGGAGGCGAACCGCCGCCGCGCCCTCGCCATGCGCCGCCTGCGCGAGATCGCGGCGAAGGCGTAACGGGCGGCCCCCATTCCCCCGTCCCCTTTCCCCCAATAATAGGGGAAAGGGGCGATCCCGTCTGGAGCGATCCGTGGTGGCGTCGGGTTACTCGAACATTCGGTAGGAGCCGTTCGTGAACGGCCCCTCATGACACATGATGCGAAAGCCGCGATCCCCAGCGCATCGTCTCACCGCAGTGGCCACGCAACGCTTCACGCCGCAGCAGGGTTAACTGCGCCGGCGACGGAACGCTCGCTACAGGATCGTCTCCTTCCTCTATTATTGGGGGAAGGAGAGAAGAGAGGATGGGGGCCACAGCGTGCCCCAGAAACCGCCCATCGACTACCGCATGGACGACATCGTACGGCTGCGCAAACCGCACCCCTGCGGCGGCAGCGACTGGCGTGTGGTGCGGCTCGGCGCGGATATCGGCCTGCGCTGCCTGATCTGCAACCATCGCGTCCTGCTCGATCGCAGCACGCTCGACCGGCGGCTGAAGACGTTTGTCGAACGCGGCCCCTACGATCCGCGCGACCCCTTTAACGCCAGCGGCAAACCTGCCGATACATAACCATGAGGCAGCGCCGGCCGGACCGCAGCGCCGCACTGGCGGTGGCGCACAGTCATGGCAGCGCGTTTCGGAGCGGCCGTTGGCTGCGCCGGATGATTCGTTGACACGTTTTCGAGCGCGTGCCTACACTGAAATTGAGTCGGGAGGCGTGGCCGTGGTTGAGATGACGATCGAAAGCATCCGCGTCTCGCTGATGAACTACCAGCGCGTCGTCATCCTCAAAGAGAAAGACGCCGAACGCTATCTGCCGATCTGGATCGGCCCGGCCGAGGCCGATGCGATCGCCGTCCGCCTGCAGGACGTGCAGGTGCCGCGCCCGCTCACGCATGACCTGCTGCGCTCCGTGATCGACTCGCTCGGCGCCCAGGTTTCCTCCGTCGTCGTCAACGACCTCTCCAACGATACCTACTACGCCCGCATCGTGCTGGACGTGAACGGCAAGTCGGTCGAGATCGACTCGCGCCCCAGCGACGCGATCGCCCTGGCCGTGCGTGCCCGCGTGCCGATCTACGCCGACGAGAGCGTGCTCGATAAGGCCGGCGTCAAGATCAGCGAAGACGAGAGCGCGGCCGGCGCCCTGGAGATGACGGCGCCGATCAAAGAGGAAGAGCTGGAGCGTATGTCCGCCTTCCGCGACTTCATCGAAGGGCTCGACCTGGACGACTTCGACAAGCGCCGAAAGTAGCGCGTAGCACCGCCGTTCGGTACGATGCCGCCGGAGCGCATGCCCCGGCGGTTTTGTCATACGTCCGTTGCACAGGGGTTGCTCCACACGATCGTCTGTGATAAGTTTCGCAATGCCTCGGGCCGGCGCTGAATGGGTGGCCGGCCGCTCAGCATGATGCCATCCGCCAGCGCGCAGGATGGCGTCAACTGTGTCGGGGCGGCGGACGCCGGCGAGATCGGGAGTAGAACCCGTGCGCAATCCGAAGGTATGGGTGATCGTCCTCTTCGTGCTGGCGACGATCGTCGTCGGCTTTGTGCTCGCGGGGCCGCAGCCCGACATCTCACTCAAGGCGGAGACGATCTTCGCCATCGGCCCCTTCAACGTCACAAACACGATCATCACGGCCTACATCGTCACCGCGGTGCTCGCGATCGCCTCGTTCATCGCCACGCGCAAGGCGTCGCTGGTGCCCTCCGGCTTCTACAACTTCGTCGAGGCGCTGGTCGAGTGGATGCTGTCGGTGGTCGAAGAGATCGCCGGGCCGGAGAACGGGCGCAAGTTCTTCATCGTCGTCGCCACGATCTTCCTGTTCGTCGTCTCCTGCAACTACTTCGGCCTGTTGCCGATCGTCAACTCGATCGGCGTCGCGCACCGCGGCGACCACCAGGAGACCGGCTTCGTCTGGAAAGACGCCGGGCCGATCAAGGTCGTCGTGCCGCACGCGGCCGAGGTGAAAGAGGGCGAGCAGACCACCTCCTCGCACGAAAGCGATCCGAACCTGGCCGGCTTCCGACCATACCTGCGCAGCGTGAACAGCGACGCCAACAGCCCCCTGGCGCTCGCGCTCTGGTCGGCGCTGTTTGTGGAGATGTGGGGTTTGCAGGCATTGGGCTTCAAGTACCTGGGCAAGTTCTTCGCCTTCCCGCCGTTCGCCAAATTCTCACTGATCAACGTATTCGTCGGCTTGCTGGAGTTTCTCAGCGAGTTGATCCGCATCATCAGCTTCACCTTCCGTCTCTTCGGCAACATCTTCGCCGGCGACGTGTTGATCACCTTCATCTCGTTTCTTGCTCCGTTCGTCTTTCCGGTCGTGTTCTACGGACTGGAGACGTTCGTGGGCTTCATTCAGGCGGCAGTCTTTGCGCTGCTCACCCTCGTTTTCGCCGTGATGGCCGTTGAGTCGCACGACGAGGGTGAGCACGAGGCGCATCAGGTGCAAGGACCACACGGGGAGCGTGCGGAAGCGGCGGCGCACTGAGCATCCCCGGCGCGATGCGCACCGCGCGACGGTGTGCGCGGCCCGCGTGGGGCAACACCACGCCAGCACGAATCCCTGGGACATGGCCGCGGAGCGGCCAGCCTGGGAGGAGGGGATATGCACCTTTTGACGGCGATGATGGCGATTTTGCTGGATACCACCCACATCTCCGATGACGGCATGAAGAGCATCGGCGCCGGCATCGCCATCGGCATCGGCGCGATCGGGCCGGCGCTCGGCATCGGCAATTTGGTGGCCAAGGCGATGGAAGCGCTCGGGCGCAACCCGGAGGCGCGGCCGGCGATCCAGACCAACATGATCCTTGGCCTGGCCTTCGCCGAAGCGATCGGTATCTACGCCCTGCTGGTCGCGATCATCATCAAGTTCGTGTAGGACAGCCGCGCACAGCGCCGCCGGCCTGGTTCTCTGCCGGACCGGCGGCGTCAGGCGAACAGGACGAACCGTCACGCTTCGCTGGCAATGGGAAGTGAGGAACAGACGTGGGTAAGGCATTCGACGCGCTGGGGCTGAACCTCGGCACGCTGGCCGCGTTCATTGTGAACTTCGGGCTGCTGCTGTTCCTCCTCAAGCAGTTCCTCTACGGCCCGGTGCTGAAGATGCTGGACGAGCGGCGCCAGCGCATTCAAGAAGCGCTCAGCGCGGCCGACGCCGCGGCCGAATCGGCCCGCGAGTCGGAAAACCGCGTGCAGGAGCAGATCCGCCAGGCGCAGATCCAGGGGCAGGAGATCGTCGCCAACGCGCAGCAGATCGCCCAGCGCATCCAGGACGACGCCACCCGCCAAGGCCAGGAGCGCCAGCAACAGCTCGTGGCGCAGGCCCAGGCGACGATCCGCCAGGAGACCGAGGCGGCGCGCGCCGATCTGCGCCGCGAGTTCGCCGACCTCACCATCCTTGCCGCCGAAAAAGTGATCAACCAGTCGCTCGACCGGCAGTCGCACCTGCGCCTGATCAATGAAGTGCTCGAGTCTTCCGCAGGGCGTAACGGCAGCCAGAATTAGCGCCGGCGGACAGCGCAATGGGACGGACGATCCAGCAAGGGCGATATACCAATGAGACGAGAGATCGCGGCCAAGCGCTACGCCGAGGGGGTGTTCAGCATCGCCCGCGAACAAAACACGATCGACGCCTGGCTGCGCGATCTGCAGACGGTCGGCGCCGTCTTCTCCGAGCCGGAAGTGCTCGGCCTGCTGGAGAGCGCCAAAGTGCCGCAGCAGGGAAAAGAAGATGTGCTTACCCGCACGCTGGCCGGCGTCTCGCCGCTGGCGCTGAACTACGCGCGGCTGCTGGTCGAACGCCGCCGCGTGGCGCTGGCGCCGCAGGTGACAGACTTCTTCCGCGAGCTCGCGGACGCCTACCGCGGCGTCGCGCACGCGGAGGTCGTCACCGCCGTCGAGATCGGCGATGCGGAGCGGCAGCTAATCGTGCAGCGGCTCGGCCAGATCACGGGCAAGCAGGTGCAGATCGAGACGCGCGTCGATCCGAGCATCATCGGCGGCGTCGTGGCGCGCGTGGGCGACCGCCTGATCGACGGCAGCGCCCGCACGCGGCTGCTGGCGCTGCGCCGCCGGCTGGAGGCGGCGCGCTAGCGGCAGGAAGCGGCGCAGAAGCCCGCGATTCGTTACGATGACGGTGAGATCGGCACGCTGATGCGTGCTTGAACGGCGCAGATGCCGACGCAGGCTGGCGTCCGTGCCCGTACAGAGGCCGGAAGCGGGAAGGCGAAAGAGGTTCGAGGATGGCAGTCCGTCCGGACGAGATCGCATCCATTATCAAGAGCGAGATCCAGAGCTTCGGCACGCAGGTGCAGCAGACGGACGTCGGCACCGTGATCGAGGCCGGCGACGGCGTGGTGCGCATCCACGGCATGAGCGGCGCCCTCTACGGCGAGCTGGTCGAGTTTCCGCAGCCCGACGGCGAGCCGATCTCCGGCATGGCGCTCAACCTCGAAGAGGACTCGGTCAGCGCCGTCGTGCTGGGCGACTACCGCCAGATTAAAGAGGGCGACCAGGCACGTTCGACCGGGCGCGTGGCCGAGGTGCCCGTGGGCGAGGCGCTGATCGGCCGCGTGGTCAACTCGCTTGGCCTGCCGATCGACGGCAAGGGGCCGATCATCACCAGCCGCACACGCCCGGTGGAACGCATCGCGCCCAACGTGGTCACGCGCTCGGCGGTGAATACGCCGGTGCAGACGGGCATTAAAGTGATCGACGCGACCACGCCGATCGGCCGCGGCCAGCGCGAGCTGATCATCGGCGACCGCCAGACCGGCAAGACCGCCGTGGCGCTCGACACGATCATCAACCAGAAGGGCGGCGACCTGTTCTGCATCTACGTCGCCATCGGCCAGAAAGATTCGAAAGTCGCGCAGACCGTTGGCGCCCTGGAGCGGGCCGGCGCGATGGAGTACACCATCGTCGTCGTCGCCGGCGCGGCCGAATCGGCCGCCTTGCAGTACCTGGCGCCGTACGCCGGCTGCGCCATGGGCGAGGAGTTCATGGAGCAGGGCAAAGAGGCGCTGATCGTCTACGACGATCTCTCCAAGCACGCCTGGGCTTACCGGCAGATGTCGCTGCTGCTGCGCCGCCCGCCGGGGCGCGAGGCCTATCCGGGCGATGTCTTCTACCTGCACAGCCGCCTGCTGGAACGCGCGGCCAAGCTCTCGCAGGATCTCGGCGGCGGCTCGCTCACGGCGCTGCCGATCATCGAGACGCAGGCCAACGACGTCTCGGCCTACATCCCCACCAACGTGATCTCGATCACCGACGGCCAGATCTATCTGGAATCGGACCTGTTCAACGCTGGCCAGCGGCCCGCGATGAACATCGGCCTCTCCGTCTCGCGCGTGGGCGGCAACGCCCAGACTAAGGCGATGAAGACCGTCGCCGGCCGGCTCAAGGGCGACCTGGCGCAGTACAACGAGCTGCAGGCGTTCGCGCAGTTCGGCACCAGCGATCTCGACGCCGCCACGCGCCGCCAGCTCGAGCGCGGCCAGCGCGCCGTCGAGGTGATGAAGCAGCCGCAGTACCGGCCGCTGTCGATGGCGCAGGAGGTCACGATCCTCTACGCCCTGAACAACGGCTATCTGGACGACGTGCCGGTGGACAAGATCCGCGACTTCGAGGCGGCGTTCCACAAGTTCATCGCCAGCAGTCACCCCGAGATCATCGATGCGATCCGCTCGGAGAAGGTGCTGGGCGATGAGCCGGCGAAGCGGCTCGGCGACGCCATCACCGAGTTCAAGAACACGGTGCCGTACTAGACGTGGCCTCACCCCCGGCCCCTCTCCAGGAACTGGAGAGGGGCCGAGGGGTGAGGAGGAGACCGTCGCGGTGAATCAGGCCTGCGGGCCGCAAGGGTTGGAAAAGGCGGCAGATGCCAAGCTACCGGCAGATCAAGCGGCGCATCCGCTCGGTGCAGAACACGGCCAAGATCACCAACGCGCTACAGCTCGTGGCCGCGTCGAAGATGCGACGCGCCCAGCTGCGGGCTGCAGCCGCCCGGCCCTACGCCGAGCGGCTGCGCGCCGTGCTGGCGAACCTGGCCGCGCAGGTCGATACGGGTGGCGAGGGCGACGCGGTGCATCCCTTGCTGGAGCAACGGCTGGGCAGCCGCGTCACGCTGGTCGTGATCTCGCCCAACCGCGGCCTGTCAGGCGGCCTGCCAGGCAACATCAACCGCCGCGTCCTGCAAACGATCCGCGAGGCCGGCCCCGAGGCGCAGATCCGCGGCATCGCCGTGGGCAAGAAGGGCCGAGACTTTATGGTGCGCGGCGGCTTCCACGTCGTGGCCGAGTACCTGGACCTGGGCGACTATCCCAGCGCGGCCGACGTCTCACCGATCGTGCGCGAGGTGATCGACGACTTTCTCGGCGGCGAGACCGACCGCGTGCTGGTGATCTATCCCGATTTCATCAATACGGCCACGCAGCGGCCGACCGTGCGCCAGGTGCTGCCCGTAGAGCCGCCCGAAGGCAGCACGGCAGGCGAGGGCGGGCTGATCGACTACATCTATGAGCCTTCCGCGGCCGTGGTGCTGGCGCAGCTTTTGCCGCGCTACATCGAGATGCAGATCTACGAGGCGGTGCTGCAGAACGTCGCCAGCTTCTACTCGGCGCAGATGGTGGCGATGAAGAACGCGACCGATGCCGCCAACGACATGGTTGATTCGCTGACGCTGGCCGCCAACAAGGCGCGGCAGGAGCAGATCACGAAAGAGCTGCTCGACATCGTCGGCGGTGTCGCGGCGCTGGAGGGCTAGCGGACGCATGGCAGGCGCGGGCCTCGCGGGCCGGAGAATTGATGCCGTCGTCTTCGATATGGACGGCGTGCTGCTGGACAGCGAGCCGCTGCACCACGAGACGGTCAACGCACTGCTGGCCGAGGAGGGCGCCGCGCTTGACCTGGACAGCTACCTGGGCTACGTCGGCACCACGCTCGAAGATACGTGGAGCGATCTGGTGCAGCGCTTCGGGCTGAAGCGGCCGTTCGCGTACTACCGCGACCGCTACGACGCCGAGATCCTGCAGCAGTACGCCAACCACTCCGTGCTGCTGCCCGGCGCGGTCTGGCTGCTGAGCGAGCTGCAGGCGCGCGGCAAACGGCTCGCCGTGGCCTCATCCTCGCGCACGGCCTGGGTCGAGGCGTGCCTCGCCGGGCTGAGACTGCGCGAGTGCTTCGAGGCGGTGGTGACGGGCGACATGGTGCAGCGCGGCAAGCCGGAGCCGGAGATCTATCTCAAGGCGGCGGCAGCGCTGGGCGTGGCGCCAGAGCGCTGCCTTGCGATCGAGGACGCGCCCAAAGGCGTGCAGTCGGCCCACCGCGCCGGCATGGCTGTGGTCGCCGTGGACACGCCCTACACGGAGAGACTGGCGATCCCGGAGGCCGACGCCCGCATCCACACGCTGGCGCAGTTCGACCTGCACTGGCTGGAGGCCGCGGCCCTCACCCCCGTCCCCTCTCCCAATCCTGGGCGAGGGGCGATCCCGCGGTGCGGGGACGAAAGGGCGTCGGGTTAACCGCCTGGTGATCGGAACGCACTATTCAGGATCGTCCCCTTCTCCCAGGATTGGGAGAAGGAGAGACGAGAGGATGAGGGCCGACGGCCGCGTGCCGGATGCAGGTCGTGGATACAGATAGGACACTTCGGGCCGAAGCCCGGTCAAGACCAAGGAAGCACAGATAATGGCAGAAGGCAGAGTAGCGCAGATCATCGGCACCGTCGTAGACCTCGAGTTCCCGCCGGAGCAGCTCCCCGACCTGTTCAACGCCGTGGATCTCTACCTTGAAGGCCACGCGGCGGCCGAGCACGCCTCCGAGCTGGGCGAGGGCGAGCAGCAGCAGGCGAACGTGATCGTGGTCGAGGTGCAGCAGCACCTGGGCAACAACTGGGTGCGTACGCTGGCGATGACCAGCACGGACGGCCTCACCCGCGGCGCCCGCGCCGTGGATAGGGGTGCGCCGATCTCCGTGCCGGTCGGGCCGAAGACGCTGGGGCGGCTGTTCAACGTGCTGGGCGAGCCGCTGGACAGCCTCGGTGCGCTCGACGGCGTGCAAACGCTGCCGATCCACCGAGCGCCGCCCTCCTTCGAGGAGCAGGAGACCTCGGCGCAGATTTTGGAGACGGGCATCAAGGTCATCGACCTGATCGCGCCCTTCGCCCGCGGCGGCAAGATCGGCGCCTACGGCGGCGCCGGCGTGGGCAAGACCGTGACGATGACCGAGCTGATCAACAACATCGCCAAGCAGCACGGCGGCTATTCGGTCTTCGCCGGTGTGGGCGAACGCTCGCGCGAGGGCAACGACCTCTGGCACGAGATGAGCGAGTCGGGCGTGCTCGACAAGACGGTGTTGGTCTTCGGCCAGATGAACGAGCCGCCGGGCGTGCGCCTGCGCATCGCGCTGACCGGCCTGACCATGGCCGAGTACTTCCGCGACATCGAAGGGCGCGACGTGCTGCTCTTCATCGACAACATCTACCGCTACACACTGGCGGGCATGGAGGTCTCGGCGCTGCTGGGGCGCATGCCCTCGGCCGTCGGCTACCAGCCGACGCTTGCGACCGAGATGGGCGACCTCGAAGAGCGCATCACCTCGACCAAGAAGGGCGCGATCACCTCGTTCCAGGCGATCTACGTGCCGGCCGACGACTACACCGACCCCGGCGTGGCCACGACCTTCGGCCATCTGGACGCCGTCGTCGCGCTCGACCGCGCCGTCTTTGCCCGCGGCATCTACCCGGCGGTGGACCCGCTCACCTCGTTCTCACGCCTGCTCGACCCGCAGGTGGTCGGCCAGGAGCACTACGACGTGGCCCGCGGCGTGCAGCAGGTCTTGCAGCGCTACAAAGACTTGCAGGACATCATCGCCATCCTCGGCATCGAGGAGCTTTCGGACGAGGACAAGCAGATCGTGGGGCGGGCGCGGCGCATCGAGCGCTTCCTCTCGCAGCCGATGTTCACGGCCGAACAGTTCACCAACCTGGCGGGCCAGTACGTGCCGCTGACCGAGACGGTGCGCGGCTTCCGCGAGATCCTCGACGGCAAGCACGACGACCTGCCGGAGCAGGCGTTTTACATGGTCGGCAACATCGATATGGCGGTCGAGAAGGCGCGCACGCTGCGGGAGTAAGCCATGCCCCTGAGCCTGGACATCGTTACGGCCGAACGCGAAGTGCTCTCGGAAGATGGCTTCGACATCATCGTGGCGCCCGGCAGCGAGGGGCAGCTGGGTATTCTGCCCCGCCACGCGCCGCTGATGACGATCCTCGAAACCGGGGAGCTGCGCGCCCGCCGCGGCAACGAGGAGATCGACCTGTTCGTCGCCGGCGGCTTCCTCGAAGTGCGCGACGACAAAGTGACGATTCTCGCCGACAGCGCCGAGCGCTCGGACGAGATCGACATCGCCCGCGCCGAGGCGGCCCGCCGCCGCGCCGAAGAGGCGATGGCGACGCGCCAGACCGACATCGACGTGGCCGCCGTCTTCGCCGCCGCCCGCCGTGCGGACGTGCGCATCCGCGTGGCCGAGCGCCGCCGTCGCCGCGGCGGCCCCGGCCAGCCCGGCCAGCCGCGCGGGGAGTGAGCGGGGCACCTAACCCTGACCTCGCAGGCGAGGTCTGTCCCTTCCCGAAACTGGAAGGGACTTTTGGAGCGTTCCCCACAGCGTCGGACGGCGGCGCGGCCGGGGTGTCCTCACGGGCCGCCCGAGAGGTAGTTCTCCCACCCATCCGCGTGTCCTCGGATCAAACCCTTCCCGTGTCGGGCCAGAGCGCAGCGCAACCGTCGGAGACTTTCAACACAGTTTTCGCTTCAGCGAAAGCGGGGTTAGGTGCCCCGGGAGCCCGACGCCGCTGGGAGCGCTCTCCCGAAACCGCCTCGCCGCGGATCGGCCTACGTCGCGCCGTTGTTGCGTGCCTGCAACGCGCTTCGCTATGCTGAGGCGGGCAGCCCGGCGCGGCAGCATGGTTGCTGCCCACGTTACTGAACCGGTGCGTGGTGGTTCACCCCTTGCAGCCAGCCGTGGACGGGTTATGAAACCTGCGGGCTACGGGCGCGACAGCCGCCTGCGGATCGAGGGCGGACGCAGGCTGGAAGGGGCTGTGCGCGTCAGCGGCGCCAAGAACGCCGCGCTGCCGATGATGGTCGCCGCCCTGCTCTCCTCCGAAGAGACGACGCTCGAAAACGTCCCCGGCATCGACGATACCGTCGTCATGGCGATGATTCTGCGTCATCTCGGCGCCTCGGTGACGCGCGACCCCGAGCTGCTCGATGTCTACCGCGTCAGCGGGCACGGCGTCTGGCGCACGGAGGCGCCCAGCCGGCTCGTTACGTCGCTGCGCGCCAGCTTCGTCGTGATGGGCGCCCTGCTCGGCCGCTTCGGCGAGGCGGCCTGCGCCGCGCCCGGCGGCGACGTGATCGGCCAGCGCCCGCTCGACGTGCATCTCGCCGGCTTTGCCGCGCTCGGCGCCGAGATCACGCGGGAGGGCGACAAGTTCGTGGCGCGGGCGCCGTCGCTGCGCGGGGCGCGCATCTTCATGGACTATCCCAGTGTGCTGGGCACGGAGAACATTCTGCTGGCCGCGGTGCTGGCGCGCGGGCACACGCGCATCGTCAACGCCGCGGCCGAGCCGGAAATCGTCTCGCTGGCCGAGATGCTGAACAAGATGGGCGCCCAGATCGAGGGCGCCGGCTCGCACACGATCGAGGTTGAGGGCGTGGAGGCGCTGGGCGGCACGCGCCACCGCGTGCTTCCCGACCGCATCGAGGCCGGCACGTTTGCGCTGGCCGCGGCGCTCACGCAGGGAGACGTAGCGATCGAAGACGCCGTGCCCTGCCACCTCGAGGCGCTGATCAGCAAGATGTGCGACATGGGCGTCCATGTCGAGGAGTTCGAGTGCGGGCTGCGCGTGGCGCACTGCGGCCGGCTGAAGGCCACGCAGGTGCAGGCCGTGCCCTATCCTGGCCTTGCCACCGACATGCAGGCGCTGCTCGCGGTGCTGCTCACACAGGCGGACGGGGTCAGCTTCGTGCACGAGCGCGTCTACGACAACCGCTTCCTCTACCTGGGCGAGCTGCGCAAGTTCGGCGCGGAGATGGTGCAGGCCGGCTCGACCGCGGTGATCAGCGGGCCGACGCCGCTGGTCGGCGCGTCAGTGCGGGCGCTGGACGTGCGCGCCGGCGCGGCGCTGGTACTCGCCGCCTTGGCCGCACACGGCGAGACAGAGATCAGTGATGTGTTCCATCTCGATCGCGGGTACCAGGATTTGGACGTAAAATTGACTAACCTCGGCGCCGCCATTCAGCGCGTCTGACGCGCGGCCGGCGCCGTTTCCGCGGCTGGGCCTTGCCCGCGTCGCGTACAGCTCGGAGCGGGCATGTTTGCAAAAAAAGTGGGCATCGATCTGGGCACGGCGAACGTGCTCGTCTACGTCAAAGGCCGCGGCATCGTCGTCGACGAGCCGGCGGTAGTCGCGCTTGGCGTGCGCGACAACAACCTCGTCGGCGTGGGCGAGGAGGCGCGCAGCATGCTCGGCCGCGTGCCCAACAGCATCTCCGTCGTGCGGCCGATGCGCGACGGCGTGATCGCGGACTACCTGATCACCGAGGCGATGCTGCGCCACTACGTGCAGCAGGTCGTAGGCAAGTTCAACTTCATCAAGCCGGAAGTGATGATCTGCGTGCCGGCCGGTGTGACCAGCGTGGAGCAACGTGCCGTGCGCGACGCCGCCGAGCAGGCCGGCGCACGCCGCCCGGCGCACCTGATCCCGGAGCCGCTGGCCGCCGCGATCGGCGCCCGCATCCCGGTCGGCTCGCCCAGCGGGCACATGGTCGTCAACGTGGGCGCCGGCCGCACCGAGACCGCCGTCGTCTCGATGTACGGCCTCGTCGTCACCGAGTCGGTGCGCTCGGCCGGCGACCGTCTGGACGACATGATCACGCAGTACATCCGCCGCCGTCACAACGTCGTGCTGGGCGATCGCACGGCTGAAGAGGTGAAGATCGCGGTGGGCAGCGCCCTGCCGGTCGAGGAAGACCTGGCCTGCAGCGTGCGCGGCCGCGACCTGATCACCGGCCTGCCGAAGACGATCACGATCACCTCGACCGAGATTACCGGCGCCATTCAGGAAGGACTGGCGCTCGTCGTGCAGTGCGTGCGCTCCGTGCTCGAACGCACGCCGCCGGAGCTGGCCTCGGACGTGATCGACCACGGTATCGTGCTCACCGGCGGCGGGGCGCTGCTGCGCCATCTGGACGACCTGATCACGCAGGAGACCGGCGTGCCCTGCCTGGTGGCCGAAGAGCCGATGCACTGCGTGGCGATCGGCGCGGGCATCGCGCTCGAATACTTCGAGCTGATCAAGCGCAACCTGCCGACGGAAGAAGAAGGTCTGCTGGCGTATTCGGCTTGAGCGAGCGTTCCCGACAGCGACGGGCTGACGGGGCACCTAACCCTGCTTTGCCTGGCGGCAAAGCTGTCCCTTCCCGAAACGGGAAGGGACGGTTCGACGACCCACATACCGGTGAGAGATAAACCCGCCGCAGATCCCGCAGGACACTCCAGCCCTGCCGCCGTTCGGCGCAAATTGGAACGCTCCAGAAGTCCCTTTCCCGTTTCGGGAAGGGACAGCTTTGCCGCCAGGCAAAGCAGGGTTAGGTGCCCCGGACATCAGCCCCGCTGGGCACACTCTCCCAACCATCCGCACAAAGATCACCCCTTCCCC
>CALFMN010000006.1 GCA_937879875.1 uncultured Chloroflexota bacterium | reverse complement strand
CGACGGATCGTTGGCCAGCGCCTCGTCAACCCTGGTGGCGGCGGCGGCCTGGCCATGCTCGAACTCAAGCCGCGTGACAGCGGCGCCGTAGGTCTCGGCAATCGCGGCGAAGCGCTTGCCGAACTCGCCGATCGAGACGCTCAGCACCCGCTCGCCGGGCGACAGTGTGTTGACGACGGCGGTTTCGAGCCCGCCGGTGCCGGCGCAGGTCATGACCAGCACATCGTTCTCGGTCCGGAACGCCCGTTTGAGTCCGCTGCTCACGCGCTCGAGCACCGCGGCGAACTCGGGGCCACGGTGATCGACCATCTGCGTACCGAGCGCGGACAGCACCTCTGGCGGACACGGCGTTGGACCGGGGATGCGCAGGTTCACGAACAACTCCTCTCACCAGCCGTCCATCTGACATCGCGCTCCGCGCGATACAAGACGGCTCTGCGTCTATGATAGGCGGCTGCAACGGCGACGATCAAACGCGCAAACGCGAAGGCCGCCCCATGCTACGATGCCAGTCGGCGCCGCCCGGCAGCAGCGGCGACCGCTGCGAGCGGCGGCATGGCATCTCCACGCGACCTGCCCTCGGTGGATCGCCTGCTGGCGCACCCGCGCCTGAGCGCGGCGCCGGGCGGAGCGCTGCGCACGGCCGCCGCCCGCCAGGCCGTGGCCGAGGCGCGCGAGCAGCTCCTGGCCGGCCGGCCTGTGCCGTCGCTGGACGAACTGGCCGGCCGCGGCGCGGAGATATTGGAGCGGTTGCACTCGCCCTCGCTCCGCGGCGTGATCAACGCGTCCGGTGTCATCCTCCACACCAATCTCGGCCGGGCGCCGCTCTCGGAGGGTGCGATCGCGGCCATGCAGGCCGTCGCCGCCGGCTACTCCAACCTGGAGTTCGACCTGGAGGAGGGTGAACGCGGCAGCCGCTTCACGCACCTGGAGGAACCGCTGCGCCGTGTCACCGGCGCGGAGGCCGGCATCGCCGTCAACAATAACGCCTCGGCGCTGCTGCTGATGCTCAGCGCCCTCTGTCAGGGGCGCGAGGTGATCGTCAGCCGCGGCCAGGCGGTCGAGATCGGCGGCGGCTTCCGCATCCCCGACGTGCTGCGCCAGAGCGGCGCCACGCTGGTCGAGGTCGGCACGACGAACCGCACCTACGAGCGCGACTTCAGCGACGCGATCGGCGAGCGCACCGCTGCCATCCTTCGCATCCACGCCAGCAATTTCCGTGTGATCGGCTTCACCGCTTTCCCGCCGCTCGAGGCACTGGCGCGGCTCGCCCACGAGCGCGGCGTCTTGCTGCTGGACGATCTGGGCAGCGGTTGTCTGCTCGACACGCGCGAGTTCGGCATGCTGCCGGAGCCGACCGTGCAGCAAAGCATCGCCGCCGGCGTCGATCTCGCCGCGTTTTCCGGCGACAAGCTGCTGGGCGGGCCGCAGGCAGGTATCGTGGTCGGCCGGGCGGCGCTGGTGGCGCAACTGCGCCGTCATCCGCTCGCGCGCGCCCTGCGCATGGACAAAACCAGCATCGCTGCCCTTGCCGCGACACTTCAGCACTATCTTGCCGATGACCCGCTGCAAACAGTTCCGATCTGGCGCATGATCGGCGCGCCGGCGGCTGAGATCGAGGCACGTGCCGCGGCCTGGGCGGCGGTCTGCGCGCTGCCGTGTTCGCTGCGCTCCTCGCGCACCATGATCGGCGGCGGCAGCCTGCCGGAGGAGGGCATCGCGAGCAGCGTCCTCGCCGTCGATGCTGCCCGCCCGCATCTGCTGGCCGCCCAGTTGCGCCGGCGCGACCCGCCGATCGTCGCGCGCATCGAGGAGGGCCGGCTGGTGCTGGATCCGCGCACCGTGCTGCCCGAGCAAGACGGTGCGGTAGGCGAGGCGCTCGCCGTGCTCACGCTCGAGCAACCGCCGGCCTGATGCGCAGCAACGTGCGGCGGAACTCCTCCACACGAGTCCACATAGCCCACTCGCTATTATAGCTACATGCTATGTTGATTTGGTGTGTGCCGCACAGGCGCGTCTACGGCTATATAGCATGCGTCGCGGAGTCTGATCGTCAAGCGCGATTGACGTGCGAGGTCTGGCTGCTATGATGTAGGGCAACGGCTATACAGCGATGGCGAAGGTTGGTGGGCTATGAATCAGCGCGGGATCGGTTCGGATCGCGGCGTGGCGCTGCGGCCTGTCGCGGCCGACGAGGACGACGATCTGCGGCTGGCCGTCGCCCGGGCGCGGCGGGTCGTCGAGGATCAACCGGAGCCGTTCCGCTCGCTGGCCTTCGCCGGCGTGCTCGCCCACCTGCTTGAGGACGGCGCAGTGCGCACTCAGCGCCCGGCGCACGCGGACACCGCGGCTGCTCCTGCACCGCCGTCCACGGCGATCCCGGTGGCGGAGTTTCTGGCGCAGCGCCGGATCGACTCCCACCCCGATCGCGTGGTGGCGATCGCATATCATCACTACCATCGTCATGACGGCCAGGGCGTGACCACGAAAGATCTGGTCGAGGGCTACACCCGTTCGCGCACGAAGCGCCCGCAGAACTACCCGGACGTGATTGCGAGCTGTGTGCGCAAGGGCTACCTTGTAGATGGCGGCCGGAGGGACGGCATGAAGACGTGGGTCGTCACGGCGAGCGGCGAGGCGCACGTCGAGCAGGACATGTAGCGCCGGCGGAGGATCTCCCCCGCTTGCACGCGCGGCGCCCTGCGGGGCGCCGTTTCTGTGTCCCGCTGCCGGGCGCGAGCGGGCCGCGCTGGCCGTTGACAGGCACGAGGATGAGCAGCACGGACGAGAAGACGCTGACGACGCTGGAGTTTGATAAGGTGCTGGCGCGCCTCGCGGGCCTGACGGCCTTCAGCGCGGGCCGCGTCGCGGCGCTGGCGCTGCGGCCTGCCGCCACACGCGCACTGGCCGCGCAGCGTCAGGCACTCGGGGCCGAGGCGCGACGGCTGCGCGCCGGGCGGCCGAATCTGGGCCTGGCCGGTGCGCACGACGTGCGGCCGCACGCACATAAGGCCGCGCTGCACGGCGTGCTCGACCCGTCCGAGCTGCTCGAGATCCACAGCACGCTGGTTGCCGTGCGCACGCTGCGCGGTAATCTCGGCCGGCTTGCGCAGCAGTACCCCTTGCTCGCGGATCTGACGCGACGCATGTACGACCCGGCGCGGCTGGTGAGCGAGATCGTGCGTTGCATCACCCCGCGCGGGGAGATCGCCGACAGCGCCAGTCCCGCGCTGGCGGCCGTGCGGCGCGAGTCGCGCGTCGTGCACGACCGGCTGCAGGCGCGGCTGCAAGAGATCCTGAATAACGCCGTTGCCCGCGGCGTCGCCCAGGAAGCGCTGATCACCGAGCGGGACGGGCGCTACGTGGTTCCGATCAAAGCGGACTTTCGCGGCCAGTTGCGCGGCATCGTGCATGACGTTTCCGGCAGCGGCGCCACGCTCTGGATCGAGCCGCTCGCCATCGTGGATCTCGGCAACCAGTACCGCGAGTTGCAGCTCGAAGAGCAGCGCGAGGCCCAGCGCGTATTGCGCCAGCTCAGCGAGCTTGTCGCCGATGTTGCCGGCCAAATTGAGGCCGACGTGGACCTGCTGGCCGAGCTTGATGTCGTGTTCGCCGCCGCGCGTTTGGGTGAGTTGCTGAAGGCGTACGAGCTGCCCCTCGACGGCGAGGCGCAGCCCTGGCTCGTCGAGGCGCCGGCCGAGCTGCGCCTGTTGCAGGCGCGCCACCCGCTGCTGACCGGCGAGATCGTGCCGATCACGCTGTACGCGGGCGGCGCCTTCCGTGTGCTGATGATCACCGGCCCCAACACCGGCGGCAAGACGGTGGCGCTGAAGACGGCCGGTCTGCTGACGCTGATGGCGCTGGCGGGCCTGCCGATTCCGGCGGGCGAGGGCAGCAGCGTGCCCGTCTTCGACTCGATCTATGCCGATATCGGCGACGAGCAAAGCATCGAACAGTCGCTCTCCACCTTCTCCTCGCACATGCGCAACATTGTCGGCATTTTGGCGCAGGCGGGGCCGCGCAGCCTGGTGCTGCTGGACGAGCTCGGCGCCGGCACCGACCCCGAGGAGGGCGCGGCGCTGGCCCGCGCCATCGTACAACGCCTGCTGCGGCAGGGCTGCACCGTGATCGCCACGACGCATCATGGCGAGCTGAAGGTCTTCGCCCATGAAACGCCCGGCGTGATGAACGCCAGCGTCGAGTTCGATACGCAAACACTGGCGCCGACCTACCGGCTCGCGGTAGGCCTGCCGGGTCGCAGCAACGCGATCGCGATCGCCGCCCGCCTTGGCATGCCGGCCGACGTGCTCGAACAGGCTCGCCAGGCCGCTGGTCCTGAGCAGGAGCGCGTCGGCGACCTGCTGGCGGATCTGCAACGCGAACGCGACCGGGCCAGCGCCGAGCGCGCCGGCGCGGAGCAGGCGGCAGCCGAGGCGGAAACGTTGCGCAGCCGCTACGCGGGCGAACTTGCCGAGCTGGATCGGCAGCGTGCAGCGTTGCGGGAGGCGGCGCGATCCGAGGCTGAAACTGAAGTCGCGGAGCTGCGCGCCGCGATGCGCGAGGCGTCACGACGGCTGCAGCGCGCCTCACGCCTCGAACGTCTGCCGGCCGAGGCCGCAGCAGCCGCCACCGTTGACCTGGCCGAAGCCGAGGCCACTGCGGCCGAGGTGCAGGCCCGGCTCGATGCGCTGCAGGCGCGGGAGGCGCAGCGCACCGCGACCGCGCTGCCTGCAGCGCCCCCGTCCATCGGACCCGGCGACCTGGTAACGGTGCGCGGTCTTGACCAGACCGGCGAGGCGCTGAGTGCGCCGGACGACCGCGGCGAGTTCGAGGTGCAGCTCGGCGCTCTGCGCATGCGCATCAAGCGCGACCAGGTCGAGCGCGTCGCGCACGCCGCCGCGGCGCCGGCGCCCCGTCCGATCGCCGTCTCGCTGCCGCCGCGGCCGGACTCGCCCGGCCTTGAGCTTGAGGTGCGCGGCCATCGCGCCGAGGAGGCGATTCCGCGCCTCGAAGAGTACCTGCAGTCGGCGTACCTGGCCGGGCTGCCGTTTGTGCGCATCATCCACGGCAAGGGCACCGGCGCGCTGCGCCGTGTGGTACGCGAGGCGCTGGCATCGAGTCCCCTGGTCAGCGATTTCGAGCCGGCCGACGCCCGCGCCGGCGGCGAGGGCGTTACCATCGCCCACCTCTCCGTCTGAAGACTCCCCGGCGCGCTGCCGCTGCCTGGCCGGCACTCACCGCGGTCCGCTTGACCGGGCCGGGCGACTGACGGTTCCCGCGTCCGGAGGTCGCGTGAGCAGCGGCGCGGGCGTCAGGCATGCCGGTGCGCCCGAGCGCTCGCGGATGGCATACACCTGAGCCCCCTAACGCCCCGTTTCGCCTCGATCGCGTGTGCGGCAAGCCGCGCCCGACTGCTCTTCCGTGGCTGAGTGTCGTGCGCCGACCGGGGCGCGCGGCGTGTGCCAGACCCATCGAGACAACGTTCGGCACCATTCCTGCCGGATTTGTTGCGACAATTGAGAACCAGAGTTGTCCACATCGGCGCGACTCAGTGTTCAGCGCTATATCGCGCAATACGCCATGATGGTTGTTCGAGCTAGTTTCCACATAGCCACATTTGGCCAAGGCATGTCGGATCGGACTAACCCCATTCATAGCTATATGTGAGATATATAGGAAAGGCCCGACGGGTTTCTGATCTTCGGTGCGGTTGCTATGGCGGCTATACTGGCTGCGTGGAACAGAGAGAACGCAGAGCGGGGCAGGGCCGGCCAGCCGACGCCGCGGAGCAGCCGGCGCTGTTTGCGGACCCGAACGAAGCGGGCGGTCCGGCTGAGGCGGAGCCGCGGCCCTTCGCGCCGCTCGCGCACCGCATGCGGCCGCGTACCCTGGACGAGATGGTCGGACAGGAAGCGCTGACCGCGCCCACTGCACTGCTGCGCCGGGCGATCGATGCCGACCGTGTGCCGTCGATGGTGTTGTGGGGTCCGCCCGGCTGCGGCAAGACCACGCTCGGCCGGCTGATCGCCGGGGCCACGCGGGCACGGTTCTTGCAGATCTCGGCCGTGTCCGCCGGCGTCGCGGATCTGCGTCGTGCCGTGGCCGAGGCCCGCGCCCTGGCTGGCCGGCGCACGATCCTGTTCATCGACGAGATCCACCGTTTCAACCGCGCCCAGCAGGATGCGATCCTGCCGTATGTCGAAGACGGCACGATTACGCTGATCGGCGCCACCACGGAGAACCCGTCGTTCGAGGTGAACGCGCCGCTGCTCTCCCGCTCACGCGTGTTCGTGCTGCGGCAGCTCGACGCCGCTGCAATCGCTTCGTTGCTCCGCCGTGCCCTCGCGGACGCCGAGCGCGGCCTCGGCGAGATGCGGCTCTCGATGAGCGACGAGGCGATCGATGCGCTCGCCGAAGCCGCCGCCGGCGATGCGCGGCTCGCCTTGAACACGCTGGAGCTGGCCGCGGCCGACACGGGCGAAGGCGGCACGATCACGGTCGAGACTGTGGCGGCCGCGTTGCAGCACGGCGCGGCCCGCTACGATCGCGGCGGCGACCAGCACTACGACGCAATTTCCGCGTTCATCAAGTCCCTGCGCGATTCCGATCCGGACGGGGCGCTGTATTGGATGGCGCGCATGATCGAGGCGGGCGAGGATCCGCTGTTCATCGTGCGCCGCATGGTCATCCTCGCCGCCGAGGACGTCGGCCTCGCCGACCCGCGGGCGCTCGGCCTTGCCGTCGCGGCGCAGCAGGCCGTGCACTTTCTCGGCCTGCCGGAGGCGGTGCTGCCGCTCTCCGAGGCCGCCATTTATCTGGCGCTGGCGCCCAAGAGTAACAGCGCCCTGACCGCATACGCCGCCGCCCGCGAGGCCGCGCAACGCACGCGCAACGCACCCGTGCCCTTGCATCTGCGCAACGCGCCGACCGGGCTGATGCGATCCCTCGGCTACGGGCGGGGCTATCAGTACGCGCACGACTTCGCCGGCCACCGCGTGGATCAGCAGCATCTGCCCGATGAGCTGGCGGGAGCGCACTTTTACGATCCCGGCGTAGCAGGCGCCGCTGAGCAGACGGCGTCGCCACCGCAGGGCGCCCCCAACCCGCCGATCGCGCCCTGAGCCGGCGGCCACACTCTGGCTCGGCTTGACAGTCCGGCCGGCGGGCACGAATCTGGCTTCGTCGTTGCCGGAAGGTTTCGATGGCCCGAAGCTGGACAGGGGCTGCGAGTTGCATGGCTGTCGCAGCGACGGATGCGAGGTAGTGCGATGCCTGGACGCCGCGGTCGGTTCACTCGCCGTCGATTCAGTCTGCCGGCGGCGTTCGTCGCCCTGATCGGGTTGTGCCTTATGCTCGTGCTGGCGCGCGGCGGCTCCTCAGCGGTAAGAGCGCAGAGCGGCGGCACGGTAACGTATGCCGCCGGGTGGGATCTCGTCGGGGCGCCGACGGCGACGCTGCTCGACGAGGCCCAGGGGCCGGCGTATGCACTGGGACCGGATGCGAGCAGCTATCAAGCTTTGGGGCCGGGCGAGGAGATCGCCGGCCGCGGCGCCTGGGTTTTCTTTCCGCAGGACACGACCGTCAGTCTCGGCCCAACCGCGGCGGAGTTCAGCCGCACGCTCGCGCCCGCCGGCCAGTACGTCTTGATCGGCAACCCATCTTCGACGCAGACGCTGGCGATCTCGGGCGCCGACCAGGTGTTCAGCTACGACCCGGTCAACGGCTACGCGCAGGTCACCGAGCTGGCGCCGGGGCGCGGCGCGTTTGCGCTCGCCGCCGCTGCCGGCGAAATCACGCTTGGCAAGGCGCCGTCCGGCACGACCGCTGACGACATTCGCGCCATCCAGGGCCAGCTTTCGACCGATCCGACGCCGCGTGCCCCGTTCGATCGTCTCGCCGCCGCCGCAGAGGAACTGCTCCGCAACCGCGATTATGCATCGCTGCAAACAACGCTGGATGACATTACCGCGGCCACGGAGGACGGCCTGCGCGCCAAAGGCAGCGACCCGTTGCCGCCGCTCGACGCCGTGCAACGCAACGCCTTCGCGACGATTCGGGAGCAACTCTCCACTGCGCGTGCCGCCGCGCAGGCGGGCCAGGTCGCACAGGCGGATAGCGACATCGACGCGGCGCGGCGTGCGGCCCAGGCAGCGCAGGACGATGCCGTCATGCTGGCGCGGATCTCATCGGGTAGCGGCGCCCGCTATCTGGACTTCACGCCGCAGGCACTCGCTCGCTACGGTGCGCTGATCCGCGGCTCGCTGCCGGCGATCGTGCTTGGCATCCCGCACGGAGACGATTTCTGGAGCTTCGCCCAGGCGCTGCTCAACGGCCAGTCGCTGCCCGCGTTCGGCCCCACGGCGACGCCAACGCCCAGTCCGACCCCGACGCCGACGCCGGCCTCCGTGCCGACGCCGGCTCCCGTAATCAGTGCGCCCGCGATCGATCCGCCCAGCGGCCGCCCCGGAACCCCGGCGTTCTTCCTGCTGCCCACCGGCTCATGTCGCAGTGTCGGCGGCCTCTCGCGGCCGCCGGCCGTCAGCCCCGAGGTCCGCAACAGCGCGGGGCAGCTGCAGGACGTCGATGTAACGGTGGGAGAGCCGCAGCCGGGCGCGGACGCCGTGCGCTTTGCGTTCACCTACCCGAATCTGCCGCCGGGCACGTATACGCTCGCCGTCTTCGTATACGACCTGAGCGGCGGCACGCCAAACCAGATCTGCACCGGCAGCGCGAGCTTCACGGTGACGCCGTAGCGAAAATCTTCGGCATTCGCGTCGCGGGCTCAGCGGACGTGTTCGCCTTCCAGGAGCTGCAGGAAGCCGTACAGCATCCGCGCCGTCGCACCCCAGATGCGGTGACCGTCGTACCAATAGGCCGGGCTGTGTGAGACGCCCGCCTCGCTCTCGCGCGTTTCCCATGCAAGGTTGGCGGGGTTGAGCAGATGCGACACCGGCGGCTCGATCACCTCGGCTACTTCGAGCGGGCTCGGGATGAATTCGTATGGCCCGCCCCGGACCACGCCGACGAACGGCGCCACGACGAAGTTCGAGATCGTCACGATGTCGTCGAGCTGGCCGATGACCTCCACGTCGTGTGGCACGACGCCGATCTCCTCCCAGGTCTCGCGCAGCGCCGTCGTCACCAGGTCCGCGTCCGCGGCATGTACAGCGCCGCCGGGGAAGGAGATCTGGCCCTTGTGATGCTCCACGTCGTAGCTGCGCACGGTGAGGATCACGCGATCCGCGCCGCCGTGATGGATCAGCGGCACGAGCACCGCGGCCGGCATTGCGGTCGGGAGTTCGATGCGGTGCGGCGCGTAGGCGACGAGCCGCTCGCGGCTGAGTTGGATATAGTCGTGCGATTCGCCAGGCATACACACTCCACAGCGGCCTCTGCCGATCAGCGTACGCCGCGCTGGCGCGGGTCGAGGTAATCGCGCAAGGCATCGCCGAGAAAGTTGAACGCGAACACGACCAGGCTGATGGCGATGCCTGGAAAGAGTGTCAGATAAGGATAGCGCTGCAGCACGCTGGCCGCCTCGTTGATCATCGAGCCCCAGGACGGAGTCGGCGGCCGGATGCCGACGCCGAGAAAGCTGAGCGACGCCTCGGCCAGGATGGCGGCGCCGAGGCCGGCGGTGGCGAGCACGATCGCAATCGGCACCACGTTGGGCAGAATGTGGCGGACGATGATGCGCGCGTCGCTGCAGCCCAGCGACCGCGCGGCATCGACGTAGGCTAGCTGCTTCAGCGAAAGTACGCTTGAGCGGATCACTCTGGACGTGCCCGGCCACGAGGCGATCGCCAGCGCCACCACGACGTTGTGCAGCGAGCGGCCCAGCGCCGTCACGATCGCCAGTGCGAAAATAATGTTCGGCAGCGACTGAAAGCTGTCGACGGCGCGTTGCAGGGCGAAGTCCGTGGCGCCGCCGAAGTAGCCGCTGACGAGGCCGACGACCACGCCGAGGCCGACGCCGAGCGCCACGGTGAAGACGCCCACCTGCAGCGAGATCGTGGCGCCGTAGAGCACGCGGCTGAGCTGATCTCTGCCGAACTTGTCGGTGCCCAGCGGGAAGGCGCGCGAGGGCGCCACGTACGACGCGCCGTGTACGCCCGCGTTGGGATCGTGCGGCTCGATCAGCGGCGCGAGCAGGGCGATCGCGACGAACAGGACCATCACGCTGAGCCCCACGGCGCCCAGCGGCTTGCGGCGCATGAAGCGGCCAACGGCGCCAAGCGCGCCGAGACCGGGCAGCGTGGCGCCCCGCGGAGGTGCGATCGTCAGTTCGCCGCTGGTGCGCATCGGCTGCCTCGCGTTTGGCCGGCCGCCGGTCCGGCCGCTCAATCGTAGCGGATGCGCGGATCGATCAGCGCGTACGCCAAATCGACGCCCGTATTCAGGAGCACGAAGGTCACGCCGCTCAGCATCACGATCATCTGCGTGACCGGGTAGTCAAGCTGCACGATCGAGGTGACGAGATAGCGGCCGAGTCCGGGCAGGGCGAACACGCTCTCGGTAATCACGGCGCCGCCCAGCAGTGCCCCCAGTTGCAGCCCGGCGATCGTCACGACCGGCAGCAACGCGTTGCGCAGCGCATGGCGCAGCACGACCGGCCCCGGCCGCAGACCCTTGGCGCGCGCCGTGCGCACGTAGTCCTCGCGCAGCACGTCCAGCATCGCCGAGCGCGTGACGCGGCTGAGGATGGCGGAAAAACCGTAGCCGAGCACAAGCACCGGCTCGATCATCTGCTCGATGTTTTTGCGCGGATCGGCCCAGAGGCTGGCGAAGCCGGCCGGCCGCACATAGTGGAAGTAGCGTTCCAGCGCGAAGATCAGTAGTTCGCCGAGCAAGAAGCCCGGCAGCGACAGGCCCGCCACGCTGACCACACGGAAGAGATAGTCGATCGACCGATCTTGGTACAGCGCCGAGAGCACGCCGATCGGCACCGCGATCAGCAGCGCTACGACCACTGCGCCCGCCGCCAGCTCGATCGTAGCCGGCAGCCGGCTGCTGATCTCGTCCATGATCGGGTGATGCGTAAACAGCGAATCGCCGGGATGCAGCCGCGCCACGCCCGAAAGCCAGTGCCAGTACTGCAACGGCAACGGGTCGTTGAGGCCGAGCTGGTTGCGCAGGCGGTCCACCTGCTCCTGCGTCACGCCCTGGCCGGAGCCGCCGCCTGTGAGGATCTGCCGCGCCACATCGCCGGGCAACGCCCGCATCACGACGAAGATCACCAGCGAGACGCCGAACAGCGTGGGCAGCAGCGAGAGCAGCCGTCGAACGATGTAGCGCTGCACGCTGGGCTCCGTACCAGGACGCCGGCCTTGCCAGAGCCGGCGTCCGACCGCCTCGCCAGCCTACTTGGAGAGCCACACGTCCTGGTATCGCTTATTGGTGTACAGCGACCCATGGTACTTGTAGTTCTGCACGGTGTTGTAGATGCCGTTGTTGAACTTGTGGAAGAAGAGCTGCACCGTCTGGAAGATCGACAGCGCCCGCTGATCCATTTGATTGACCAGCGCCTTGCGTTTGGCGTTGTCCAGCTCCACGGTCTGTTTCGCGTACAGATCGTCGATCTGCTGATCGACCAGCGCCGACCAGTTGCGCACCGCCTTCGGCGTGCCGGTGGAGATCTCGGCGAAGGTGGCGTCGGGATCGTCCAGCACGATGGAAACCGTCCAGATGATCACATCGAACTGCCCTTTGTACGCCGCGTCGTAGGCCGCGGCGTTGTCGCGCGCGTCGAGGTCGAGCGCGATACCGGCTTTGGCCAGCGCCTGCTGCGTCCAGGTGAAGTCGTCCTTGAAATCCGTGCGCGAGAGCAGCGTGCCCTTGAGCGGCAGCGCCACGCCCGCCTGCTGGAGCAGCGCCTTCGCCTGGTCGAGGTTGCTCTTGTCGTAGCCCGGGATCTGCTTGAGCTGGTCGAGCGGCAGACCCCACTGGCCGGACGAACGCATGTAGCCGCCGGGCTCACCATCGCCGCCCTTGACCACGCTGATCGCGTCCGCGCGGTCGAGAACCAGGCTGACGGCCTGGCGCACCCGCATATCGTCCCAGGGCTTCTTTTTGGTGTTGAAGAAGACCACGTCGCGCGTGTAGCTGGGTACCAGCAGGTTTTGCGCTTTCCCACCCGTTTCCGACTTCACGCGGTCCACGTTTTCGTGCAGAATCGGCGAGAACTGCTGGTACTGGCCACCGAGAAAGTTGGTGAACGCCGTATTGTCGTCGGGCACGATGTAGAAGTTCATGCCGTCGAGGTACGGCCGGCCGCTTATCCAGTAGCCGGGATGCTTCACCAGCTCCAGCCGGTCGCCGCGCTGATAGGTCTTCAGCTTGAACGGGCCGGTGCCGGTGAACTGGTCGCCGAGGTCGCCTTTCGCGTCGAGCACCGCCTTCGGCCCGATGCCGAAGTAGTGCGTGGCGAGGTTTTGCAGCAGCGAAGGGTTGGGCTGGCTGAGGTGCAGCGTGACCGTGTTCGCGTCGGGCAGCTCGGCACTCTGAAGCGCGGCGAGCACGCCGGATCGCGGGCTGGGCTTGCCGTTCGCCGGCGTCTTGATCCAGTCCAGATTCGCCTTGATGTCGGCCGAGGTGAAGGGCGTGCCGTCGTGGAACTTGATGCCGGGATGCAGGTGGAAGACGTAGGTCAGACCGTTGTCGGGCGTCTCCCACTTGTCGGCCAGATCGGGGAGGATCTTGCCGTCCGACTCGTCCTGCGGATCGATCTGCAGGAGCTGGTTGTAGCAGGGAGCCTCCGGCCAGAGCGCCACGTAGGTGCTCACCTGGTGCAGGTCCAGCGCCTGCGGATCGCTGGCCGTGCGCTGGCTGATCGTGCCGCCCGGCTTCGGCTGCGCCCCCGACGCTTGCGTCGCGGCGCCGGTCGCCCCTGCCGCGCCGCCGGCCGCTGGTGAACCCGCCGTACCGGGAACGGCGCCGGAGCCGGAGTTCGCGCTGCCGCTGCGCGACGCGCCGTTGTTGTTACTGCTGCTGCACCCGAGAATGCCCGCCGCGGCGAGTGCAGCGCCCGCGGCAGCGCCGCCGCGCAACAGCGAGCGTCGCGGCGTGCGTGTCCGGGCCGCGTGTGTCCAGTAGCTCTGCTCGCTCATGGGATCCTCCCGTCGCCGCCGGCGCACAACCGTAGACACAGGTACGGCGTTCAGCGGCGGCCGGTGGGCCCAGCAGGATTCGAACCTGCGACCGAGCGATTATGAGTCGCCTGCTCTGCCGCTGAGCTATGGGCCCGGCACCAGCGCTCGCATCACTATAGCGCAGACGGCGGCCGGCGTTGGCAGCGGCCGAGCCGGCGCCCGATCGGGCTGATTTGGGCTGGGGTGCGCAGGCGTGGTGCGACCGTGGAGCGCCGGCTCAGCCCGGAGGCGGCGCCGGCGCGACGCCCTCGGCCGGCGCCGCGGCGTCGTGCGCACGCCGGCAGACCTCACACAGACCGAAGATGGCGAAGTGATCGAGGTCGGCACGAAAGCCGCGGTCGCGCAGCAATTCCTGGCCGAGCCGCGCAAGAAATTCGTGATCGAGGCTGTCGATCGCGCCGCAGGCACGGCAGACCAGATGGTGGTGCGGCGCCGAGCCGGCCCACTCGAACGCGCTTTCCCCCGTGCCCAGGTCGGTCTCGGTGACGAGGCGCAGATCTTTGAGCACGCTCATCGTGCGGTAGACGGTGGAGATATCCACGTAGGGATACTGTTCGCGTACGCGATCGTAGATCTCCGCCGCGCGCAGGTGGCCGTGTGCATGGCGCACTACGCTCAACACCATCATGCGCTGCGGCGTCAGCTTGTGACCGCTCTCCCGCAGCAAACGGGCCGTTTCCGCCTCGCAACTCATGGTTGTATCCCAGCCGGCGCTCGCCTGCATGCCCAGTCTAGACCCATGCGCCGTTCTCACCAACGGCGCCGGCGCTGCTGCACGGACGACGGGCGCGTTCGCCGGCCGGCGCGGTAGCATGACGGACGGGCCAACCGGCCCGCGGGGCGGATGCATGTCGAATCCCAGCCTGCTCGCTTTGGACGCGCTGCTGGAGGCGGCCGTCGCCGCGGCGCGGGCGGGAGCCGACGTGCTGCGCGCCGCGTTTGGCTCGGCGCTCGATGTTCAGGTCAAATCCGACCGGCGCGATCTCGTGACGCAGGCCGATCTGGCGTCCGAGCGGGCTATTCTCTCCGTTCTGGCCGGGCGCTGGCCGCAGTTCGGTCTGCTCGCCGAGGAGTCAGGGCAGACGCGGCGCGGACAGGCCGGCATGTGGGTGGTCGATCCGCTCGACGGCACGGCGAACTTTGCCCGCGGCTACCCCGTCTTCTGCATCTCGATCGCGCTGGTCGATGGCGAGGGGCCGGCGGTCGGCGTCGTGTTCGACCCGCTGCGCGATGAACTGTTCACCGGTGCTCGCGGCAGCGGCGCGGCCTTGAACGGCCGGCCGCTGCGGGTCAGCGCCGTCGCCGATCTCGCGGACGCGCTGTTCACCAGCGGCTTCCCCTACCGGCCGCCGGCGCGGCGCCGGCTCGGGGGTGAGGTATTCACGGAGGTGATGGTGCGCGCCGGCGCCGCGCGGCGTAGCGGCTCGGCGGCGCTGGACCTCGCCTACATCGCCGCGGGCCGCAGCGAGGCGCACTATGAGCTGCACCTCGCGCCGCACGACGTAGCCGCCGGTGTGCTCTTGATCACGGAGGCGGGCGGAACGGTCGAGGCGCTGGCCGAGCCGCAGCGGACTGGCTGGCCGCTTGGGCTGCTTGCCAGCAACGGCGGCCCGTTGCACGAGCAGATCGCCGGGCTCGCGGCGCCGCGCTTCGGTCTGGAACGCCGGCCGCTCAGCTTCGGTTCGGTGTTCGCGCCGAGCGACTGAGCTGCGCCGCCCGTTCCTGCCGTAGCTGTTGCAGTACCAGCCGATCGGTCGGGAAGGCCAGAGCGTCGGGCAGATCGTCGAGCGCGAAGAAGGCGGCCTCGCTGAGATCGTCGCCCGGCCGCAATGTTCCGCTCAGCACACGGCCGCGGAACCAGATGCCCACCGTGTGCTGTGCGGGATTGTGGAAGTTCGAGTGAACGGCCAATACCCGGCCGGTGCGGACTTGGAACCCCGTTTCCTCGAAGAATTCGCGCTCTGCCGCGGCGCGCACGTCTTCGTCCCACTCGACGTAGCCGCAGGGGATGCACCACTCGCCGGCGTACGTGCCCGCACGGCGGCCGAGCAGGATCGTGCCGCGCCGCTGCACGACCACGGCCACGCCGACCACGGGGTTGCGGAACAGCACAAAACCGCAGGCAGTGCACGCCTGCCGCGTCCGCCCGCCGCGCTCCCTGCTGCCGATCGGCGCCGCACAGTGCGGGCAGAAGCGGTACGGCGGCGGGCCGCTACCGCTTGCCTTGACCGGCGTTGACGAAGCGCTCATCTGGCCGGTTTAGTCGTCGACAACGGACTCCGTTGCTCTTGGCCGCGGCATCAGCGGGTGTGTGGAGACGACAGCGCGAGCAAGACCAGGCCGAAGCCCGCGCCGGGCAGCTCCGCCAGCAGAAAGACCGGCCAGGGCGAGATGCCCGTCGCCGCCCAGTAGATGCCCGCCAGCGCGAGCACCATGACGAAGATCGCCACGGTGCCGGAGAGCAGATCACCCGTGCGCACGCCGCCGCTCCGTGTCGTGGGGCCGCGCCTGCGTCCGCGTCGCGACGGCCCGTGCGCTGAAGATACCACACCGCGACTGCGGCGCGTCGCCGAGCGCCAGAAGGCCGCCAAATATAGCACGAATAGCCGGATAAGTAGTCAACTGCTATAGTGCGCGGAAGCGCGGCAGGGCGGGCCGGGCGAACCTTCACCCGAGGTGGCGTATAATGGCAGACGACGCGCCGGAGGCCCGCGACCTGAGCCGGTGCTTTGGCCGGCACCGCGAGCAGACGATCGACTACGCCCTGAAACACTGTCTGCAGTGCCGCAAGCTGAAGTCCTGTGTGCGCAAAAGCTGGGGCACGGACCGGCAGCGGCGCTGGCAGCGCGAAGACTGGTGGGAGACACAGCCGGCGGCGCCGGCGGGGCGGCGGCCACCCTGGCCCAGCCGTCCGATCCAGCCCTGAACCCCGGCGGAGCCAGCGGCGTCCGGGGTGAGCAGTCCCGGAGGGCGCGGGTGTGCGCGAAATCAGCCGCGAGCCGCAGACGCACGAGTTCCTGATCAAAGCGCTGCGTGAGGCCGGCGGCGAGTTGCTGGGCGAACTTGAGGCGATCCGCGGGCGCGACGCCCACCGGCATCCGCCCGGTGAGTGGAGCTTCGCGCAGATCGCCGTACATGTGCGCGACAACGAACAGGCCGCGGTCGACGCGGTCCGCCGCATCGTCTCGCGGCGCAACGCCATCTTGCCGGCGCCCGATGTCGCCGCCACCGCGATGGACGCGCCCGCGGCCAGCCTCGATCTCGACCGCTGCGCCTATCAGTACGCGCACCTGCGCCAGGAGCTTCTGCACGAGCTCTGGAGCCTGACGGAGGCCGAGTGGGAGCGCATGGGGCTGCACCCCTATTGTGGCCCGCTCAGCGTGCTGCAGATCGCGCGTGAGCTGCATCTGCACGATCTGGAGCACCTCTGGCAGGTGCGCAGCCACCGCGAGTTGCTCGCCGCCGGCAGCCTCGGCTAGCGTCGCGCCCGTGCGCCGGCGAACAGGAGTCCGCTCAATGGAGCCGCTGCTTTGCGGAGATCGCATTCTGCCCTTCGGACGCCATACCTACATCATGGGCATCCTCAACGTCACGGGCGACTCGTTCTCCGGCGATGGCCTGCTCGGTCAGCTCGATGCGGCGGTGGAACGCGGGCGGCGCTTCGTCGCCGATGGCGCCGATATTCTCGACGTGGGAGGAGAGTCGGCGCGCGCGGACGTGCGCACGCTCGCACCGGATGAAGAGGCCGCCCGCGTCGTGCCGGTGATCGAACGGCTCGTCCGCGAGGTCGATGCGGTCATCTCGATCGACAGCTACAAAGAGGCGGTGGTCGAAGCGGCCGTGGCTGCCGGCGCCCGGCTGATCAACGACATCGGCGGCTTCAAACTCGGCGCCGGCACCGCGCGCGTGGCGGCGCGGCAGGCGGTGCCGCTGGTGATTAACTACACCTACGAGCGACCGAAGATCCGGCCGTCGGCCCCGCCGCAGTACGCCGACTTAATCGGGGAACACCTGGCGTTCTTTCGCGAGCGCATCGCCACGGCCGTGGCGCTGGGCGTGCCTCGCTCGCAGCTCGTGCTCGATCCGGGCATCGCCTTCGGCAAGTCGCACGATGAAGACCTGACCGTGCTGCGGCGCCTGTCCGAGTTTCGCGCACTCGGCTTGCCATTGCTGGTCGCGGCCTCGCGCAAGCACTTCATCGGCTCGGTGCTCGGCCTGCCGCCGGAAGAGCGGGTCGAAGGCACCGCCGCCGTAACGGCGCTGGCCATCGCCAACGGCGCGGAGATCGTACGGGTGCACGATGTGCGGGCGATGGCGCGGGTGGCGCGGATGGCCGACGCACTGGTGCGGGCGCGGCCGGGCGACTTTGCGCCTGGTGCGGAGTCCTGGCCCTGGGCGGCATCCGCAACGATCGTGCCAGGCACGACGATCGCGCGCCGCGGCTTCTGAGCCGAACGAGGGGCCGCTGAAGCGCCGGCCCCGGAGTTAGAGACTGCGCCGCTTCGCGGCGAACCCGTGCACAGCGGCAAGCGGCAGCTAGCGCGCGGCCGCAGCCTGTGTCATCTCGGCGCGGATCAGCGCGAAGTCGGACTCGGGAATGGCGTGGATGTTGCCCTGAAAGGCCAGCGTCCAGTGCTCGGCCGGCCACTTTTTCGTGTAGCTCATCCGCATCGCCAGGTCCTTCGCGTCGATCAGCTCGCCGGGCGGCAGCACGATCTCGGGCTCGGTCCGCACGCGGTACGGGTAATCCTCGTTGGGCTTGTTTGGGCTGCCCCAGATAGGCTCGTGGTCCTCGAAGCAAGCGGAGATGACCTTCAGCACTGCGCCGAAGCGCCTGAGCCCCGTGTAGTAGGCGACCACGCGGTCGCCGGGCTTGAACTGCCCGGCGAGATTGCGCCGCGTGCTCTTCAGCCCGAGCAGCGACCAGCCGCGGTCGGCGGTTTTCTCCCAGTTGTCGGGCGAAGTCACCACGATGTAGAAACGCGGCCCATCGGGCATCTGCTCGTCCTTTCGCGGCCTGCGAACCCGCAAGCCGGCACAGCAACGCCGCCTGCCCGGAGGACAGGCGGCGCTTGATCCTTGCGCGATCGAGCCGCGGTTAGCAGCAACTGCGCGGCTGGCCGGAGTTATCGGACGTCTGGAAGCTGGAGCCGCAGGCGCAGCTCTTGACGGCATTGGGGTTGAAGATGGTGAAGCCCGACTTCATCAGGTCTTCGACGTAGTCGACTTCAGCGCCGCTCAGCAGGGCGGCGCTGTCCGGGTCGACCAGCAGGCGCACGCCGTACTCTTCCACGACCAGGTCGCCGTCTTCGGCCTCCGGCGCGATCGCCATGCCGTACTGGTAGCCCGAGCAACCACCACCCACCACGAACACGCGCAGCGCGCCGTGCTCCAGGCCGCGCTGCTCCAGCAACGCCTTCGCCTTCTCGGCGGCTCGTTCGGTGACACTTACCACTGCGGGCATCGTCGTCATGCCATGCTCCTTCGAGAGATCCGCGGGCGCGTGGCCGGGTCTGCCGGGCCCCGTGCACCAGAGTTTTCCAATCACAGTATAGTATCGACGGCGTGCCCCGTCTATCGCACCGTCGATGTCAAGCGCACGGATGCCTCCTATACCGGCAGCCGGTAGCGAGTCTCGCCGTCGCCGGCGGACTCTGCAACAACCAGGCCCTCGCGCTCCAGCCGTTCCACCAGCAGTTGCACCCGCTCGGTTTGCGGCGGCAACGCCATGCCCGTGGCCAAACGCGCCAGTTCGGTGAGAGCGAGGGCGGTGTCATCGGGCAAGGCACGCAGCACATCGACGATGCGGCCACGCAGGAAGCGGTCCGAAGCGGCAAACGGCGCCTTCGCACCGGCGCGAATGCCGCCGACCGAGTATGGCTGCCGTGGCTCCGCGACCTTGCGTGGCGCCTCGTCGTCGCCGGCCGTGAAGACCGGGCGCGCGGCGCACCACACCGAAACGGGGCAGCGGTCGCACATCGGCATCCGTGCACGGCAGATCAGCGCGCCGAGATCCATGAGCGCTGCATTCCAGTCGGCGGCGCGCTTGCGTACGAGCGCGCGCTCGGCCAGCACGAGATCTGCCGCCGGCGTTGTCCGCGCTCCCATTGGACCAGGTGAACCGACCAGGACGCGGCGCAACACGCGGCGGATGTTGGTGTCGACGCAGGCGATCGGCTGATCGAAGCCGAAGCACAAAACCGCTCGCGCCGTGTAGTCGCCGACACCGGGCAGCTCCCGCAGACAATCCATCTCCGCTGGGATCTCGCCCCCGTCCGCGACCACGCGGCGCGCGAGCTGGTGCAGGCGCAAGGCGCGGCTGTTGTATCCCAGCCCCGCCCACTCGCGGATCACATCGGCGGTCGATGCCGCGGCGAGCGCCGGCAGATCGGGAAAGCGAAGCATGAAGGCGCGATACTTCGGCACCACGCGCTCGCGCTGCGTCTGCTGCAGCATGAACTCGGAGACAAGCACCGCATACGGCGTGCGCCGCTGGCGCCAGGGCAGTTCGATGCGTTCGGCGTCGAACCACGCCAGCATGGCCGACTGCACCCGTGCGATTGCGTCTGGATCGGCGGTTAGCTCCAGAGCTGCCCTCCACATCGGATTCTTGCCGCTTTGGTTTGCCGATCGATTGGCAACACGATCCCCGTAAGCGGTATCGAGGCGCGGTCCCATGCTCACAGTACACGATGCGGCCAGGGCAAAGCGTGCAGTACCGATTGCAAGACGAGTACACAAACCGTCCGCGGCATAGCGGCTGAGCAGCGCGCGGTCATGGTACGCTGAGCAAACGCAGACGCACCGGGCTGCGGGCCTCTGGAGCGAACGTTATACACCGTTTGTGCACCAGTTCGATCGATGCTGGTGCAGTGCGGCGCGAAGGCGGCGGGGCGATGACAGCAGCGAAAATGGAGCATCTGGCCACGATCCTCCGCGAGCTTGACTCCGTCGTGGTCGCGTTCTCCGGCGGCGTCGACAGCACGTTTCTGGCGGCGGCGGCGTTCGACGTGCTGGGGGAGCGCGCCCTGGCCGTTACGGGCATCTCGCCCAGCGTGGCTCCGTCCGAGCGCGAGGATGCGGCCGCGCTGGCCGCGCGTATCGGCATCGCCTACCGGACGCTCGCCACCAGCGAGATGGATGATCCGCGCTATGTCGCCAACGGCGCCGACCGCTGCTTCTTCTGCAAAGACGAGCTTTTTACCCGCCTCGAAACGGTTCGCATTGCCGAAGGGTTCCGTGTGCTGGTCGATGGCTTCAACGCGGACGACGTCGGCGACTACCGGCCCGGACAGCAGGCCGCCCGCGCCCACGGCGTGCGCAGCCCGCTGGCCGAAGCCGGGCTGACGAAGGCCGAGATCCGCGAGCTGTCGCGCGAACGCGGCTTGCCGACGTGGGACAAGCCGGCGATGGCCTGCCTCTCCTCGCGCATCCCTTACGGCACGCCCGTGACGCTGGAGGCACTGACGCGCATTGCCACGGCCGAGGCGTCGCTGCGCCTGCTCGGGCTGCGCCAGGTGCGGGTGCGGCATCATGACGACGTAGCCCGGATCGAAACGGACGCTGCCGGTATGGCGCTGCTCTTTGACGAGGCGACACGCACGCGGGCGGTCGCAGAAGTGAAGGCCGCCGGCTACACCTTCGTGGCCCTCGACCTCGCCGGCTACCGCAGCGGCAGCCTCAACGAAGCGATCTCACTGATCAGGGTGGACAGCCGGGCGTGATGCGCGACTGATCTCGCCGGAGCGGGCACCCGCAGGGGTGGAAATCGGCTCAGGAAGGGGCAGAGCGGCTCGTCGTGCGAACAGGGGCCGATGCTGACGTATCACGGAGTTCCGCAACCGGTCTCTGGCAGACGATGGACGCCGCCGCGCCCTATCGCCCCGAAGGCTTTGACGACGAGGGCTTCATTCACACCTCGCCCGATCCCAATTCGCTCGCCGCCGCGCTCAATCGCCACTGCGCCGCCGATGCCCGGCCTTACCTGGCGCTGGTGATCGACCTCGACCGCGTGACGGCGCCGTGGCGCGTCGTCCGCCACCCGGATCTCGACATGGAATTCCCTCATATCCACGACCCGCTCAACCGCGACGCGGTGCTCGCCGTGCTGCCGGTGTCGCGCGCGGTCGATGGACAGTTCCAACCGCCGGAACCGTTCAGCCTCGCCTAACCCCGTGCGTACCCGGCGCCCCCTGTCGATTTCCACCCACGCGCCTCTATACTCCGCGCATGGAAGCGATTCTCGGCGTCGATGTCGGCGGCACGTTCACGGACTTCTACCTGTGGCGCGAGGGCGAGCTGCGCGTGTTCAAGCGCCCTTCGACACCCGACGATCCGGCGCGGGCGGTGCTGGCCGGTCTCGAAGAAGCCGGGTTCGCGCCGAATGAGATCGTGCACGGTTCGACGGTCGCCACGAACGCCCTGCTGGAGCGTCGCGGGGCGCGCACGGCGCTGATTGCGACCGCCGGCTTCCGCGACGCGATCGTGATCGGGCGCCAGGCCCGCGCCCAGATGTATGCGCTCGAGCCGACCCGCCCGCAACCGCTCGTGCCGCCAGAATTGCGCTTCGAAGCAAACGAACGGATCGCCGCCGATGGGTCGGTGCTGCAAGCGCTCGATGCGAGCGAGGTCGAACGCCTGACGGAGGCGGTCGTTGGTGCCGGCGTGGAATCGGTCGCCATCTGCCTGCTCTTCAGTTTCCTGCATCCGGAGCACGAACGCCGGCTGGCCGCGGCGCTGCGCCGGCGCGGGCTGCTCGTCTCCGCTTCGGTCGAGGTCTTGCCGGAGTATCGCGAGTACGAACGCATGTCGACCACGACGGTGAATGCGTATCTCTCGCCGGTGATGGCGCGCTACCTGGCCAAACTGCAACGCGATCTCGCCGGGCGCGGCGTCGAACGGCTGCGCGTGATGCAGAGCGACGGTGGCAGTTTGGCCGCCGAGACGGCCGGCCGCCTCGCCGTGCGCACCGTGCTCTCCGGGCCGGCCGGTGGAGTGGCCGGCGCCTTTGTCGCCGGGCAGGCAGCAGGCGTGGCGAAGCTCATCACCTTCGACATGGGCGGTACCTCGACCGATGTGGCGCTCTGTCCCGGCCGCGTCCTCTACCGGACTGATTTGACGATCGACGGGCTGCCCGTGCGCACGCCGAGCGTCGATCTGCACACGGTGGGCGCCGGCGGCGGCTCGATCGCGCGGCTCGATGCCGGCGGCGCGCTGCGCGTCGGGCCGGAGAGCGCCGGCGCTGATCCTGGACCGGCCTGCTACGGGCGCGGTGAGCGACCGACGGTGACCGATGCGCAGCTCGTGCTCGGCCGGCTGCGCCCCGACCGCTTCCTCGACGGTCGCATGCCGCTGGAGATTGGCGCTGCCCGACAGGCGCTCGCTGCACTCGGTGGGCGCCGCGGGCGGACGGTCGAGGCGATCGCCGCCGATGTCGTGCGCGTGGCGAACGCCAATATGGAACGGGCGATCCGCGTGATCTCGGTTGAGCGCGGCCACGATCCGCGCGATTTCGCGCTGCTCGCCTTCGGCGGCGCCGGGCCGTTGCACGCCTGCGACCTGGCCGAGGCGCTGCGCATTCCGCGCGTGATCGTGCCGCCGCATCCGGGCGTGCTCTCGGCGTTCGGCATGGTCGTTGCCGACGTAACACGCGATTATGTCGCTGCCGTGCTGCGCAATGTAGACGGCGATCCGCACTTGTCCGGCGCCGTCTCGGCGCGGTTCGACGCGCTGGCGAAGACGGCGTACCGCGAGCTTGCGGCCGCGGGCCACGACACAGCCGGCGCAGCCACTGAACGTAGCCTGGACATGCGCTACGCCGGCCAGTCGTATGAGGTTGAAGTGCCGGTCGAACAACCTGATCCGGCAGCATGGGCGGTGCGCTTCCACGCGGCCCACGCCGCCCGCTACGGGCATGGCCACCCCCTTCGCCCGGTCGAGATCGTCAATGCACGCCTGCGTGTGCGCATCGCCGGCCGGCAGATAGCCACAGCAGAAGCGGCGAGCGCTCCCGCGCCAGCGGACGAGACCAGGGCGGCGCCGCCAGCCGCGACCGAAGCCGAGGTTTGGTTCGGCCGTCCGTGCGCGGTCGCCATCCTGCAGCGCTCCAGCCTCACCGCGGGCGCCACGGTGCCGGGGCCGGCGGTGATCGTCCAAATGGATACCACGACGGTGCTCAATCCCGGTTGGCGGCTGTGCATCGACGCGATCGGCAATCTGATCCTGGAGCGTGCCTGATGGCCGCGCGGAGCGACCCGGCTGAGCTGGCGATCTTCAACGCCCTGTTCGCCTCCGTGGCGGAGGAGATGGGCGTCACGCTGGGCCGCACCGCGCACTCGCCCAACATCAAGGAGCGCCGCGACTACTCCTGCGCCGTCTTCAATCCGCAGGGCGATCTGGTCGCGCAGGCGGCGCACATCCCCGTGCATCTGGGCGCGATGCCGACGGCGATCCGTATGATCCGCTCACTCGCGCCCTTCCGCCCGGGCGACGTGGCGATTCTGAACGATCCGTATCTGGGCGGGACGCACCTGCCCGACGTGACCCTGGCCAGCCCGGTCTTCGCCGGGCGCAGCTTGATCGGCTTCGTCGCCAGCCGCGCCCATCACGCCGACATCGGCGGTATGGCGCCCGGCTCGATGCCGGTGGCGCGCGAGCTGTGGCAGGAAGGCGTGATCATTCCGCCGCTGCGTCTCGTCGCCGCAGGACGAACCAACGACGAGCTGTACGCGTTGATCCTGCGCAACGTGCGCTCGCCGGAGCAGAGCCGGGGCGACTTCGACGCCCAGCTCGCCGCGAACCGCACCGGCGAGCGCCGCCTGCTGGAACTGGCGGATCGCTACGGCGTGCGCGGCCTGCGGCGGCAGATGACCGCCCTGCTCGACTACGCCGAACGCATGACCCGCGCCGCCCTCCGCGACGTGCCGCCCGGCAGCTACACATTTGAAGACCGGCTCGACGACGACGGCGCGTCGGATGAGCCCGCCTCGATCCGCGTCACGCTGACTTTCGGCGGCGGCGCCATGCACTGCGACTTTACGGGCACGGCCACGGATCGGCCGGCCTCGGTCAACGCCGTGGCCACGGTCACGCGCTCCGCGGTGTACTACTGCGTACGTTGCCTGCTCGACGCCGCCGTTCCCTCGAACGAAGGCTGCTTCCGTCCGGTGACGTTCACCCTGCCCGACCACTCGCTGGTCAACGCCAGCCCGCCGCACGCGGTCAGCGCCGGAAACGTGGAGACATCGCAGCGCATCACCGATGTGGTGCTGGGAGCGATGGCGCAGGCCTTGCCGGACCGCATCCCCGCTGCCAGCAGCGGCACGATGAACAACCTCACGATCGGCGGCTGGGACGAGCGGCGCGGCACGTCGTTCACGTACTACGAGACGATCGCGGGCGGCGCGGGCGGCGGTCCGCTGCGAGCCGGCCTCTCGGGTGTACATACCCATATGACGAACACGCTCAACACGCCGGTCGAGGCGCTGGAACTGGCGTACCCCTTCCGCATTCGCGCCTATACGCTGCGCGCCGGCACGGGCGGCGCGGGACTGCATGCGGGCGGTGATGGGGTCGTCCGCGAATACGAATTCACCGCGCCCGCCACCTGCACGCTGATGACCGACCGCCGGGTAACGCGGCCGTACGGCCTGCGGGGAGGGGAGGCCGGCGCGGCGGGCGTCAACCGGCTGCAAACGCCGCTGGGGACGCGCGAGCTGCCGTCCAAGATCACGATCCAGGTCGCGCCGGGCAACCGCTTGCTGGTGGAGTCGCCGGGAGGGGGCGGCTGGGGACAGCAGCCGGCCGAGGATACGCCTGCCGGGGCGGAGCAGACTGCCCGGGGGCAGTAGGATCGCCGCACACATGGAGTAAGATAGGGTTGGCAGCAGGGAGCGAGGGCCATGCCGGATAAGTTCGAGCGTGAGATCGACGAGATTCTGCGTAAGATCGACGATTTTCCGCGCGGACCGATACCTCTGCGCCGTCGAGGCGGGCTTGCCCGCCGTATCGCCGCCTGGCAACGCAGCCTCGCGGTTCGCGCCTCGCATATCAGCGTCGGCCAGGTCATGCTGGCCGCGATGGTGCTGATGATCTGCTCCTATCTGTTCCGCAGTGCCTTTCGCGGCGTCTGGCAGTACGGCTTGCTGCTCGGTCTGATCCTGTTCTTCACGGCGTTCGTGCTCTCGCTGCGTTCGGGCAGCGGCGCCCGCGGCGGCGAACCCTACTTCCGCGGCCGCCCGCGCAGCTACTACGAACAGCCGGGCTCAGGCTCGATTGACCGTCTGCGGGCGTGGTGGCGGCAGCGTCGCGGCGGCCGGCGCGACTGATCGGCGCGGCCCGTGAGGGCAAAGCGGCTTTCCCGGCCATCCGGCGATCATCAACGACGGCAGCGAGGCACCGATGCGCCAGCGCGCGGTTCTACGATCCATCACGCTGCTCCTCGTGCTGTGCGCCGGCCTCGTGCTGGCGCTGGCGTGCGGGTCCAGTGGCCCGCCGAAGAATGGCTCTAACTCAAAGACCCTGAGCCAGCCGCAGAACGCGCCCACGGCGACGCTGCCGGCGGCACTGCCCTCTCCCATCGCCGCGAGCAGTGCGACGGGCGGCGCCGGCGCCAACGGCCCCGCGCCCGATACCTATGTGGTGAAGGCTGGCGATACGCTCGGCGCGATCGCCGCGCAACTGGGCGTCTCCGTTACCGATCTCGCGCAGGCAAACGGCATTACGGACCCGGCTCGCATTCAGGTGGGCCAGCAACTGCGCGTGCCGCGTCCTGGCCAGACACCGGTTCCAGCGGGTACGCCGGCGGCGAGCGGCACACCTCCGCTCTCGCCCGTCGGCCCGGCGCCGACATCGGCGAGCGGGCCGATCGCGATCCCTCCCACGGGCGGGGCGCCTTCCGGCGGCGGCACGCCACACGCCGGCGCCGCGACGCCCGGCGCCACGGCAGCCGCCAGCGGTACGCCCGGCGGCTCCGGCAGCGAGTACACGGTGCGCTCCGGAGATACCGCCTGCTCGATCGCCCGCGCCCACGATATCTCCGTCGCGGAGCTGGCTCAGGCCAACAACATGACAAAGGACCAGATCGCGCGGCTCTCCATCAATCAACTGCTCAAGATCCCGTCGGGCACGGGTCACCGCGACTGCTGAGCCGGCGCGGCCGAAACGCGGCCGCTCCAGCCGGATGGGAGCGAGAAGCGCCAGCCTTCCTGCCAGGCGAAGGGAGCATCCACGAGATCTTCCAGAGCGCGGCCCTGCAGCAGACACTCCAGCGCCCAGCGGTTGGCGGAATGCGAGATGACGAGCACCCGCTTGCCATCCCAGTCGGAGGCGAGATCGCGTAGGAAGTCTGCCGTCGCCGCGACAACGTCCCGATAGCTCTGCCCGCCGGGGAACGGCTCATCGATACGACGCCGGCGTTCGGCCGCCAACCGCCAGGTGGGCATACCGTTCAATTCGCCGTAGTTGCATTCGCGCAGCCGCGCATCCTGCCGGATGGTGGTCGCGGCTCCGGCGAAGGCGATCCGCGCCGTCTCCAGCGCTCGCTCCAGATCCGAGACGAAGACGACGGCGAAGCCGTCCGCGCGGCGGCGCTCGCCAAGCTCGCGAGCGAGGCCGCAGCCCCGTTCCGAGAGGCGGCCCGGCAGCCAGCCGGTGGCGATGCCGGCTTCGTTGTCGGTGGTGATCGCGTGGGTTTCGAAGACGATCTCGACGGTCATCACACTGCTCCGCGGAACGCCCGGCCGAGCGCCGGGCTTGCGTACCGCCGCGGTTATCATCGCACGGCGGACTGGCGCCTCGCCGGTCGTGCGCCGGCAGCAGGAGTGGTATCAATGGGGGTGGCGCGGGGAATGCTTCGAGATCGCCGGGACGCGAGCATCGCCGCGGATCGTGCACGAGGAAGGGCATGGCAAACGGAGACGACCGCCCGCTTGGCCGCTGTCGCGTGCTGGAGTTGCCCGGCGCTGAGCCGGCGCTCTGCGGCCGCAGCTTCGCCGACCTCGGCGCCGAGGTGATCAAGATCGAGCCCGCGGCGGGCGACCCGGCCCGCTCGCTGCCGCCGTTCGATCGCTCGGGCCGCAGCCTCTACTGGACCGCCTACGCCGCCGGCAAGCGCAGCGTGGTGCTGGAGCTTGAGACCGAAGCGGGGCGCGAGCGGCTGCTGCGGCTGGTCCGCGTCGCCGACGTGCTGATCGATGCCTCGCCCCCCGGCTGGCTACAGGCACTCGGGCTTGGCTTTGATCGGCTGCGTGATGAGAATCCCGGCCTTGTACTCACGTCGATCTCGCCGTTCGGACAAACCGGACCGTACGCCGGCCGGCGCGGCTCGGACCTCGTGCAGCTCGCCATGAGCGGCTACCTGAACATGACGGGACCGGCTGACGGCCCGCCGATCAAGGTTTCGGCGCCATACCAGAGCTGGTTTCACGGCAGCATGCATGCCTTTGCCGCCACGCTGCTGGCTTTGCGCCAACGGCGGCGCACCGGCAGCGGCGCCCACGTCGATCAGGCGCTGCGCGACACAGGTGCGTGGATGCTGACGCATACCTACCAGTTCTGGGATCTGCTGGGCGTCAACCTGAAGCGCCAGGGCGCCAGCCGCGATATGGGCGGCGTGCTGCGGCTGCCGACGATCTGGACTGCCCGCGATGGACACGTGATCTGGCTCTTCCAGACCGGTCATATCGGCGGCAGCCGCATGCGCCAGCTCGTCGCCTGGATGGACGAGCACGGCATGGCGCCGCACGAGCTGCACGTGATCGACTGGGAGAGCTTCGATCTGATCAGCGCCGGCGCCGAGCAACGCCAGCGTCTGGTTGCGGCGTTTTCCGCTTTCTTCGCCGCGAAAACACGCCGCGAATTGTTTGACTGGGCCTTGCCGCGCGGCGTGATGCTGGCGCCGATGCAGACGCTGCACGACCTGGCCGCAGATCCCCAACTCGCTGCACGCGGAGCCTGGCGCGAGATCGAGGCCGTAACGGGCGACCGGCCACGGGTTCCCGGCCCGCCCGTGCGTATGAGTGCCGCACGCTGGGAGCGGCGCGGCCCTGCCCCGGCGCCGGGCCAGCACACCGCCGCCGTGCTGGGCGATCTGCTCGGTTTGCACGCGAGCGAATGGCGCGCCGAGGCGCCGCAGGCGCGGGCCGTCCGCTAGGGCAGCACCTCACGGGTCCAGCGCAGCGCATCGACATGGATGCCGCTGACGGCGCACTCCCAGTGCAGATGGGGTCCGGTCGAGAGGCCGGTCGTGCCGACGAGGCCGATGATGTCGCCGGTGTTTACGGCATCGCCGAGGTTGACCTTGATCGCCGAAAGGTGCGCGTAGCCGGTATACATGCCCAGGCCATGGCCGACGGCGACGAAGTTGCCGCGTTCGGCCAGCGGACCGGCGAAGGCGACCTGGCCCGGCGCGGCCACCGGCACCGGCGTGGCCAGCGGCGCGGCGATATCCACGCCGGAGTGGTGCCCCGTGACCGGACCGCCGTTGTACGAGCGGGCCTGGCCGAACTGGGTCGTGATTTCGCCCTGAATCGGCTGTATCAGCAGGCCGTGCCAGAGCGGCGGCGTGCTCGCCGGCCCGTACGTCTCGCGCAGCTGCGCCAGTTCCTGCGCCACGACGTCGGGGGCGAGCAGGTTATTGAGAGAGGGCGGCAGATCGATGGCGTCCACCGGGAACGCGGTGGGCGTGACGGTCATCGGCAGGTCGTAGCCGTACTGGCCGAGGCCTGAGGAACTCGCGTCCACATGCACGCTGTAGCTGCCGGGATCCAGCTCGATCTCACTGTCGACCGGCTGGCCCGCGCCGATGATCGCTACGAGGTACGCCCCGTCGGCCACCAGGGGAAACTGCCAGCCGTTGAACGTGGCGATGGCGCTGTCGGCGTAGTACGAGTGCAGGTGCAGCGAGAAGGCGCCGGCCTGCGCCACGCTGCCCGTTGAGAGGAAAGTGAACGGCGCCGCCTGGTCGGGCTGCATCACCACGGCCGCATTGGTGCCGCGCGCGGTCAGGGCAAGCCGCCCCGCGAACGCCGTCCCGGCGAGCACGCCAACCGATCCGAGGCCGAAAAGGAAGCCGCGCCGGCTGACGGTGGAGCGAGGGTCAAGCGAAAGTGTCAAGAATGCCCACTCGGCAGAGATCTGGCTCCGCCAGTCTACACGTAGTTGTTACGATGGCTCAAAGGCGGCGAGCGGCGCCTGAGCAACGCCCTCTCTGCGCGAGCGCGTCCGGCCAAACGTAACGACGCGTTATCGTAAGGCGTTACGTCGTCTGCTATACTCCCTGCAAGCTCGTGCAGGCGCCGTGTGGCGCAGATTCCGTGTACAGCGTCTGCTCGCGTGGCTCCTCGGGCGGACCGCGCAGGCTCCAGTGGTGTGTGGAGGGTAGAGGCGGTGGAAGACCCGCGCTCGATCGCCGAGGGCATCATCGGCAACGTCGAAAAGGTCATCGTCGGCAAGACGGATGAGCTGCGCCTGACGCTGACGGCGCTGCTCTGCCAGGGGCATGTGCTGATCGAAGACGTGCCGGGTGTGGGCAAAACGATGCTCGCGCGCAGCATCGCCCGCTCCACCGGCTGCGTCTTCAAGCGCATCCAGTTTACGCCTGACCTGCTGCCGACCGACGTGACCGGCGTTTCGATCTACAACAATAAGACCGACGATTTTGAGTTCCGCGCCGGGCCGATCATGGCGCAGGTGGTGCTCGCGGACGAAATCAACCGCGCCACGCCCAAGACGCAGTCCGCCCTGCTCGAAGCGATGGAAGAGCGGCAAGTCACGGTGGACGGCATCAGCCGTAAAGTTCCGTCGCCATTCATCGTGCTGGCCACGCAGAACCCGATCGAGTACGAGGGCACCTTTCCATTGCCCGAGGCGCAGCTCGACCGCTTCATGCTGCGCGTGCATCTGGGCTATCCCAGCAAGATGGACGAAATCGTGATCATGGACCGGCAGCAGATGGTGCATCCGGTCGAGGATCTGCCGCAGGTGACGGACGCAAGCGAGGTGTTGCGGCTGCAAAACGCGGTGAAGGCGATCTACGTCGATCCGCTGATCAAGCAGTACATCGTCGAGATCGTCGAGGCGACGCGCAAGCACGAAGCGGTCTATCTCGGCGCCTCGCCGCGCGGCTCGCTGGCGCTCTACCGCACGACGCAGGCCTTCGCCCTGCTCACCGGGCGTGAGTTTGTGATCCCGGACGACGTGAAGGCGCTCGCCTATGCGACGCTTGGGCACCGCATCATCGTCAGCCCGTCGGCGCGGGTGAAGAACATCAGCGCGGCCAGCGTGGTGAGCGACTGCCTCAGCCGCGTGCCGGTGCCCGGCGCGCGGGCGCGCGGCGGCGCCTTCTCCGCCAGCTAGACGGCTGCACGGCAGCGGGCGCGGCGCCCGCCGGTCCGCGGGGGCAAGCATGCACGGCTTTCGCCACTTTCACGTCCAGCGCTCCGTGCCGATCATCGCCCTGTTGCTCGTCATCTGCATCGGCTTCGCGCTGGCGACGGGCTTCTGGCTGCTGTTCCGCCTCGCGTACGTGCTGCTCGCCGCGGTGCCGCTCTGCTACTTGTGGGCGCGCATCAACCTCAGCCAGCTCGAAGTCTCGGTCGAGCGGCTGATCGATCGCGCACAGGTCGGCCAAATGACGGACGAGCGTATCACGGTGCGCAACAAGGGGCTGTTCCCCAAGGTCTGGCTCGAAGTTGATGACCCCAGCACACTGCCCGGCCACCGCGCCGGCCGCGTGATCACGCTCGGCGGGCGGCAGCGTCGCTCGTGGCGCACCCAGGCGCAGCTCACGCGCCGCGGCGTCTTCACGGTCGGCCCGTTGACGATCACCAGCGGCGACCCGTTCGGCCTCTTCCGCGTCAGTCGCCGCTACGGCCGGCAGTCGTCGATCATCGTCTATCCCCCCTACTACGACCTGCCGCACTTCACCGTGCCGCCGGCGAATCTGCCGGGCGAAGGCCGTTTCCGCAAGCGCACGCACTACGTCACACCGAACGCCTCGGGCGTGCGCGACTACGTGCCCGGCGACAGTTTCAACCGCATCCACTGGCGCAGCACCGCCCGCGCCGGCAAGCTGATGGTCAAAGTTTTCGAGCTCGATCCGGCCAGCGATATCTGGATCGTGCTCGATATGCAGGGCCGCGTGCAGGCCGGCAGCAGCGACGAGAGCACCGAGGAGTACGGCGTTAAAGTCGCGGCCTCGGTCGCACGCCATTTCCTCAACCAGAACCGCAACGTCGGGCTGATGCTCTACGGCGAGCGGTTGGAGATCATCGAGGTCGAGCGCGGCGGCCAGCAGCTCACGCACATTCTTGAGGCGCTGGCCGTGGCCCGCGCGGTGGGCGACGTGCCGATCGGCGCTTTGCTCAACGTTGAGGGCAAGCGCTTCGGCCGGCACACAACCCTGGTCGCGATCACGCCCTCGGTCGACGAAGCCTGGGTGCTGAGCCTGCTGCAGCTTACTGGACGCGGCGTCAAGGTCGCGGTGGCGCTGCTCGAAGCGAGCACCTTCGGCGCATCAACCAATCCGCTGCTGGTCGTCGGCGACCTGGCCGCGGCGGATATCTGGACCTACCTGGTGAAACGCGGTGACAACCTCTCGTCTTCGCTGGCGCCGAGCGGCGACGAGTCGGTGCATACGCCGAGCGTATCGTGAGTTCGCGCATGGCCCGGCAGGCGGTCCACCGCCGCCGTGTGGCGATGCAGAGGCGAGCAGCACCATGAGTCAGGCGAACTGGATCGAGTGGTTTCGCGATCAGCCGGCCGACGTGGAACGGCCAAAGCCGCTCTGGGAGCGGCTGCCCGCCTGGGCCACGAACTGGGAGTCGTGGCTGACGCTCGCCATCGTCACGCTCACGTTTCTCAGCGTGGCGCGGTCGATCGACTCCGCGCACTGGGTCGAGGGCATGCCCTCGCTGGTGACGATCAGCTTCCTCGCGCTGCTCGCCGGGTTCGGCTTCTCGAAGATCAAGATCAACGAACTGTTCCTGCACCTGCTGGCGATTCTCACGGGCGTGCCGGTGGTCATCGGCTTCGCCCTGAGTTTCATGGGCGAAACCTCGCTGGGACCTGGCCTCTCGCACTTCTGGCACCGCTTCGGCGACTGGATCGACGTGATCCGCACGGGCGGCATCACGACCGACAACATGCCCTTCGTCACGATCGTGCTGGCGCTGACCTGGATCGCGGCCTATCTCTCGGCCTGGGCCATCTTCCGCTGGCGCAACGCCTGGCTGGCGCTGATCCCCGGCGGTATGGGGCTGCTGACCAATATCAGCTACCTGCCGGGCCAGTTCAGCGCCGACTTCGTCGTCTTCCTCTTCGGCGGCATGCTGCTCGTGATGCGCGTCAACATGCTCAACCGCGTGCGCGACTGGGAGCGGCGGGGCATCGCCTTTCCGAAGTTCCTCAGCCTGACGCTGCTCAATATCACGGTCTGGATCGGCATCGCCCTGCTGATCGTGGCCTGGTGGGTGCCGCTGGCCGGCGAGTCGCGCGTCTTCGCCAGCGCTTGGAACGGCCTCACCAGCCCGCTGGACAACGCCAGCGCCGACTGGAGCCGCCTGTTCAACAGCATCGACGCCAAGCGCGAAGTGCCGTTGCACAGCCTCGGCGCCACGCTGCCGCTGCAGGGCAAAGTTACGCTGAGCGACCGCGTGGTGGCGGAGGTCGACTTCGGCGATCAGTCCAACCAGGGCCGCAACCTCGTGGCTACCCGTTATGACGAGTACACGGCTGCCGGCTGGAAGCGCGGCGCCAGCGAGCCGGGCACGATCGGCCCGAACGGCGTCGGCACCGTTGACGTGCCGCCGATCGACAAGGATGTCTACAAAGACCGCAAGGACGTGCCCGCCGACATCATCGTGGACACGCCCGACGGGCTGCTGCTCAGCATCGGCCAACCGCTGCAGTCGTCGATCGACGGCCGCGCCGATGTGGTCAACATCGGTACCGTCGCCGACGTGCGCGCGATTCACCCCAAGAAAGATCTGAAGCGCGGCGACCAATATACAACGGTGGGCAGCATTTCGGTGGCGCCGGAAGAGAAACTGCGTGCCGCCACCACAGATTACCCGGACTACATCAAGCAGCGCTATTTGCAGCTGCCGGCGGAGCTGCCGCAAGAGGTCCGCGACCTCGCAATCAAACAGACGGCCGGAGCGAGCGACCCGTACGACAAAGCCCGTGCCCTCGAAGATTACCTGCGCCAGTTCCAGAACACCTACGACATTCCGATCGTTCCGCCCGGCCGCGACGCGGTCGATGTCTTCCTCTTCGACACAAAAAAGGGCTACTCCGACTACCAGGCTTCGGCCATGGTCGTGCTGCTGCGGGCCGTGGGTGTGCCCGCGCGGCTGGCCACGGGCTACGCGGTGCAGGAGTTCGACCTGAATACGCACCGCTACATCGTGCGCGAGAAGGACGCGGAGTCCTGGCCCGAGGTCTACTTCCCTGAATACGGATGGGTCGAGTTCAGCCCGTTTGGCGGCGCTCCGCTGGTTTCGCGTCCGTTCACCGGCAGCGACAACGGCAGCCAGGCCGACGAGTCGCCCGACATCAAGTTCGGCGCCCCGATCTTCGCCGGCCCCTTCGGCCCCGAGGACATCCCAGGCGAGGGCGGCCTCGGGGGCAACTTCAAGGTGAAGCAGCCATTCAACTGGCTGCCCGTCTACCTCGCGCTTACGCTCGCGGCCCTGCTGCTGATCTGCGGCGGTTTCCTGCGGTTGGCCTGGGAGTGGGGAGTGCGCGGCCTCGACCCGCCGGCGAAGACGTGGGAGAAAACGCTGCGCCTGGCCCGCTGGGCACGGCTCCGGCCGAAGCCGGACCAAACGCCGAACGAGTTCGCCGGCGAGTTGACGCGGCGCACCAGCCTCGATGCCGAGCCGCGCGGCGTTGCGGAGACCTATGCGCGTTTCCGCTACGGCCGGCAGGCGTTGACGAGCGACGAGCAGACCCGGCTCAGCGGCAACTGGATCCGTCTGCGCAACCGGCTGTTCAAGCGCGTGCTGCGCATCAAGTAGGCGCGTCAGGCGCGTGCTTCGGCGCAGATGGCCGGCGGAAGTAGCGCTTTCGCCGGCCGTTCTACGTCTAACGGAGCATCTACTTGTGTCTTGAGGCGATATACTTGGTTTGAACGCAAGTCTACGCGGCGACCGGCCGCGGCGCCGTGGGAACGTTGGAGGTGAGCACGATGTACGCATGCGGCCACTGCGAGCACGCGCCGCCCGCCCTGGCGCGTTGAGCCCGCGCTGGAAGGCTGATGCTTCATCGCGGCAGCGTTCCGCTTCACGGGCATCCAGCCTGCCAGCAGCCCCCCGCATCGCCCCGCACTCCGGTTTGTTTTCCTGGTTCTGGAGTCTGGTCATCATGCGCAGGATCTCACCAACCGTCGATCTCGCACTCGGCACGCTCTTCGCCCTCGCCGCGATTGGATTCGGATTTATCGGCTGGATCTCAGGCATCGCCTCGAACTCGGCGTCCACTGCCTGGTATCTGGCAGCGGTGATCTTCGGCATACTCACCGGCGCGGTGCTGCTCGATGAACTGCGCACCGACGAGCCGGCGGGGCGCTTCGACGCGATGCTCGGTACGCTCTTGATGCTTGGGGCGCTTGGCCTGGGCACCGTGGGCTTCATCGCCCGGCTCGCGAACAATTCGACTGGCAACGTCTGGCTGATCAGCGGCATCATCTGCGCCGTTTTGGCGCTGACCGCGATGACCGACGAGTTGCAGCGCATGCAGCACGCTGCGGCGAACATCAGCAACGGCCTTGCGACGCTGGGGCTGCTGTTCGGCCTGCTCGGCTTCGGCATGGGCGTGATCGGCTTCATCGCCGGTCTGGCGGCCAACAGCGCCGCGGATACGTGGCTGTGGGGCGGAGTCGTCAGCAGCATCGTCGCCTTCGGCTGGACCTTCGAGGCGGAGCACCGCACCGTGGGCGTGCCGGAGGAGACGGAGCGGCCTTCGCCGATCGGCACACGCCCGATCCCGCAGTAGCGCCTGCAGAGCAACCGGCAGCGAACCGGGCAGCGCATGCGCCGCCCGGTTCGTTTTTGCGCGCACGCGGCAGGTATCGGCGTCAGCGCCGGGCCGGCTGCCCGCCGGGCGTGCTGGTGCCGCTTGCCAGTATTGCCTCATCCGGCACCCAGAGCCGCCGCACCTCGCCTACCAGATACAGCGAGCCGGTGACGCAGACGAGATCGTCGCCGCGGGCTTCGCTCAGCGCCAGCCGAATCGCGGCGGTTGGCGCGGCTTCGCTGCGCGCCGGAAAGCCCAGCCCCCGCGCCAACGCGACGATGCGCTCCGGATCGGCGCCTGTCTTTCCCAGCACGTGCGGGACGGTGACGATAAGCTGCCGTGTCTGCCCGGCGAAGGGTGCGATGATGCCCGCCGCGTCTTTGGTAGTCAGCGCCCCGAGCACGAGCACGAGGCGCCGATCGGGGAAGATCTCCGCCAGCGAAGCCGCGAGCGCAGCCGCCTTCTGGGGGTTGTGTGCCCCGTCCAGCACCACATCGGGGTTGTACTGGATCAGCTCCATGCGGCCGGGCAGCCGCGCGGCGCGCAAGCCGGCGCGCAGCGCCTCGTCCGAAACCGCGGCGCGGGTTTCCGCTGCGGCGTCGAGTGCGGCTACGCTGAGTGCAGCGTTAAACGCCTGATAGCGGCCCAGCATGCCGGTCTCCAGCGCGTCATGCTGACGGCCGCCCATGCGGTTGTCGCGGTAGTCGAAGACCGTGCCCCGCGCGGAGACGCTGCGCACAGCGAACGCGAACTCGTGGCCGAGCCGGGCGAGCGGGCTGCGCTGCAGCTCCGCCTCCCGCTCGATCACCGCCAGCTCCGGACCGGACACACCCGTGACAGCAGGCACGCCGGCCTTGATCACGCCGGCCTTGTGAAAGGCAACGTCGGCCAGACTCGGTCCGAGCGCCGTGAGATGATCGGGGCCGACGGTCGTCACCACCGAGACGATTGGCTGCAGCGTATTGGTCCAGTCGTAGCGACCGCCTGTGCTGACTTCGACGACCGCCATATCCACGCGCTGGCGTGCGAAGTAGAGATACGTCAGCGCCACAGAGAGGGCGGGGTACGGCATCTCTGCCGCCAGACCGGCGTCGCGCGCCAGCAACGCGCGGAACTCTGTGACCAGCTCGGCGAATTCGCCCGGTTGCACGAACCGGCCGTCAAGCTCCAGCTTCTCGACCGTGGTCTGCAGATACGGCGTGGCATGTACGCCGGTGCGGAAGCCGGCCGTGCGCAGTACCGCGCCGAGATAGGTGCAGACCGAGCCCTTGCCCGACGTGCCGGTGACGTGCAGGGCGCGAAACGCCCGCTCCGGCTGGCCGAGTGCGTCGAGCAGCCGCTGCATGCGGGCGAGGCGCAGCGGCCCATCGTCCCGCCACGACTCCGGCGTCTTCTGCGGCGCGGTGCCGGTGATCGGCCGGATGAAGCTCTCCAGCCAGTGCACCGCGTCCATATAGGCGCGCAGATCCTGCGCGGGCACGGCGCGGATCATCGCACGCGCCTCACTTGTCGGTTACACCCGGCGGTGTGCGGCCCGCCTGCTGTGCCTGCGCGAGCTGTTCCTGCTGCGCGACGATGTCGAGTATTTGCAGCGCCTCGTCAATGCTGGGCGAGCGGTTGTACTGGTCGATCGCGGCCTGCAATTCGCCCTGCAACTCCTGCGCCTGCTGCTGGCGCGAGGGGGCGGCGGTGCCAGTGCCGCCGGGCGGGACGCTGCCGCTGGACGGCTGGCCGGCGGGCTGACCCAGCTGGCCGGGCTGACTTCCCGGCTGGCTGTTGACGTTCGGCTGACTCTGAGCCGGCTGGCCGGGTTGGCCGGGTTGGCCGGGGTTATTTGGCTGACCCTGGCCCGGCTGCGGCGCTCCCGGTTGGCCCTGGCCCGGCTGCGGCTGGCCGTTCTGATTCGGCTGGCCCTGCGGTCCCGGTTGGCTCTGCGGACTCGGCTGATTCTGACCGTTGGGCTGGTTCTGTTGATTCTGTCCGCTTTGCGGCTGATTGTTCGGGGTGTTTTGCTGGTTCTGCTGCGCCTGTTGTTGAATCTGTGCCAGATTGGCCGCTTCTTTGTCGAGCTGTGCCTGAATGACCTCGACGTTGTACTTGGCGTCGTGGTCGCTCGGGTCGATGCGCAGCGCGTTCTTGAAGGCGTCCAGCGCATCGTGCAGCTTGCCCTGACGGTAGTAGTTCTCCCCCACACTGTAGAAGGACTTCGCCGCGATGTCGGGATCGGAGGCATTGGTGGAACGTTGCGCCTCACTGATCGCCCGCGCGTAATCGCCCTGCTGGTACAGGACATTGCCGGCATTGTAGTTCAGTGCCGGCAGATCCGGCCGCGCCACCTGCGCCTTGCGGTAGTCGTCCAGCGCCGGCTGGTAGTCGCCGCGGGAGTACGCCTGATTGCCGTCCTCGTTGAGCTTCTGCGCCGACGGTTTGGCGCAGGCGACGCCGAGCAGCGCCAGCGGCGCGATGGCGAGCGGCAGCAGCCGTCTCAAGGCGGCCGGCAACGCGCGGCCGCAGCTTCGGTTCGGCATCAGTCGCCTCCCGCGGCGCCGTCCACAGGCGCCGCCGGCGCCGCGGCCGCTCGCCGGCGCTGCAGCGGCGCCGGCAGCGCGAACCGGCGCCCGCGGCCGCGGCCGGCAGGAGTCAGCATCTCGAGCAGCAGCAGGGCCAGCCCCAGCGCGGCGAGGATCTGGAAGCGCTCGATCGGCACATCGCCCTCCCCGCTGGCGAATCTCGTCTTCTGCAGACGGCTGATCTCATCGGCGATCTGCACGGCAAAGTCGTCGTTGTTGCCATTGTAGTAGTGGCCGTGGTTTTGTGCCGCCAGTTGCTGCAAGGCCGCGGGGTCCGCGGTGGTCAGCAGATCGCCGCCGGTGGCCGGGTCTTTGCGCGGCTCGAGCTGCCCGGTACGCGGGTTCGGCGCCAGCACAGGCGACGGTTGCGGCAAGCCCACGCCGACCGTGTCCAGCGTGATGCCTTCACTCTGTACGAACTGCGCCGCCTGCGCCGCATCGTCGCCCAGATCTTCGCCGTCGCTGAACAGCACCACGGTCTTGCTGCGCGTCTGGTCGTTGGTGAACCCGTCGCTGGCCTGGCGCAACGCCGCCCCGATGCTGGTGCCCGCCTGCAGGCCGCCGTCCTTGAAGGAGACGCTTTGCACGACGGCGTTTGCGGCCTCCGTGTCCTGTGTCAACGGCGATCGCAGCCCGGCGCTGCCGGCGAAGGTCACCACACCGACACGGTCGCCCTGCAGATGGTTGATCAACGCCGAAATCGCCGCCTTCGCGCGGTCCAGGCGCGAGGGCTGCACGTCGGTCGCGCTCATGCTGAGCGAAACGTCGAGTGCGATCAGCACGTCGGTGCCCTGACGCTGAAAGAGGGTGCGGCGTGTGCCGATCTGCGGCCGCGCCGCCGCCAGCGCCAGCACTGCCACGGCGGCGACGATCAGTGCTGCCCGTGCGATCTGCCGAAACGGGCTCGTTGAGGCAGCGCGCAGGCTGGCGACGCCGCTGCCGCGGTAGCGCCGCTCGTCACGCAGCCGGCGCCGCGCCACCCACAGATACAGCGCCGCCGCCGCCGCCGCCAGCAGGACCAGCGGCAGCAACTGGGGTGCGCCCAGGCCGAGATACGGCATCGCCTCCCGCTCCCCTACGGCGCTCGCCGGAACAGCGTCGCGCCCAGCCCAGCCTCAAGCATCAGCAGGCCGAGCGCCGGCACCAAAAAGAAGCCGAACAGCTCGTCGTAGCTGGTGTAGTGGTTGCGCTCGAGCTGCGACGTTTCGAGCTTGCTGATCGTGTCGAAAATATGCTGGAGCTGGCTCTCGGTTTGTGCCCGGCCGTAGAAGCCGCCAGTGGATTTGGCCCATTGCTGCATCGAGCGCTCGTCTACTTCGGTGGTGGCAGGTGTTTCGTTCTGCGCCAGCATACCGATCGTGTAGAGCTTCATCTTGAGCGATTTGGCGAACCCCACCGCCTGCTCAGGTTCCAGGCGGTGCTGGTTGTTCTCGCCGTCGGTCGCCAGAATGATGACTTTGCTTTTGGCCGTCGAGCCGCGCAGCAGGTTGATCGCGTCGGCGATGCCGAGGCCGATCGCCGTACCGTCCGGCAGCAGGCCGTTGTTGACCTGGTCGACCTGTTGCTCCAGCGCATGATAGTCGTTGGTCAGCGGGCTGACAACGCGGCTCTCGCTCTCGAACACGACGAGGCCGACCCGGTCGTTCTTGCGCTGGGCGATGAACTGGTTGATCGCCTGTTTCGCGCCCGCGAGCTTGCTGCCGGCGCTGAGCCCGGGGTCCAGCATCGAGCCGGAAAGGTCGAGCGCGACGACGATATCGATGCCGCGGGTGGGAATGCGGGCGCTGGCCCGTCCGATCTGAGGACGCGCGAGGGCGAAGACGAGCAGCACCACGGCCAGCACCCGCAGCAGCGTGAGCGTCCAGCGATAGCGGATGCGCCATGAAGGCCGTACGCGCCGCAGCCCGGCGACGCTGGAGATGACCAGCGCCCCGCCGCCCCGGCGTCCCACGCGGCGCGAGAGCAGCCAGACGGCGGCGGCGAGCGCCAGCAGCCCCAGCAACCACGGGCTGTCGAAGCGATACGCCGAATCGAACACAGCAACGTCCTTAGCGGGTCTAAACGGCCTCGGCGGGCTGAGCCGCGGGCGCCAGACCCTCGGTTGCGTCGATGATCTCATACGCCATGGCGCTGTCCGCCTCGATCCGGGCGGGCGCCGGCACGTAGCGCGCGTAGGCCACGGCGTCGCACTCGCTGAGCAGCCCGGAGATCAGCCGGGCCGGCCAGCGTTCGACGCCGTACGTCTCCATGCGTCTGCTCAACTCACCGCTCGTGAGCGCGACGGCGGGGAAGCCGAAGCGTTCGGTGAGATAGCGACGGATGCAGATCGCGATCAGGCGGTAGTGTTCGGCCAACTCGCCCTTCTGCACGAGGCCGAGCGCAAGGATGCGGTCCAGTTCGGCGCGGGCCAGCGCTGCCTGGGACGGCGCCGGCTGAAGCACGGGGCCAGCACGCCGCCGCCACAGCCAGAGTCCACCGCCCGCCGCCAGTGCCGCCGCCGCGGCAATGCCGGCGATGCCCGCCGCCCAGATGAGCTGCTGCGACGCGGGCACCGGCAATGATTCCTGCGGCTTCAACCCCTGGATCTCCGCCGGCGTTGCACCCGGCGGCAAGACACTCTGGACGGTGATCGTTTGCGGACCCTTCGACTGCACCTGGCCGGCGCTGCCATCGGGCAGCGTATACGCAAAGGTAAGCTGCGGCAGACTGACCGAGCCGGTGTGATAGGCCGCGACGCGGTACTGCAACCGCAGCTCGATGGCGCCGTTCGCCTGCCGTTCCTGCGGCGGTTCCGAGCTGAGCGGCTCCAGATCGCCGAGTTGGTCGTCGATCGAGGTGGTTGTGATCTGCACGCCCTGTGCATGCCGCACGACCACCGTGAGGTTGATCGGATCGCCGACCGTCACGCGCGTGCGGTCCAGTGTAACCGTGACCTGCGGCGTCTGGTCCTGGGCATATACCGCCGCGGCGCCCGCGGCCACGGCAATGAGTGCCAGCAGTGCAAGCCCAAACGGAACGGCGCGGCCCGCCCGCCGCCTGGCCCCCTCCCCAAC
>CALFMN010000005.1 GCA_937879875.1 uncultured Chloroflexota bacterium | reverse complement strand
ACCCAGATTGGCTTAGCTGCCTGAGCCGGTGACCCACAACTGTTGGTCACACCCCAAGCGGGGGGCAAGCGGGCCGATTTCTGCCTATGGCTTGCCGCATGCGCGTAAGATACCCACCAACGGCGAGCGGCAGCAGGAAAGGAAACCGCAATGAGCAGCCCTGGCAGCGGCGACAGCGGCCAGCGAATGCGCCTGACAACCGATTTCGGTATCCCGGTCCCGGACGATCGGGACTCGCAGACCGCGGGCCGGGATGGCCCCATCCTGTTGCAGGATCACTTCCTGACCGAACGCACGGCGCAGTTCGTGCGTGAGCGTATCCCCGAACGGATCGTCCATGCGAAGGGCGCCGGAGCATACGGGTACTTCGTGGTAACCGCGGACGTCAGCCGCTGGACGAAGGTGGCGATGCTGAGCGGCGTCGGCAAGCGCACGCCGGTCATGGCCCGTTTCTCCACCGTGATCGGTGAGCGCGGCACGCCTGATTCGGTGCGCGATGCACGGGGCTTCGCCGTGAAGTTTTACACCGAGGAAGGCAACTACGATCTGGTCGGCAGCAATACCCCCGTCTTCTTCATCCGCGATCCGATGAAATTCCTGGACCTGATCCACGCACAGAGGCGCCGCCCGGACAGCAACCTGCCCGATCCGGAGACGTTCTGGGACTTCATGTCTCGCTCTCCGGAAACGCTGAACCAGATCATGATCCTCTTTTCACCGTTCGGGACGCCAGCATCGTACCGGCGCATGTACGGCTTCAGCGCGCACGCCTTCAAATGGGTCAACAGCCAGGGCGGCTATGTCTGGGTGAAGTACGCCTTCATTCCCGACGAGGGCGTTGCGAACCTGACCCAGGACGAGGTGCTGCGGCTCGCGGTGGAGGATCCGGACCACGCCGCGCGCGACCTCTGGCAGTGCATCGCGGGCGGCGGCGAGGCGGCGTGGCGGTTGCAGGTGCAGGTGCTCACGCCCGAGGAGGCCGAGTCCTGCCCCTTCAATCCCTTCGACCTCACGCGCGAATGGCTGCCTGAAGCGATCAAGCCGCTGACGATCGGCCGCCTGGTGCTGAACCGCAACCCCGCGAACCACTTCGCCGAAATCGAACAGGCGGCGTTCTCACCGGCCAACATGGTGCCCGGCGTCGAGCCCTCGCCGGATCGCATGTTGCAGGCGCGCCTGTTCGCCTATTCCGACGCGCAGCGCTATCGCATCGGCACCAACTACGCGCTGCTGCCCGTCAACGCACCGCGGGTAACCGTCTCCAACGACAATCGTGACGGCGCGATGCGCTTCGGCTCCAACTTCGGCGGGCGGCCGAACTACGCACCGGTCGGAGCTGATCGGCCGCCCGCCGCCTCAACCGCAGCCGATCCGGCCGATCAGATCTCGGGGACGGTCGTCCGCGCGCCGGTGCCGCTGCGGCCGAACGACAGCGACTACACCCAGCCCGGCCAGCTCTATCGCCGCATGACCGTCGATCTGTGCGATGCGCTGATCGCCAACCTCGCGGCCAGCCTGAAGCAGGTGTCAACGCCCATTCAGGAACGGATGATCGCGCAGTTCCATACCGCCGAACCCGAGTTTGGCGAGCGCGTCGCCCGCGGCCTGGGTCCGGCAACCCCGGTGATGGCCGGAGGCTGAACAGGCCGCCGGCGGAGAGACACCGGGATGGGCGAATACATCTGCCCGGCGGCACTGCGGAGCGTCTAGTCCGCGAAGTGGCAGGCGGCGAACTGGCCGGGCGCGATCTCGCGCAGCTCCGGCTCTTCCCGGGCGCAGATCTCCTGCGCGATCGGACAGCGCGTGCGGAAGTGGCAGCCGGAGGGCGGGTTGATCGGACTCGGCACCTCGCCGTGCAGGATGATGCGCTCGCGCCGCAGCCTGCGGTCCGGCACGGGAATGGCGGAGAGCAGCGCCTTCGCGTAGGGATGGCGCGGCGCGGACATGAGCTGCGCGGTCGGCGCGACCTCGACCATCTTGCCCAGGTACATCACGCCGATGCGGTCGGAGATATGCGCCACGACCGCCAGGTTGTGCGCGATGAAGAGATAGGTCAGGTTGAAATCGCGCTGCAGATCGCTCAGCAGGTTCAGCACCTGCGCCTGAATCGAGACGTCGAGCGCCGAGACCGGCTCGTCGCAGACCACGACCTTCGGCTGCAAGGCCAATGCCCGCGCGATGCCGATGCGCTGCCGCTGCCCGCCGGAGAACTCGTGCGGATAGCGGTTCATGAAGTAGGCGTGCAGGTTCACGCGTTCCAGCAGATCCTCCACGCGGCGCTCGCGCTCATGGCGGCCGCCGGCCCTGAAGTTGCGCAGCGGCTCCTCGATGATGCCGCGCACGGTCATGCGCGGGTCGAGCGAGGTGTACGGGTCCTGGAAGACCATCTGCAGGTCGCGGTGGACCATACGCAGGCGGTTGCCCTTGAGCTTCGAAATGTCCTGACCCTGAAAGACGATCTGCCCCTCGGTCGGCTCAAGCAGCCGCACGACGGTCTGCGCCAGCGTGCTCTTGCCGCAGCCGCTTTCGCCTACCAGGCCGAACGTTTCGCCGGCGCGCACTTCAAACGAAACGTCGTCCACGGCGCGCAGCACGGCGGCCTTGCGCATGAAGCCGCCGCCGATCTCGAAGTATTTCTTGAGGTTGCGGACGGAGAGGATCGGGCCGTCCTGCGGCGCCGTTCCACCGTCCAGCGGGGCCGTCTGCTGCATGGTGCCTGCCTCCCGTCTGGCCCGCCGCCCGGCAGCGGCTAGAGCGTGTCTGAAAAATGTTCGAACCATCGTTCCGTGGCTGGTCGTGAGGCCTCTTCTCACCCTCGCCACGCGTGGGAGGGGCCGCCGAAACCGGCAATCCAATGCGGGCTACGGCCGCCCGTCGATTATTCAGACACGCCCTAGGCGACCTCGGCGCTGCGCCAGCAGGCGACGCGGTGCCCCGGTTCGATCTCGACCAGCGGCGGCTGCTCCTCGCAGCGATCGATGCGCAGCGGGCAGCGCGGCGCGAAGCGGCAGCCCTTCGGCGGCGAGACGAGGTCCGGCGGCGCTCCCAGAATCGGCGTGAGCCGGTCGCGCACCGCCGGGCCGAGCCGCGGCATCGAGCGCATCAGCCCGACGCTGTAGGGGTGCAGCGGCTTGTCGAAGAGCTGGTCCGCCGTCGCCTCTTCAACGATACGGCCGGCGTACATGACGATCACGCGCTCGCAGACCTGCGCAACGACGCCGAGGTCGTGCGTAATCAGCATCACCGCCGTGCCCATGTCGCGCGTGAGGCTGGCGATCAGGTCGAGCAGTTGCGCCTGGATCGTCACGTCGAGCGCGGTGGTCGGCTCGTCGGCGATCAGCAGGCGCGGATTGCAGGCCAGCGCCATCGCCACCATCACGCGCTGACGCATGCCACCGGAGAACTGATGCGGATAGTCTTTCAGCCGCTCGGCCGCGGCGGGAATCCCCACAGCTTCGAGCAGGGCGACGGCGCGGCGCTGCGCTTCCCTGTCCGAGATCTTGAGATGAATCCTCTGCGGCTCCATCAGTTGGAAGCCGATCGTCAGCACGGGATTCAGCGAGGTCATCGGATCCTGGAAGATCATCGAGATCGTGTTGCCGCGGATCTCGCGCATCTCCGACTCGTCGACCTTGATCAGATCAACCGTGCTGCCCTCGTTTGAGTGCAGGTCGATCGCGCCGTTGGTGATCTTGCCGGGCGGCCAGGGTACGAGCCGCATCAGCGAGAGCGCCGTCACCGATTTGCCGCAACCGCTTTCGCCCACGAGGCCCAGCGTCTCGCCCACGCGCACGTCGAACGACACGCTGTCCACCGCGCTGACGACGCCGGCACGGGTGAAGAACTTCGTGGTCAGACCGCGCACGTTGAGCAGATCGGACATGGCAGGCTCCGGACCAATCTCCGCGTTCTTGGCCCGCACACAGTATCACACGCCGCCCTCGAGCCAAACGCATGCAATCGAAACGTAACCCAGGCCTGCGTTGGCGCCCGACGCCGAATCGTTACCGTTCGTTCACGACGAAGCAACCCGAGGGGGTGAGCCGCGGCGGCTCGGCCTGCGATATACAGGTAGGCGGCCGGTGGTTCTTCCACATTCCACATCCACGGCACGCCGTCGCAGGGCTTTTGCGTTTGTCGTTTGTAATGACTTGCGTCCGTACGCGTACGACGGACGCCCGCCGCAACCCGCCTGTTGTCCTGGCTGCACCCCGGGCAACCCTGCGATGGCCTGCCTGGAGCCACGAGCGAGCGCCGCGCTACCGCTCGCGCCACGCAGCACAACACCTCCCAATTGCCGGCCATTCGGCGCCCACGTGAGCCGCCTGCCCCTGCCTCGCCTGAAGGCTCGGCTGTCCCCTCGCGGCGCGGGAGGGGTGTGCTGAGAGCAATCGGTCATCCTCAGACGAACCCTTCCCCGTGGGGAAGGGACAGACGGCGGAGCCGTCAGGGATAGGCCACGCGGCCTTGACGCGCCCTCGGCCTGGTCATAGGCTACGGCGCATAGATTTGTGCAGGATCGTGGCGTCGCCGGGCGGCGCGGCACAGGGCAACGGGAGGCACGACACGCATGGCTGCATCACCGAATGGTCTCGCCTCCCGCTATGATTTCAATGCTCTCGTGCAGGCCGAGCAGGGGCTGATCAGCCGGCGCATCTTCGTCGAGGAGGACGTCTACCAGCTCGAGCTGGCGAAGATCTTCGCCAAATGCTGGCTGTTTTTGTGCCACGAGAGCCAGATTCCCAACCCCGGCGACTTCTTCAGCAGCTACATGGGCGAGGACCCAATCCTGGTGACGCGCGGCAAGGACGGCAAAGTCCGCGCCTTTCTGAACTCCTGCCGTCACCGCGGCATGCGCGTCTGCCGCGCCGACGCCGGCAACGCCGCGGCCTTCACCTGCGCCTATCACGCCTGGACGTATGCCAGCGACGGCCGGCTGATCGGCGTGCCCAACCATCACGACGCCTACTACGCCGAGCTGGACAAAGCGCAGTGGGGGCTGGTGCCCGTGCCGCGGCTGGAGAGCTACGCCGGCCTGATCTTCGGCACATGGGATGTGTGGAGGCCGTGCCGCTGGCGGAATACATCGGCGACTTCGCCTACTACCTCGACCTCTGCTTCAACCGCCGGCCGGGCGGTGTCGAGTTCGTGCCCGGCACGCACAAGTGGCAGATGCCCTGCAACTGGAAGTTCGCCGCAGACAACTTTGTGGGCGACATGTATCACGCGCCCTTCAGCCACGGTTCGGCGCTGAAAGTGCGTGCGGATGCCGAAGGGCTGAGCGGACCGGCCGCGCGGCTCACGCAGCCGCCGATGATGCAGGTCAGCGCGGGCGGCGGCCACGGCATGGGCGTGACCTTGCTGGACGACCCCGACGGCCGCCAGTTCCCGCAACGCCCGGCGCTGCAAGAGTATCTCGACAGCATTCGCCCCGAGGTGGAGGCGCACCTGGACCACGAGCGGGCCTACAAACTCTCCACGGTGCATGCCACGCTCTTTCCGAATTTTTCGTTCCTCGGCAGCGGCACCGTGCGTGTCTGGCAGCCGAAGGGGCCGGAGAGGATGGAGATCTGGGCCTGGGTCTACGTCGACAGGGACGCGCCGGAGAACATCAAACAGACGATCCGCCGGCAGAGCGCCTACAACTTCAACCCCTCCGGCATGTTCGAGCAGGACGACGGCGAGAACTGGAACCAGTGCACGGCGTCGAGCCGGGGCTACATTGCCCGGCAGTATCCCTTCAACTACCAGATGGGGCTGGGCCACGAGCAGGCAATGGAGGAGTATCCCGGCCGGCGCGGCGCCAACTTCGCCGAGATCAATCAGCGCGGCTTTTACCAGCGCTGGCGCGAGCTGATGACCGCCGGCTAGAACCAGACCAACGCCCGTTGTTGGTGATTGGTAGGGGCGGTTCGTGAACCGCCCGTCGCGGCGCCAGCCGCGATCCGCAGCGCGCGGATCGGTGAACGCTACACGCCTGTTTGGTCGAAAGCCACGTAGCGCTACAATCGCGGGCGGCGCAATGCGGCGCGAGAGAAGATGCCAGCGCGATGACGATGGTGGCCCCGGACCTGCTGCGCGAGGTCGAACAGTTCCTCTACCACGAAGCGCGGCTGCTCGACGAGCGCCGCTTTCACGAGTGGATCGCGCTGTTCACCGAGGACATCCACTACTTCATGCCGACACGCAGCAACCGTTATCTGAACGACCTCGACAACGAGCTGTCGAAGCCGGGCGAGCTGGCCTACTTCGACGACAACCTGACGATGCTGCGCGGGCGCGTGGCGCGGCTCGACACGGGCATGGCCTGGGCCGAAGACCCGCCCTCGCGCACGATTCACAACGTCAACAACGTGCAGATCGACGCGGTCGAGGGCGATGAGATCAAGGTCCACTGCACCTTCGTGATCCACCGCGGCCGCAACGAGACGGAGCAGGATCTGTTCATCGGCTACCGCGACGACGTGCTGCGGCGCGTGAACGGTGCCTTCAAGATCGCGCGGCGCACGATCGTGCTCGGGCAGAACGTCGTCAGCGCTAAAAACCTCAGCATCTTCTTCTGACCGGCAGGGCGGCGCGTTTTCGCTGCGCAGCGTTACTCTGCGCCAGCTATCCTCACGCGTGAGCGTGAGGGAGGCGAGCTTCGCCACGCCGACGCGTGCGCCTGGCTTGCCCGGGTCGGGTCCAGCACGCCGCGTTCCAGCCCACCCCGGCTTTCGGCTGCGTGCTTCAGCCCTCGCTCACGCGCCGGCAGGACTCGCTGCGTTCGTCGGGGGTGGAGTGGATGCCAACTCGGCGAGGGCGAGGTCGGCGGCCTGGTCCAACGACAGCGCCAGCCCCGCCGCCCACGCCTGCGCGAACGCCTCCGGACTCACCGCCGCCTGCGTCGCGCGCAGCGCCGGCGTGAAGGCCGCCTGGAACTGGGGGCCCAAGAGTGGATTCTGCTCGACCGCTAACCGCCGCTGGTTACTCGCGGCCAGCAGTCGCACCGCCGGCGCGAATCGCTGCTGCGCACTCAGCAGACCTGCGCTCCCTGCCAAACAGAGCGTCGTTGCGGAGGAGCTACCCAGCTCCTGCGCCAACACCAATGTCCTGCGCCAGTGCGCCGCCGCCTCGTCCCTGTCGCCGGCCGTGGCGGCGATCCGCGCCAGCCCAGGACGAATGTTGACAGCATAGACACGGTCCCCCAGCGCCTCGATCAGTGGCAACGCCTCGCGCCACAGCGCCCTGGCCTCCTCGTGCTGCCCCTCCATCGCCGCCAGCGTGGCCAGCATGCCCAGCGCGAACATCGTGAGCCAGTCCGCGTCAAGCGAACGCGCCAGGCGGATCGCTTCCTCCAGGTGCCCCCGAGCCACAGTGCGGTTCCCGCCATGCAAGAGCAGAGCTTGCCCGACATTTCCCTCCACGTAGGCGAGAGTGACGGGGTCGCCCACCGCCCGGACCAGTTGGAGCGCTTCCTCGGCCAGTGCCTGGGCCTGGTCCACCTCCGCGGCTGGCAGAGTGGCGCCCAGCAACACGAGCGTGCGGCTGAGCGCCGGCAGGTCCTCTGCCACCCGAAAGCAAGCCGCCGCCGCCTCCCAGTACGTGACCGCGGCCGATAGCTCTCCTCGTGAAAAGGCGCAGGTGCCTGCACTCTGGAGGGCACGTCCGCGCGCGGCGCCCGCCGACGACGCCCCGGGCAAACCCAGCAGCCGCTCCAACCACTGCTGTCCCTCACCAGAGGAACGGAAATAGAACCAGATGCCGAGTGCCCCGCCGAGCCGCAACCCGACCGACGCGTCCTGCTCCGCTAACGCCCAGCCCAGCGCCACGAGCAGGTTGTCCCGCTCCGGGTCCAGCGGCCGCAACAGGTCCTGCCGCGCCCGGCCGCTGCGCCAGTACGTCGCGTTGGCCGCCTCCGCCAGGGCACAGTAGTACGCGGCATGCTCGCGCCGCTGGGCCGCTGCCTCGCCGCTGGCCTCAAGCTGCTCCAGCGCGAACTCCTGCAGCGTGGCCAGCATCTGGAAGCGCGGCTCGCCGTCCATCTCGCGCTGCTGGATGAGGCTCTGGTCGACCAGCGCGGTCAGCCCCTCCAGCACGTCCAGCTCGCCATCGGCAGTGCACACGGCCTCGGCCGCCGCGAGGGTGAAGCCGCCGGCAAGCACGCCCAGCCGGCGGAACAGCATCTGCTCCACCGCGCTCAGCAGATCCCACGACCACTGGATCGTCGCCCGCAGCGTCTGCTGGCGGGCGGGCAGCGAGCGCACCCCGCCGGTCAAGAGCGGCAGCCGCCGCTCGAGTCGCGCCAGTAGCTGCACCGGCGGCAGCAGCTTCACTCGCGCCGCCGCCAGCTCGATGGCGAGGGGCAACCCGTCGAGCCGGGCGCAGACCGAACCGATGGCGCGGAGCGCTTCATCCGTCAGCGTCAGGGCGAGGTCGGGCCGCAGGGCACGGGCGCGGTCGAGGAAGAGTTGCACGGCAGGGTTCTGGCGCAGCCGCGTCGCGTCGGCGCCTGCGCTCACTTCCGGCGCCGGCAGCGGCGGCACCGGATATTCCTGCTCACCGCCCACATGCAAGAGGATCCGGCTGGTCACCAGCAGCGACAGCCCGGGCGCCTCGGCCAGCAGATCGTAGAGCATCAGCGCCGCCGCGACCACCTGCTCGAAATTGTCGAGCACGAGCAGCAGGCGCTTGCGCCGCAGGTAGGCGGCTAGCGAGACGGCCAGCGAGCGACCCTCACTCTCCCGTACGCCCAGCACCAGGGCGACGGCCGGGATCACGCCGGCCGCATCCGCAACGCCGGAGAGGTCGACGAACCACACGCCGTCGGGAAAGGCGTCGAGCAGCTGGGCCGCGGCCGCGAGCGCCAGCCGCGTCTTGCCCGTGCCGCCAGGGCCGGTCAGCGTCAGCAGGCGCGTCGTGCCCAGCAGCGTGACGGTCTCCGCAACCTCCTGTTCTCGCCCCACAAAGCTGGTGAGCTGCAGCGGCAGGTTGTGTGGCCGGGCGTCGAGGGTCGCCAGCGGCGGGAACTCCTCCGGCAGGCCGGGCGCGGTGAGTTGAAAGAGCTGCTCCGCCTCCGCGAGGTCTTTGAGCCGGTGGCGACCGAGATCGAGCAGGCCCGCGCCAGCGGGGAGTGCACCACGCACGAGCCGGGCGGTCGCCTCGGAGAGCAGCACCTGGCCGCCGTGGCCAGCCGCGCGGATGCGGGCGCAGCGGTTCACCGCGCTGCCGTAGTAGTCGCCCTCGCGCAGATCCGCCTCGCCCGTGTGCAGGCCCATCCGTACCTTGAGCGGACCGATTTCGCCCCAGTCCTCGGCCGCGAGCGCCTGCTGGCCGGCGAACGCGGCGGCCACGGCATCACTCGCACGGACGAACACGGCGAACAGCGAGTCGCCCTCGCCACGCGGGCGCACCACCACACCGTCGTGCTGCGCGAAGACGTCGGCCAGCAGCGCGTCGTGGCGGGCCATGACCGGGCGCATCGCCTGGGAATGGGCTTCCCACAGGCGGGTACTGCCTTCCACGTCGGTGAAGAGGAAGGTCAGGGTGCCGGTCGGCAGTGCAGGCCCGGACCACGTGCTCATCGCCGCCAGCATACGCGCCCGCCACCTTCATGTGGGGCGCGATGCGCGATGGACTGTTGGATAGCCAACAGGGGTGCTGTTCGCGACAGCACAGTCGTGACGCCGTGCCCCCGGTAGTCTTCCGGCATAGACAGCAACGAGGGAACGCCGCCGGGCTCAGCGGCCGGCTGGCAAGACGGAGGCAACCGCCATGATGCCGTTTCTGGACGCAGAATCTGCTCTGCATATGCACACCAAGACCGTGGCGCGTGTCAATCGTGACGGCTACAAACTCGCCTACCGCGAGGAGGACGCACGCCTGCGCCGGCGCGACGCTGCGGCAGCGCAACCCGTGCGCCACGGGCGGGGCGTTGCGCTGCTGCAGGGGCTGCGCCGCCTGCGCTTCGCCTGAGGCGGCGGCCATCGTCCCTGCCTGGTGCCTGCCCGGCGCTGTGCCGTCGCTTACACCAGCGGCAGTGTGCTGTTGCCCGCCTCACAAAGGACCGGAGCGGAGGCAGCCGGCTGGTTGGATCCAGAGTGGCGGCGGTCAGGCGTGGCACCGCTGAACCATGCTGTCCGAAACATCGCCCTGAAATCATCCGCCAGGCGCTCTGCCGGTTTCGCAGATTCTGCTCCTATCGGCCTGTTCATTCGTTGATGCAGATACCAGCGCCGCATGGCGGGCGTTTGCCGAGTACAAGCACGCGATGCGCTCGACGGTGCGGCAGCGATGTCCGGCTAGCGTCCAGCGAAGGTTGCCTAGCCCGGCCCTTGCTCGAAGAAGTTGCGCACGGCGTGCTTGTGGTCATCGCTCTGCCTGAGCGGCGCGGTGATCTGCGGCATCTGCCGGTCGGCTTCGCGCAGCCCGAGGTCGCGGTAGACGCCGATCAGCCGCTTCGTTGCAGCGTAGGCGAGCGTCGGCCCGTTCGCATACTGTTGGGCGATACGGCGGGCGGTCTCTTCCAGCTCGGCGTCGAGCACCGCCCAATTCACCATGTTCCAGCGTTCCAGCGTCGCCGCGTCGAAGCGCTCGCCGCTCAGCTCAAGCTGGTAGGCCCGCGCGACAGGCGAGGCGCTGCGTGCCGCCCCGATCGCAGCGAGCATCGCCGCCCGCTTGCCGCGGGTCAACTGTTGCACGCTTCATTCACAGCCGGCTGGCGCACCTAACCCTGACGGCTACCGCCGTCTGTCCCTTCCCGACACAGGAAGGGTGGGGTTCGAGATCGAACGGGGGATAGGAAACCAGCCCGCAGCATGTCCCACAAGGACACCCGAGCCCGCCGCCGTCGCTCGACGAATGGAACGCTCCCGAGTCCCTTCCCGGCTCGGGAAGGGACAGCTTTGCCGCAAGGCAAAGCAGGGTTAGGTGCATCGCGCGGCTGCCGACGTCCGTACGCGCACCATCCGGACCCGAGCCCGCCGCTCGATCAGATGCTCCGCGTTCCTGGCGTGGCAAATGGCCGAGGCGCTGTGGATTCGCGAGCGGCTGGCGCTGCACGCGCCGATCTGCTGTCAACTGCCATACAACCTGGCGACGCGCGGTGCCGAGCGGGAGTTCGTGCCCGCCTGCCTGCATTTCGGGCTCGGCATCACCGTCTTCAGCCCGCTCGCCGGCAGCATGCGCTGGGGCGGCGCGGGCTTCACGCGCGAGCAGGTGGCGCTCGCGCAGCAGCTCGACGGCCTGGCCGCGGCGTGGGAACGCCCGCCGGCGCAACTCGCGCTCGCCTGGCTGCTCTCCCATCCGGGTGTGACCAGCGCGATCATCGGCCCGGAAACGGTCGCAGAGCTGGAAGCGAACGCACCAGCCGCCGATCTGCAACTCGCGCCCGAGCAGTTGGAGCGGCTGGACGCGGTCGGCCGTGCCGAGCCGTAAGCAGCGCCCGACCCCGTTCGCGCCGCTCTCGCCCTGACGTGACCGGGTCGCGGTGGCTCGCTCAGCGCTGCTGACCGCGCATGCCGGAGCAGCGCCCCGACGCCGCGATCATGGCGCTGCCACTGCCTGCCCGGAACCAACGCGGTTCACCGCCGCGGAGGGCGCAGTCGGGCGCTCGACACGGATCTCGCGTGGCTGCACCGCCTCGCCGCAGGTCTGGCAGTGGAAGGCGGTGCTCACTTCCGTGTCGCAGCGGATGTGCAGGAAGCGCGGCGTTCGCACCGGGCCGTCCGTCCATTTCAGCCCCCACATGCCCAGGCTGACGATCACGGGCAGCAGGTCATGGCCCTTGTCGGTCAGCAGGTACTCGTGGCGCGGTGGGCGATCCTGATAGGCCCGTCGCTCGAGGATGCCCTCGCGCACGAGCAGCTCGAGCCGGGCGCTGAGGATGTTGTCCGCAATACCCGACTTGCGGAAGTCATCGAAGCGGCGGGCGCCCACCAGTGCGTCGCGCACGATCAGCAGCGTCCACCACTCGCCCACGATGTCCAATGTGCGGGCGATGGGGCACGACATATCGGCAAAGCTTTTCCGTCGCATTTTTGTCGCCTTCAGTCACTTGCATCATGCCAGTCAGTGCGTTAGCCTGTCACTTGCATAGTACCAGTTACTCGGCCTGAATGCACACGCAGGAGGCATCCCATGGCACGGTTCACGGTGCTCCGCCAGGATCCGACCTCGGTCGCTCGCCCACGCCGCCGCGGGCTGATTCTCTTCGCTCTCTGCCTGGCGGCCTATATCCTCAGCGTCGACGTCACGATCGTCAACGTCGCGCTGCCCACGATCGTGCGGCGCCTCGGCGCAACGACGACCGATCTGCAGTGGATCGTCGATGCCTACAGCCTCGTCTTCGCCGCGCTCGTGCTGGCCGCCGGCAGCCTCGGCGACCGCCTGGGACGCAAGAATACCTTGCTCGCCGGGCTGGGGGTTTTCGCGGTCGCCAGCCTCGCCGGCTCGCTCTGCCAGACCGCACACGAGCTGATCGCGGCCCGCGCGGTGATGGGCCTGGGCGCCGCCCTGATCTTCCCCGCCACGCTCTCCCTGCTCGCCAACGTCTTCACGGAGCGCACGGAGCGCGCCCGCGCCATCGGCTTCTGGGGCGCGACCACCGGCATCGGCCTCGCCACCGGCCCGATCGTCGGCGGCTGGCTGCTGGAGCACTACTGGTGGGGCAGCGTCTTCCTCTCCCTCGTCCCTGTCGCCGCCGTGATCGCCGGGCTGATCGCCTGGGCGGTGCCTCCATCGCGCGATCCCGCGGCGCCGCCGCTCGACTGGCGCGGCTTCCTGCTTTCCTCCGCCGGCATGGCCGTGCTCGTGCTCAGCGTGATTGAGGCGCCTGACTGGGGCTGGGGCTCCGTGCGCACGCTCAGTGCCATGGCCGGCGGCGTCGCCCTGCTCGCCGCCTTCGTCGCCGCCGAGCGCCGCATCAGCCAGCCGATGCTGGACGTGGACCTGTTCCGCAACCCGCGCTTCACCGCGGCGAGCGGCTCGGTGACGGTCGCCTTCTTCGCCCTGCAGGGCTTCGTCTTCCTGATCACGCAGTACTTTCAGTTCGTGAAGGGCTACACGCCGCTGGGCACGGGCGTGCGCCTGCTGCCGGTCGCGGCCTCGCTCGCGATCGGTGCGGTGCTGGGAACCAGGCTCGCCGTCCGTGCCGGCAATAAGGCAGTCGTCGGCGCCGGGCTGCTGCTGTTCAGCGCGGGCCTGCTCTGGTCCGCCACGGGATCGGGCACGACCTCATACGCCGTGATCGCGGCGCAGATGGTCGCGCTGGGCGCGGGCATGGGGCTGACTAGCGCGCCGGCGACGGAAGCGATCATGGGTGTGGTTGCCAAAGAGAAGGCCGGCGTCGGATCGGCGGTCAACGACGCCACGCGGCTCTTCGGTGGCACGCTTGGCGTGGCCGTGATCGGCAGCGTCTCCGCCTCGCTCTATACCGAGCGTCTGGCCGCAACGCTTCCCGCCAGCCTGCCGCCTGCAGCCGTCACCGCGGCCAGGGGATCGGTCGGCGGCGCCCTCATCGCCGCGCACAGCATCGCGCAGGCCGGGCTCGCCCAGCCGGCCCAGCGGCTCAGCGATGTCGCGACGGCAGCGTTCCTGCATAGCCTCACCGGCGGCTGCCTGGTCGCGGGCGCGGTTGCCGCCGCCGGCGCCGTGCTTGCGCTGGCGCTGCTGCCCGCCCGTCCGGGCGTGTCCGGCGCGAGCAGCAGCCCCGAGACGGCCGGTGAGTTGGAATCGAACGCTTCCGCAGCTTGACCGCAGCTCGCGCCTTGAGCGGCGGTTCGCGGCCATCGGCCCTCACCCCCGTCGCCCCTCTCCCAATCCTGGGAGAGGGGCGACCCGGCGTAGTGTGTTCCGTGGCCGGCACGGTTAACCCGACGCCCTTTCGATCAAGCAACGCCGGATCGCCCCTTTCCCTCATCCCAGATTGCGCTCCGCGCGATGTCAGAGATTGGGGGAAAGGGGACGGGGGATTGAGGGCCGATGGCTGCAGCGTCCTTGCGTACGATCGTGCCGACGTGCTCGCCGCCCAGCGCGGCCGCAAGCAGGTGCGGCTTGAGGCCGTTGACGATCTGAAAGCGCTTCACCAGCCGCGCCCGCTCTAGCAGGTCCAGCAGCACGCGGTCGAAGGGCAAGGTTGGCAGCGCTCGTTCACGCAGCTCCGCCACGGTGATCTCGGGGATGAACGCGGCGTTCGGATGCTGCTTCGGGTCGCGGTCGTAGAGACCGTCCACGTCCTTGATCAGCGTGATCGTGGCGCAGCCGAAGCACTCGGCCAGCAGATAGGCGCCGGCGTCCGTGCGGTGCGATGGAATGCGGCCGATGCCGGGCGGATGCTCCCACAGCGAAAACGGCGGGTCGCCGTTGAAAATGATGCCGGGGACGGCCTGCACGAACAGCGGCAACAGATGGCCGAACAGCTCCGGCGGCGAGGCGACCACGCCGTAGGGCGCCAGCAGCGTGCCCAGCATGTGCGCGTTGCCCAGCGCATCGGCAATCGCGAGCTGCGCCAGCACGCCCGTGGGCAGGCCCAGGTCGATGCCGATCGAGAAGACGTGCCGGCTGCGCACGCCGCCGCCCGTGCCGATGATCAGCCGGTGCTCGGCGAGCGCCGCGCCGATCGCCGCGACCAGCGGATAGGTCGTCGCCTTACCGCCATCAAGAATCGAGCGGCCGCCGACCTTGATCACGTGGCAGTCGGGCAGCATGCGCACCACTGGCGTCTCGCTGGCGGTCATCACCTGCTTGTCGAGCAGACTCTCGCGCATCAGCAGCGACTGCACGTGGTGGCGGCGGTCCGGTGAGGCGCCGTTTGTCATTCTGCGTCCGCTGGTGGTCATGGCCGGCTCCTTCGCGTGCTTGCTTCAGGACTCGATGATCGTGCCCACCGGCTCGCCGGCCAGCGCCCGCGTCAGGTTGCCCGGCTTGAGGCCGTTGATGATCTGAATCGAGCGCCGCTGCTGCGCCGTCTTCATCAGCTCCAGCACGCTGCGCTCGACCACCACGTCGTCGAGGTCCAGCGCCTCCAGTTCGCTCACACTGATGCGCGGGATGAAGCGGGCGGCCGGGTCTTTTTTCGGATCGGCCGTGTAGAGGCCGTCCTCGTCTTTGACGTAGATCATCGAGCGCGTGCCGAACACCTCGCTGACCAGATAGGCGCCGGTGTCGGTGCGGTTCGGCGGAATGCGGCCCACGGCGGGGTTCGGCTGCCAGTAGATATAGGGCGGCATGCCGAAGAAGATCGCCGCCCGCCGCTCTTCGAGGTAGAGCGGCAACTGCGGGAACTGCGCCGGCTCGATGAAGGGGATGCCGTGTTTGGCCAGCAGGTAATGCAGCATGCGGGCGTTCTGCATGCTCACGAACGTGCCGAGGATGCTGAGCACACCCGTGGGCATCCCGAGGTCGAGGCCGACGCTGTAGGCGTGGCGAGCGCGCGTGCCCGCGCCTGTGCCGATGATCAGCTTGTGCCGCGGCAGGTTTTCGACCAACTCGTCCAGCAGCGGAAAGACCGCCGCCCGGCCGCGGTCGATGAAACTCTGCCCGCCGATCTTGACGACGTTGGCGTCGGGCAGGATCGAGACGACGGGCTGCGTCGCGGTTTCGGCCAGCAACGCCTCGTCGGTGAGCGAGCCTTCGACCAGCGCCCGCCCGAGCTGGGTCAGCAGTTGTTCTTGCATCTCATCTCCTTCGCCAGCCAGCACGGCCTCACGGAAAGCGCACCACATCAAGGAAAAACCGTTCGATGCACGGCTCACCGTGGTCCAGCGAGCCGAATTCCGCCTCCGCCCAGCCGCGCAGCGCGTTCTGCACCTCGGCCTGCACGACAGGTTCGACCGGCCGTCCGGCCCAGGCGTCAACCGCGTCCCAGGCGGCGATGACGTTCGCTGCCGTGATGGTCGGGCGCACCCATTCGGCCACCTGCCGCCGGCCGAGCAGCGTGGCGCCGGCGGCCGCACAGCGCTCGATCAGCCGGCCGCCGCCCTGCCTGCCGCCGGGAAGATGCACGCCGTGCTCGGCGAAGCGCCGCTGCCGCTCGCGTCGCAGGCGCTCGCGCAGACCGGACTCGTCGTGCTCTACGCGGCCGATCAGCAGGAAACCGCCCAACCGGCAGACGCGCTTCGCTTCGGCTGCCACGAGCTTCGCGTCGAGCAAGTGAACGACGCGCATGGCGATCACAGCGTCCGCCGCGCCGTCGCGCAGCGGCCAGGCGCGGTTGCACTCGGCCTGCACGAGGCTCGCGCTTGCCGCGTCTTCGCCCAGCTTCGCCTGGAAGCGCGCCAGCATGGCGCGAGAGAGATCCAGGCCGACGTAGCGGCACGGCAGCGCCGCGAACTGGCGGCCCAGCTCGCCCGTACCCGCGCCGATCTCCACGACCGTGCGCCGGCCGCCGGCGATCGCCAGGACCGCGGCGGCGACGGTGCACGCGGCCCGTTCGGCGATCGCGGTGCGGTCGTCGTAGGTTGTCGCCTGGCCGTCGTAGCGGCGCGAGGCCGTGTCGTTCGCGCTCATCTGGCGCTTCGCCATGCCGGACTCACGTCGGTTCCAGGCGCGGCAGTGGCCGGCGGCTCGACCTCCCACCCTTCGCTGCAGGCGCCGTCGTCCCACTCTTCGCGCTTCCACACCGGCACGCGCTGCTTGACGCCGTCGATGGCGAAGGCGCAGGCCGCCAGCGCCTCGGCGCGGTGGCGGGCGGCGACGGCCACGGCGAGCACCGCGTCGCCCAGCCCCAGGCGGCCGCTGCGCCGTGCCAGCGCCACGCGCTCGATGCCCCAGCGCCCGCGGATCTCGGCGGCAACGGCGGCCATCGCGGCTTCGGCCGGCTCACTGGGAATGCGGTACTCGACGCGCAGCACCCGCCGCCCCGGCCGCGTGTTGCAGACGACGGCGAGGAAGCTTGCCACGGCGCCGCAGCCGTCGTCGTGCACCAGCGCGGTCAGCGCGTCGAGTGAAAGCGGTTCTTCCGTCAGCAGCGCGATCATGTCCGTTTCTCCCGCGGCGATCACAGCCGCGCTCCGTCGCCGGCCAGCGCCCGAAAGACGAACAGTGTGACGGTGGCGACGGCCAGCAGCAGCACGGCCATGGCGAGCGCGGTGTAGAGGTTGGACTCCATGGCCGTCATGATCGCCAACGACATCGTCTGCGTCGTGCCGCGCAGGTTGCCGGCGAACAGCATCGTCGCGCCGAACTCCGACAGCGCCCGCGCCCAGCACAACACCACGCCGCTGAGCACGGCCGGCAGGCTGAGCGGCAAGGTGATGTGCAGGAAGGTGCGCAGCGCTGAGGCGCCATCGATCGCCGCCGCCTGCTCGAGTGTCCCGTCCACGGCCTGGAAGCCGACGCGCGCCGCGCGGATGTAGAACGGGCTCGAGACGAAGATCTGCGCGGCGACCACCGCCTTCGCCGTGAAAGCGACGTCGATGCCGGCGCCCTGCAGGGCCGGGCCGAAGACGCCGCGCCGGCCGAAGGCCATCAGCAGCGCCACGCCGGCCACGACCGGTGGCAAGACCATCGGCAGATCTATGAGCGTATCGACCAGCCGCCGTCCTGGAAACGGCAGCCGCGCCAGTGCGTAGGCAAGCGGCGTGCCGAACAGGGCGACGAGCGCCACGGTGAGCAGGCTGGTGCTGAGGCTGAGGCGCACGGCGTCGCGCAGCGCTGGCTGGCGCAGGCTCAGCAGTAGCTGGCCGGAGACGGCGGCACGGTAGACCAGCGCCCCGAGCGGCACGGCGACGAACAGCACGAACACGGCCGCTGGCAAGAGCAACAGGCTGCCTGCGGCCCGCCGCAGGCCCGGCGGCAAGCCGAGGCGCAGCCGCGTCCGTTCGGGAAGCGCTGCGCTCAGCGGCTCGGTCCGCAGTGTGCCCTCGCGCAATCGCTCCATGCTAGCGGGCGGCCGCGTCGGTATCGGCGTCGATGAGGAAGGTCCACTGCTTCAATACCGCCCGGCCGGCGGGCGCACGCAAGCAGGCGACGAACGCCCGCGCTGCCGCGGCGAGCGGTGTGGCCCGCCCCGACGTGGACAGGACGGCCGCAGCGCGCTTGCCGGCGGCATCCGCACGGCAAGCGAGGCTGAGCACGGCAGCCGCAGCGGCGGGGATGCAGAACAAGCGGCTCATGCGCGAATACGCACCTCAAGCAAGAGTCTGAGCCCGACAACACGGGAACGGCGCCTCGTGCGCGGGGCGCGGACCATCCGCCCGGCCCAACTCGGGCGGATGGCCTCCGCAGCATTGAGGAGTTAGTCGGCGGCGGGCGACGGCGTGGGCCGGTTGCGGTGCGGACCGCTGCCCAGCCCCATATGCCGCAGCGGCAGGTCCACGCAGGCCGTGAAGGCGTTCGGGTCGCTGTCCGTGCCCTGCACGCGGATCGACAGCGTGCCGTTGAACAGCCCGCGGCGCGAGGTGTCGAGCGTGGTGATCGACTCGCCGGCCATCACGTCGCTGAGCTGGAAGTCGATGTCGCCTGGCGCCGCGTCGGTGCAGTGGCCCATGTAGATCGCGGCCTTCTGCGGCGCGGTCACTTCCGGAGCCAGCTCGATCTGCACGCCCGTCTGCCGCGAACGTTGCTGACGGGTGACCATCACCCAGCCGTCCTGGGTGCGGTCGGCGCCCGGTCCGAAGACCAAGAGCACGGGGATCGGAATCGGTTCAGGCTCGGCCTGCGCCCGCACGCGGCCGGCGCCGCTCAGGAGGAGACTGAGCAGCAAGGCGAGGGCGGCGCTGGCAAGCAGACAGAGGGGAAGCATGCTGCGCCAGGTGAGACGCATGATCGGCGGCCTCCGTTCGGTGTGTCGTCCCGTTACGATCGCGCTTCGGATCGAGCGGCAGCCAGTGCCCGCGGTCATGCTTTGCCGCCCGAGCCTATGACGAATGTCATGGGCTGGCGCCGGTTGCCTGCCACGTGCTCACGGTGGTCACGGTCAGGCCAGGCTCGCCCTGCTCGATTGCCGTTGGTCAGACAGACGCGGTGGATGGCGGCGCTCAGGCGAGGCCGTGGCGTACGGCAAAGAGGGCGGCTTGCGTGCGGTCGTGCAGTCCGGTCTTAGCCAGGACGGCGGAGATGTAGTTTTTGACCGTGCCCTCGCTCAGCACCAGCGAATCGGCGATCTCACGGTTGGTGGCGCCGCCGCCGAGCAGGCGCAGAACGTCCAGCTCGCGTGCCGTCAACGGCTCGGTGTCCGGGAGAAGCGCCGCCGCCGCGGCCCGCGGGGCAGCGCCGATCGCGGGCAACCCGCCGGCGGAGCGCCAGCGCTGCAGCACCTTGCGGGCAACGCTGGGCTGCAGCGGCGAGTCGCCGCGCATGGTCGCGCGTACGGCTTCGGCCAGGGCGTCAGAGCCGACGTCTTTGAGCAGGTAGCCGGCAGCGCCCGCTTCCAACGAGCGGAAGACCAGCTCGTCTTCATCGAACGTGGTGAGGACGAGGACATGGACGCCGGGCCAGCGCTCGCTGATGCGTCGCGTCGCCGTCACGCCGTCACGCCGAGGCATGCGCAGATCCATCAGCACCACGTCGGGCTGCAGCAGCTCGACCAAACGCTCGGCCTCAACGCCGTCACCCGCCTCACCCACGACGTGCAGATCGCCATGCAGCTCAAGCAAGGTGCGCAGCCCCTCGCGCATCAGCCGCTGATCGTCGGCCAGCACGATGCGCGCGGCGCCATCGGATCGGACCGCGCGCGGTGCGCTCATCGCTCGGCCGCCGTGCCGGCAAACGGCTGGGTCTGCGGCAACGTGTCGGTGGCGGCCGGCTCGCCGGAACTCGTCCCGCCAGGCAGATTGCCGCGCCCATCGGCGATCGGAAGCTCGACTTCCAGAAGTCCGCCGCCACGCGGCCCGCGCCCGAATCGCAGCCGCCCGCCGATCAGCGCAAGGCGCTCGCGCAGACCGAGCAGCCCGAAGCCGCCGGAGTCGCCCAGGTCAGCGGGCGGTCCAACGCCGTCGTCCTGCAATACGAGCGCAAGCAGATCGCCAGTGCGCGCGACGCTGAGCGTGGCCGCCGAGGCACGGGCATGCCGCTGTACGTTTGTCAGTCCCTCCTGCGCCGCGCGGAAGACTGCGAGCGTCACCTCCGGCGGCAGCACCGCTTCATCGGGCAAATCGATGGCGGCCTGCACGTCGATGCCCGTGTGCTCGGCAAACTCGCTGCACAGCCGGCGCAGGGCGCCCCCCAGCGCCAGTTCCTCGACCGAGGCGGCGCGCATGGCCCGCACGGAGCGCCGCACCTCCTGCAGGCACTCGACCGTGAGCCGTCGGGCGCGGCGCACCTGTTCGAGCGCCTGTGCCGGCTGATCGCCTGCCAGCTTCTCGGCCGCTTCGAGCTGCACGTTGGTGATCGTCAGGTAGTGCGCCAGCGTATCGTGAATCTCGCGGGCGAGGCGGTTGCGCTCTTCGGTCACGGCGGCCTGCCGCGCCCGGCGATGCAGCTCCTGCAGTTCGGCGTGCGCAGCGCTCAGCTCGTCGTACAACGCCTGCAGGTGGCGCCGATCGTCGGCCTGGCGCAAGGCCGCCAGCGTCAGCACGACGGCGACGATGTAGGGTGCGAGAAAGAACGACAGATAGTTGGGAAAGTCGCCGGGGTGATGCGGCACCGCGCCGGGCCAGATATTGACCGTATACGCCAGCCAGACGGAGAGGCTGAGCACGAGCCCCCAAACCGTGCCGAACAGCAGCAGCGCCTGGCTCGCCGGCAACAGATAGATCACGGTTGGGCGGATCAGCGTGCCCTGCAGCTTCACAATCTCGTAGCAGAGCGCGAGCTCCACGGCAAGCCAGAGCAACCGGCGCCAGAGCGGCGCGCGCGCTGAGGGCGCGGTCAGGTCCATCAGGGCGACCGCCAGCACGAGCAGCGTAAACGGCAGCACGAACGCGGCGGAGAGCCCGCCCTTGCGCGGCGCGGCCATGCTCAACAGCCAGACGGCGCCGGCAAGCCCCAGCGCCGCCAGCCGCAACAGCCGCCGATCGTCCGCCGCGCCTGCCCAGAAGCCGCGCATGTCCGGTTCTCCGCCCGTATGACTGGCGTCACTCTAGCGGAAGGAGTACGAACGCGCGACGGGCATGGGTTCGCGGGCGGCTTGCCGGCTCACGGCACGGCGCCCGGCGCCAGGCGCGGACATCAACCCGGCCAGTGCCCAGGCGGCGACCAATGCCGTGAGCCAACGGCTGCGCTGCCGGCCGTCGTAGTGAGGGCGCCCGCGCCTCATGTCCGGAAGTATTATCAATAGCCGTGGTTTGTGCGACAGGCTTCCTGACTGCCGTCGCAGCAGCCACGCGGCTGCTTGCGCGTCAGCTGCGTGCCAGATTCTGCGGCGCAGGAACATGCCTTATCCGTCGCGGTGTCCGTTCGCCGACTTGACCCAGCCAGGGGCAGCGCCGAGTCGCTGCCCGAGCAGCAGGCTTAGCTGTGCCGCATGTTCCTGAACGTGGCGCATGGTGTACAGCAGCAACTCCGCGAAGCTCAGTTCACCCCAGGAAAACGCGCAGCGTTGACGCGCCCGCGCGTCCGTCAGCGCTGCAATCGTCGCCTGGCACTTCGTGCGCCCGTGCTCCAGGTAGGTGTACAGCTCTTCCCTGGTATAGGACCGTTCGGGCAGGCGCCCGGCGGGGTCCAGCTCATCAAGCGTGAAAGGCGCGGGAGGGACGAAGCCTTCCACCGAGCCCGAGAGGTACACGTCGAGCCAGAAGAGCGCGTGATAGGCAAGATTCCAGAACTCCGCGTATGGATCGTCCCAGACGCGGACGTGCCACAGCTCGTCGGGGCAGGTGCGCAGCGCCTGACCGAGCATGTCGATCGCAGCGCCGAACTGCTGCCAGACGCTGGTTCGCCACTGCGCATCCATCGAGACTCCCACCGTATCCCGCGCCGCCGGCTTGCGGCCGGCAAAGCGGCCCGCCACAGGACATGGTACCGCGGGCGCCGGATGGACAGCCGCCCAGGAGCACCCGGGAACGGTCTCACATAGGCTCTTTTTGTTGTGATTTCAGCGTATCGCCGTACCTCGCAGGACTCGTTTTGCCGGGCCGGCACAGGCTGTCTCAGTACCCATTCCGCAAGCAACGTCTCTGAACGCGCCGCCAGCGACGGGTTGTGCGACGGTCAACAGCGTCTGGACCGTGGGGCGCCAGGGTTCGAGTCCGCCGCTCCTGCTTCAGCCCCGGCCCCGCTCGAACGCCGCGCCCCAGCGGTCGAGGAAGCTGACGGCCTCCACGGGCTGGCGCGGGCCGGGCGCAAAGGTGCCGCGCGGGTAGCCGAGCGGAATCAGCGCCGCCGTTTCGTAGCCGTCCGGCACGCCCAGCAGCGCTTTGACCTGCGCCTCGCGCATGCGGTGCACCGTGGTCAGCGTGCTGCCGAGACCGAGCGCCCGCGCCGCGAGCTGCAGGCTCCAGATCGCCGGGTAGATACTGGCGCCCGCCGTGACGCCCGCGTTTGCCGCCGTGCGGATGCAGCCCAGCACGTAGACCGGCACCTCGGCGAAGTGCGTGGCCAGGTACTGCGCCGACTTGCCCATCTTCTCCGCCGCGGCGATCTGCGCCGGCGTCAGCGTGACGCCCGGCGCGGGCTGGCCGTAGCCGCTGGCGAACAAGGCCGCGATGCACTCGCGGTACAGCTCGCCCAGCCGCGCTTTGGTCGCCTGATCGCGCACGACGATGAAGCGCCAGCTTTGCTGATTGCCGCCGCTGGGCGCGCGGATCGCGGCATCCAGCAGGCGGTACAGCACGTCATCGGCGATCGGGTCGGGCTTCAGCCGCCGGATCGCACGGGTGGTGTAGAGCACTTCCCACACGTCGTCGCTCGGCTGCTGCGAGGGCTGGAAGCGCTCGGCAGGGCTGGTTGCGGAAGGCGCGATCTCGCTCATGCTGTCTGCTCCGGGGCCGCGTTGGGCCTGCACCACCATAGCCGCTTGCGGCCGCGGCGTCAGCCGCGCCACGCTGATGCCTGCAACCGGCTCGCAGCGGCGGTCGTGTTGAGGAGGGCTGCTGGAACAGTACATCGCGGCCCGGCCGTCGGCCCTCATACCCCCTTCCCCTTTCTCCCAATCGTTCACATCGCGCAGAGCGCGATCTGGGATGAGGGAAAGGGGCGATCCCGGGTTGGAGCGATCCGCGAGGGCGTCGGGGTAACCGCTCCGGCCACGGCACGCCCGCCGACCCGGTAAGGTTAACCGTACCGTGCCTGGAACGCTGCAGGCAGAATCGTCTCCGGCTCCCAGGATTGGGAGCCGGAGCGCAGCGCAACCGTCGGAGACTTCCTATACAGACGAGAGGATGAGGGCCGACTGGCGCGAGAGGCATCAATGAATCGACCGCTGTTCACTGCCCTGGCCGTGGGGGCCGCGCTGCTGGCGGCGCTGGGCACACGCGGCCACACACCGGCCCGCACGCGGGCGCCGTCGCCCGGGCACGTCGCTCAGTCCGCGGCGCCGCAGCCGCCGATCGACGATCCGCAGCAGCTCGTCGCGGCCTACTACCAGGCGTTCGCCGCCGCGGTGAATGGCGGCGACTTCAGCGCCTTGCCGGCCTTCTTCACGCCGGACGCGGGCATCGATTCGCCGCTCGTGCCCGGCGGCAGCGGCACCGGCGGCATCCTCGCCTTTTACCAGAAGCTGCCGCCGCTCACCGGCTTCACGGTTGAGACGAGCAACGTTGACGAGAGCGATCCGTACGTTGATGTGGACTGGCGTTTCCGCGCCGCGCCCGGCTCGATGCGCGACTATCTGGACGGCCATGACTCATTCACGATCGACAACGGCCTGATCTCCTATTTGACGCAGACGGTGGACACGGACGCCGCAGCGCAGGCGTTCATGCCGCCGCCCGCAGCGCCGGCGCCACGCGGCCAGGGCGTGGCGAAAACCAGGGTCCGCATCAACAGCTTCACCTACATGCCTCCCGTGATTCGCGTGCCCGTCGGCGCCACGGTTACCTGGCAGAACGACGACGCAGACGCGCACACCGTCACCACTGACGACAAGAGCATGGACACGGGCGTGATTGAAGAGGGCGTCAGCGCCACGCTGACCTTTGCGGTCGCCGGCGACTTCGCCTACTACTGCACGATCCATCCCGGCATGCGCGGACGTGTCGTTGTCGGACAGTAACTCCGCGGCAAAGCTGGCAATTATGTGAATCGTTCGGACCTCCACGCGCGTTGTACTCCTCTGCGTCATTGAGCGGGCGCGTGATCTGCGCTACGTTTCCTGCCGTATGTTGCTGGGGACGGCTCGGGACAGGCCGCCGAATCGCCCACGCATGGGCACAGCATGGGGAGTGTGGATGGTGCGCAAACAGCTCGGTAAACTGCTGGCGATCGGCTCGATCGCCGCGACGTTGGTCACCGGCGGTATGCTGGTGGCGCAGGCCCAAACCGCAGCGACGATCCAGATGGTGCCCACGGGCGACACCACGCTCAGCGGCACGGCCGTGATTACGCCGCTGGGCGGCAACCAGGTGAAAGTCGATGTCACCGTCAACGGCTTGAAGCCGAACGACGATCGCGCTTCGCATATCCACAGCCCCGGCCCCGGTCCGGTGCGGGCCAACTGCGACTCGAACGGCCCGGTGGTCTATCCGCTCAGCGACGTGAAAGCCGACGCCAGCGGCAAGGGCACGGCCAGTTCGACCATCACCATTGATCCGTCCAAGGGCATTCCCACGAAGGGCTGGTACGTCAACGTGCACATGGGCGCGGCGCCGAACGTGGGCGCCGGCGTGATCTGCGGCGCGATTGCTGCGCCGATCGTCGCCGGTGCCGCGGCCGCTGCCTCCCCGGCGGCTGGTGCGGGCACGGGCGGCACGGCCGCTCCCGGCAACCTGCCGAACAGCGGTGACTCGGTGCCCACGGCCACGCTGCTCGGCGCGCTGGTGCTGGCCGGCATCGTGCTGACGGGCGCCGGCGTGGCCATTCGTCGCCACCGCGCATAGGAGCAACTTCCACTCGCAGCTCTCATCCGCGAGGCCGCCCACACGGGCGGCCTCGCTCGTTGCTGCCGGGCAGCGGCGGTAGCCGAGCGATTTCTCCGAGGATCGTGCTGCACGCCGCTGCCATCGGCCACGGCGTGGCGCCTAACCCTGACTTGCCTGAAGGCAAGTCTGTCCCTTCCCGAGACGGGAAGGGACTTCTGGAGCGTTCCTCGCTGCGCCGGACGGCGGCGGGGCTCGGGTGTCCTTGCGGGACACGCGGCCGGGTGCTCTCCACTCGCTCGATGATTCTCGGACCCAACCCTTCCTGTGTCGGGAAGGGCCAGACTTCGCTTCAGCGAAGTCTGGGTTAGGCGCCCCGTGAGCCGAAGGCGTGACGAGCCTGCTCTGCGTTCTCGGATCTCCCACGGGACTGCGTCGCGTGGCACAATGGAAGCCGTGCCCGCGAGCACAAGCAGGCAGGGAGGGCGGCGACCATGATGCGGCGCATCAACCGTGTGCTGATCGCGGTCAAGACGCTCGACGAAGGCGCCGCGGCCTTTTCCCAGCGGCTGGGACTGAGCCGCGGCCGCCGCCTCTCCGTGCCCGACGTGGGCGCCGTCGGCGAAGCGCTGCCGCTGGGCGACGCCTGGATCCAGCTGCTCGAACCGGCGGCGGACGGTCCGGTGGCGCGCTTCGTGCAGCAGCATGGGCAGGGCATCTACGGCATCGGTCTTGAGGTGAACAGCCTGGCCGACGCCCGCCTGCGTGTCGAGCAGTGCGGCCGGCAGGCGCATCCGCTGCGCCTGGGCGACGAAGAGCTGGTCTGCCTCAAGCGCGAGCAGCTTCCCGGCCTCACGGTCTGGCTGGCGGAGAGCGGCAGCGGCCCGGAGCCGGCCGATACCGTCTCGCCCTTCCTCGGTGTTTGGCAGGTGACGAACCTGGTGGAGGACCGCGACAGCGCGGCAACGGCCTACGAGGGGCTGTTCGGCCAGCCGGCGCGCGAGGAGAGCTTCCGCCAGGACGGCTACGGCTATCTGGGCCGCACGCTCTATTACGGCCAGGGCTTCGCCGCGGACAGCATCGAGATCGCGCAGGTGCACCGGCCCGAAACGGCGATGGGCCGCTTCTGGCAGCGCCATGGCCCCAGCGCCTACATGATCACGCTGGACACAGACGATATCGCCGCCGCCCGCCGCGGCTTCGAGGCGCGGAACGTCCGCTTCAGCGGCGAGACGGGCGAGGGCTACGCCGGCCGCGTGCTCTACGTGCATCCGGCGGCGCTGGCCGGCTGCTTTACCGGCGTGATCGCCGCCGAGCCCGCCTGAGGCCGGAGGGCGCGCATGGTTATCGTCTCCTCCGCGCCCTTTGTGCCCGACCCGCGCGACCGGCTGCTCTATCTCGCCCGCGTGCGCGCCGCGGGCGCCGCGCAGCCCACGCCGCACGCGATCTTCGGCCGCGTGTTTGAGCCGGAGCTTCAGCCGCTGCCGCCGGCCGAGGTCGCGCCGGACCTTGCCGGCGGGCTGGTGCGCGTGCGCGCCCTGGACCAACTGGTGCTGGCGCTGGCCGGCTGACTGGCCGGCACGCTGCAAGGCACGCTGGAAGCGCGTCACGTCCCCTCGTCCCGGCTGGAGGCGCTGGTCTGCGGCCGCGTCGTACTGCGCGAGGGCCGTGTGCGGCTGGCGAGCGTGCAGGCGCGCTACACACTGCCCCTGGCGCCGGAGCACGAGGCGGCGGCACGCCGGGCGCTGGTCCTGCACGAGACGGCCTGCCCCGCCTCGCGCAGCGTCCGCGAGGCGATTCCCGTGAGCTGGGAGGCCGAGCTGCGGTTTGCCGGTCCGGCAGCGGGATAGCCCTGCCCAGCGCGTAGTGGGACTGCCCAATCTGAAGCGAGGTCGCGGTAGCGAGCGGCCCGCGCGTCCGGGTCCTTTGGCTCTGCCGCTGCGCCCCTGGCAGGCGTTATACTTGCTCCAATGACCGTATTTGACCGCCGGTAAAACACCGGCGCGCGGGGGCGGAGTCTGCAGATGACCACGGAGACGCGGCGCGACCTCAGCGACATCCAGCTGCTCGATCCCGATGTCTACGTGCGCGGCCAGCCGCACGACCAGTGGGCGCGTCTGCGGGCGCAGCAGCCGGTCTTCTTTCACGAGCGCTGGCACGCCTATCCGCCGCACTGGGCGATCACGAAGTACAACGACATCGTCTACGTGTCGCGCAATCCGACGCTCTTCATCTCGGGCCTCGGCATTACCGCCGGCAACGATCCGCACCATCCGGAAGAGGACGCCGGTCTCGGCACGATGATGATCACCAGCGATCCGCCGCGCCACGTGCGCCTGCGCCGGCTGGTGAACAAAGGCTTCACGCCGCGCGCGATCGGCGAACTGGAGTCGCACGTGCGGCGCATCGTCACGCGCATTCTCGACAACGTGCAGGGCAAGGGCGAATGCGACTTCGTGCTCGAGGTCTCCTCGATCCTGCCGCTGGCCGTGATCTGCGACATGATGGGTGTGCCCGAGCCGGACTGGCCGAGAATGTTCGACCTGACGAATCGCACGCTTGGCGCCGAGGATCCGGAATATCAGGTCGAGGGTGTGGATGCCAACCAGACCGGCTATCTGGCGCGCATGGAGATGTTCCAATACTTCGCGAAGATGGTGGCCGAGCGGCAGTACCAGAAGAAGGAAGACCTGGTCACGACGCTGGTCGATTCGGACATCGACGGCGAAAAGCTGACGGACGAAGAGATCCTTTTCTTCTGCTTCCTGCTGATCGTGGCCGGCAACGAGACGACGCGCAACGCGACCACCGGCGGCCTGCTGGCGCTGTTCGACCACCCCGAGCAGCGCGAACGGCTGCAAAACGACCGTTCGCTCCTGCCCACGGCGATCGAGGAGATTCTGCGCTGGACCTCGCCGGTCACGCACATGTCGCGCACGGCCACGCAGGACACGGAGGTCGGCGGACAGCTCATCCGCACCAACGAGAAGCTGGTGATGTGGTATCCCTCGGCCAACCGCGACGAGGCGATCTTCCCCAACCCGTTCCGCTTCGACGAGCCGCGCACGCCGAACGAGCACATCGCCTTCGGCATCGGCGAGCACTTCTGCCTGGGCGCCAGCCTGGCGCGGCTGGAACTGCGCGTAATGTTCGAGGAGCTGTTGCAACGGCTGCCGGATATTCAGCCCGCCGGCCCGCCCGAGCGGCTGCGTTCCAACTTCATCGGCGGCATCAAGCACCTGCCCGTGCGCTTCACGGCACGGTAGGGAGTGTCGGGGACAGCCGGTAGAGCCGGAGACCATCCTTCTGCGTCCCTCACAAGGACACCACCGCCCCGCCGCCGTCTGGGGCTGTTCTTCCAGCCTCCCGCTGATCCTCGAACCCCACCCTTCCTGTGTCGGGAAGGGACAGATATCGCTTCAGCGATATCAGGGTTAGGTCCCGCGCGGGCGGCATGGTGCGGTCCACGTCATTGCCGATGAGTGAGTTCTGGAGAATCGTCGAGAGAAACAGCAGCAAGACGAGGCCGGGGCTCTGGTTGCGCGTGAGCACGCATCTGCCCTGCTGCGAAGCGCAACTGGTCTTCGTCCGACGTGCCGATGGCTTCACCGGATCCGTGTGAACCGGTTCATGGATCGTGCCTCAGGACCAGGTCTATGCTCTGGTTCTAGGCGAGAAGGAGGTGGCACACATGCCGGTCATTCATCATATCAGCCACGGTCATAGTGCCGGCCAGGCGCTGGGCGGAAGCCAGGGAGGCGGCAACAACGACGGCGGAGGCTACCGCATCAAAGGCGGACAGATCATCCCGATACCGCCGTGGCAGCCCTTTGTTGGGTTCGCGGGCGTATCCGCAGGCAACTGAACCGTGACGGCGAGCGTTCATGCGGCGGGCGCTCGCTGCGGCCGGTACAATACAGCGGCATCCCCATCTTTGCCTCGGAGGTCGCCGTGTCGCGTGTGCCGGGAACCCGCGTCTTCCTGTTCGCCGCCCTGGTGGTGCTGCTCGGTGCGCTCGGCGCAGCGCCGGCGCTCCGCCATACTGCACCCGCTGCCGCGCAGGTCGGTGTGCCGGACGCCGTGGCCGCGCTGCTGCCGGTCGGGGCGCGAATCCAGGACGCCAGCACGGCTGACTTCACCAACGCCGGCGCCAACGGCTGGGCCGTGCTCTACGCCACGCCCACCGATATCCCCGGCGCGGCCGCGCTGAGCAATTGGAGCGTGGCGATCGCCGTTCCTGACGCGAGCGGCTTCACGCTGGGCGCGACCTTCACCATTAAGGACGCAAACGTGGCCGGCATGACCGTGGCCGATGTGGCGGGCACGCCCGCCGTGGCGCTGTTCGCCGGCGTCGGCGCTCACGCGGCGCAGATGACGGTTGCCCGCTGGGACGGCGCCGAGTTCGTCGCGGTTTTCGAAGGCAGCACCGACACGCCGGGCTTCGACTTCAAGGACATCGACGGCGACGGCCAGCCCGAGGTCGTGGAAGCCGCCTCACCCTATTGCCGCGACTACGCCGAGAGCCCGCAGATCGTCGTCGTCTACAAGTGGGATGGCATGCAGTTCAGCGAGTGGGCTGGGCCGTATCCGCAGAACCTGATCGCCGATCGCCTGGCCTATGCCCGCAAGGTAACGCTGCAGATGAGCGACTGGAAGCAGGACGATCAGGCCTGCGTCTGGGGCGTCGTCGCCTTTCTGACCGGCCGCGGCGGCGATGCTGCCGGCGCCGATGCGGCCTGCAACCAGGCGAAAGCGATCTCGCCCGCATGGGAAGACCCGCAGGCCTGCCCGGCCTATATCCTCAGCCCGTACGAGAAGGTCCTCCACTTCTACGATCTGCTCAACCAGCAGCGCTACTTCGAGGCGTGGGATCAGTTGAGCAAGGCGTACCAGGTGCAGCAAGGCGGCGAAAGCGCCTGGGAGCAGGGCTACAAGAGCACGCAGAGCGTCACGATCGAAGACGTGCAGCCTGCAACCGGCGACCCGCCGATCGTGCCCGTCACCTTCTCCGCGACGGACAGGACGAGCGGCGGCAGCGTCACACGGCGCTTCAGCGGCGCCTGGACGCTGGTGGTGGAAGAAGGTGTCTGGAAGCTGGACACGGCGGACATCCAGCAGGTGCAGTGAGGGCGGTGGCCCGCGCCCTCACCCCCTTCCCCTCTCCCAATGCTGGGCGAGGGGCGATCCTGGGTCGGGCGTTCCGTGGCCGGTGCGGTTACCCGTGCGGCGGCGTATATCCGAAGTGATTCGTGGCGACGCGCCCAGCAGCGGCTCGGGTAACCCGACGTCCTTACGGACCGCTTCAGACTGGATCGCCCCTTTCCCTCCAGAATTGGGGGAAAGGGGACGGGGGATAGAGGGCCAGTGCCGCGCTGCGCAGCTTCTTCTCGCCGTCGAGCTTGCCGGCGGCGAGCGCTGCGGCAAGCGTCTCGGGGCCGTCCACGCCGAACTCGGCGTGCAGGCGGCGTATGGCAGCGGGCGACAGGCCCGCGTTGGCCAGCGCCACCTGCCCCGCTGGCACCTCGGCGCGCAGCCGCTCCAGCAGGGGAATCGCGCCCGTGGCCAGCAGCGCTGCGGTCTTCTCGGCGATCGCCTTGCCGACATGCGGCAGCGCGGCCAGCCTGCCCGCGGCCAGCAGCGCATCGACGCTCTCCGGTGTCTCACGCAGCGCCTGCGCGCCCTCGCGGTAGGCGCGGACTTTGAACCAGCTTTCGCCCTGCAACAGCAGCCGCACGGCGATCTCGTCGAACGCCGCCGCGACCAGCTCGTTCCGGCGTTCGCCGCTCACGCCTCGTTTGCCTCCTCAGGCAACCGTGCCGGTCGCGCTTCCAGCGGCAGCCGCAGCGTCACGCGGGCGCCGCCGCCGGGCACGTTCTCCGCAAACAACTGGCCGCCATGCGCCTCGGCGATACCCCGCGCGATGTACAGCCCCAGGCCGGCGCCGCGCGGCGTGTTCCCCGACTCCTCGGGCACAAGGCGTACGTGCGGTTCGAAGATCTCTTCCAGCCGGTCCTGCGGGATGCCGGCTCCTTCGTCCGTCACGCTCAGTTCGACCGTATGGTCGATCGCACCCACGCGCACGGTGATCGTGCCGCCAGGCGTATACTTGACCGCGTTGCCGATCAGGTTAGCGATGATCTGGGCGATGCGATCGGGGTCGAAGTCAAGCGGCAGCGGCGTTCCCGCTCCTTCGATGCGGATCTGATGCTGGGGCGATCGCTCCTGTGCCAGCGTCACCTGCGCGGTGGCGATCTCGGCCAGGTCGGCCGGCTCCGTCTGCACCTGGAAGCGGCCCGTGGTCAGGCGTGCCACGTCGCCCAGGTCCTGCACGAGCCGCGTCAGCCGGCGCGACTCGCTCACAATCACGTCGAGCGCCTGCCCCAGCCGCTCCTCCGGCTGATTGGGCCGGCCGAGCAGTTGCGCATAGCCGACGATTGTCGTCAGCGGCTGGCCCAGCTCGTGCGCGATCATCGAGACAAACTCGAAGCGCTGCCGCTGCGACTCTTCGAGATTGTGCTGCGTTTGGCGCAGATCCTCGACCGTGCGCGTAAGCTCAACCGTGGCCTCATCGATGCGGCGCTGCAAGTCCTGGTTGAAGGCCGCGATCGTGGCATTGGCGGCCTCCAGTTCGGCGACGCGCGCCTCCAGCGCCCGGCGCAGGCGCGAGCGCTCCACGGCGCGGCCGATCGTCAGCTTCAGCTCGTCCAGGGCGCAGGGCTTGAGCAGGTAATCGTAGGCGCCCTCGCGGATCGCGCGGATGGCCGACTCCAGCGAGCCGTAGCCGGTGAGCATCACGCACGAGCACTCGGGCTGGCGGCGGCCGACCTCGTTCAAGACCTCGATGCCGTCCGCATCCTCCAGACGCAGATCCAGCAGGGCGGCGTCGAAAGCTGCCTGCTCCAGCGCCGCCCGCGCCTCGGCAGCAGATCGCGCCGTAGCGACGGCGTACCCCTCCTGTTCGAGTACGGCGTGCATCGTGATCGAGACGCTCTCATCGTCGTCCACGACCAGCACGCGGGCGGGGGGCGCATCAGACATCCGCAGCCTCCGCCGGCAGCGCCACGGTGAAGGTCGTGCCGCGACCCGGCCGGCTCTGGACCTTGAGCTGGCCGCCGTGCTGACGCACGATGCCCAGGCTTACCCAGAGGCCGAGGCCGGTGCCCTTCGTCTCGCTCTTGGTGGAGAAGAACGGTTCGAAGATGTGACGCAGATGCTCCTCCGAGATGCCGCTGCCGTTGTCCTGAAACTGCACCAGCAAGCGGTGCCCATCCTCGATGAACTCGGCGTCCGTCTCGCGCGTCATGCGCGTTGTGATGCGGATCGTGCCTCCTTCGGGCATGGCGTCCCGCGCGTTCAGCAACAGGTTCAGGAAGACCTGTTTGAGCTGGTCGGCAGAGGCGAGGATCGAGGGCAACGACGGGTCGAGCGCGGGGCGCACACTGACGCGCGCCTGACGCAAATGACGGTCCAGCAGCGCCAGCGCATCGGTCAGCGCCTGGTTGACATCGGTGATCGACTTCTCCACCACGGGGCGATAGAAGCCGAGCATCTGCCGCATGATCGTGGAGACGCGCTGCGTCTCGCGGCTGGCGATCTCCAGAAACTTGCGGTTCGGATCGTCCTCGGCCGTGCGGCTGACCAGCAGGTAGAGGGCGTTCTTGATCGCCTCCAGCGGGTTGTTGATCTCGTGCGCGGTGGCGGCGGCCAGGCGGCCCACGGCGGCCAGCTTTTCCGACTCGAACAGTTGCTGCTCCAGCGTGCGCCGCTCGAGTTCGCGGATTCTGGTCAGGTCGTGCAGCACGCAGACGATCGCGGTCACCTGCCCCAGCCGCTCCTGCACCTCGGTTGCGGTCACGCTCATCGTCAGCGCTTCGTCCGTCTCCGGGTCGACGATCTGGATCTCGCCCTGCTTGACGGCGCTCGCCTCCAGCCGCAGTTGCGAGAGGAACGAGCTGAAGCGGGCATCGTTGGCCAGATACGTGGTGGAGACGTCGGCGGGCATCCGGGCCGCCTCGCGCGGCTGCAACAGCCGCTCGGCCGGCTGGTTCATCAGCACGATCTGCCCATCCGGATCGGTGACGACGATCGGGTCGGCCACGTTGCCGAGGATCAGGTTGAGGCGGTCCCGCTCGTGCCGCGCCTGGTCGCCGGCCGTCTCGAGGCCGCCGAGCGTCTGTGTGAGCTCATCCAGGGCGCGGCGCAGATCGGTCACGTCTTTGAGCACGCAGGCCTGGGCACTCTCACCCGTGCGCAGATTGGTGGCCGGCTTGCGGATCAGCTCAAACAGCAGCTCCGTGCCCTCGATCGGGTCCACCAGCGTCAGGTCGCGGCTGGCGCCGCCTTCCTGTTCGAGCGCGAAGCTGGAGAGCGAGGCGGAGAGCAAGACGTTGTTGATCTCGATCGCGTAGCGCTTGCCGGCGCTGTCGTCCGAGCCAGGCTTGAGCAGTCGCTCGGCGTGCTGGTTGGCGAGCAGGATATTGTTGCCTTCGTCGGTGAGCAGCACCGGGTCTTGCACGGCGTTGACCAGCCACCAGAGCCATTCTTCGGCGACGGCGTGCTCTTCGTCCGATTCGCTGAGCCGGCGCACCTCGCCCCGCTCGGTGATCGCCGCCACAAGCTGCGCCGCGTAGGGCAGCAGAGCGTTCACCTCACGCTCGCCGATCGCCCGCTCGCGGCTGACGACGAGCACACTCGATGCCGGCGGCAGCGGCACCGCGGCGAAGGCGATCAGCCCGTAGCCCGCGTAGTGCGGTCGCGCCGCCTCGGGCACGCGCGGGTCGCGCATCACGTCGTCCACGCGCAACGGCCGGCCGCTGCGCAGCGCTTCGACGATCGGGGTGTGCTGGGACAGATCGAACACGTTGTTTTCCAGCAGACCGTCGGGTGGGTTGACGCCGACCATACCGGCGACGCTGCCGGCCTCGCTGTCCACGAGACAAACGAACGCGCGCTCATAGCCCAGGGCGCCGGCCAGCATCTCCAGTGTGGGCAGCACCAGCTCGTGCAGCTCGGCCAGCCGCGCCGCCGTACCGCTGCTGCGGTAGATGTCGAACAGATCGCCGCCGCTCGCCACGCCCTCCCGCAACGTCGCGTCGCGCTCTCGTTCGCTCGTCTTCTCCGGGTGGATCGCCATGTCCTCGGTCCAAACGTCACCCGCGCGGCCCTAGCCTTCGCGCGTCGTCTCGCGCCGCTCCACCACGGTGCGTTCCGTCGGCGCGGCGCCGCCCTCGCGCGCGGGGCCGAGTGGCGCGCGGGCGATGGGCGAGGTGATGCCCACCGCCTCGGCATACTTCAGATAGGTATCGATCGAGGCGACGACGATGCGCGCCTCGACCGTGATCAGGTCGATACCGACCAATGAGATGCGCACCCAGGCGTCGATCACGATGCCCTTATCGAGCACGCGATCGAGTACGTCGATCAGGCTGGTGCCACCGGAGTGGCGCTCCACCACCATCTTGAGCCATCCCTCTCCCGGCTCGACCCGCCTATGCGGGCGGACCGCCGCGCTCGTGCTCCACGGCCGTTCGCTCGCCGAGCAGCCGCTCCAGTGTCTCGACGCGCGCCCGCAGCGCCGCCGTCTCCTCGGTTTCTGTTTGCGCCGCGGTGCTCAGGAAGCTGTCGCGCCGCCACCAGTCGAGCCCGATCTCCGCGGCCTTGTCGATCGAGCACACCAGCAGCCGGATGCGGATCGTCAGCAACTCGACGTTGGCCAGCGAGACGCGAATGTCGCCGGCCACGACCAGTCCCTTATCGAGCACCCGGTCGAGGATGTCCACGAGCGTCGTCGCGGGGGGCGGGCCGGCGCTCCTGCGCCCGAACTCGATCATGGTACGTCGCCCAGCAGCCGGCCGAGCGGCCCGAGGTCGAGGTTCAGATCCTCTGCCGAGAGGCCGAACGCCTCACGCATCGCCGTCATCGTTTGCTCCAGCTCGCGCAGCGCGAGCCCCATCCGCTCCACGTCCGCCTCGGCGAGGCTGCCGCCTTCCATGCGCCGTACGGCCTGCCGCTCCATCAGTTGCCGCAACAGCTCCACCAGCGCCAGCGCCAGCCGCGCCAGCCCCTGCTCCGGCCGCTGCTCGCTGCCGGCTGTGGCGTGCTCCGCCAGGCTCGCGAGCGCCGCGGCCTGCTCGGGCGCCAGGTGGCCGGTCGCCATCGCCGCAGACGGCGGCGGGCGCATATCCGGCAGCCGGCGCGGCGCCGCGGTGCCCGGCATGCGCCCGGTCCCGGCGGGCTGCCGCTCGGGCCACGGCTCGCTGCGGCCGGCAACGAGTCCCTGCTGCTGCATCGTCTCGACCGACGTAATCAGCAGATTGAGGCCCACATAGACAAGGTCCACGCCCGCCAGCGAGAGCGTCGCTTCGCCGGTGAGCAGGGCGCCGCGATTCAGCAGCAGATCCACTGCATCGATCAGCGAGACGGCCGCAGCAGACGGCGCCCGCGTGGTCATCGTACGTCACCCGCAGCCGGGCCAGCGAACGTTTCGGTAAACGTTTCGGCCGCAATAGCTTCATCGGCAACTGTTGCATCTGGAATGGTACCGCGTGTGACGAACGAGTACGGCGCCCACGGTCCCGAGCACTGCAGCGCAAGCCCGCGTGCCGCACACTCGCGCTCGGTCGTGCCCGCCTCCGCCAGGAAACGCTCGGCGCCTTCGTTCTCCACCAGAAACGCCGCCTTGAGCAGCAGCCACGGGGCGCCGCCCGCCAGCGCCGGCTCGTCCACGCGGGTGTCGCGGCTGAGCAGCGCCAGGCGGCGCAGCACGTCTTCCGCCAGCACGGCGCCCAGCAGCTCCGCCTCGCGGGCCACGACGCGCTCGCGGCTTTTCGCCAGCAGGTAGGCGCGGCCGGGCGACGCGACGGCGAGCTCCGCGTCGATCCGGCGCAGCTCCTCGCTCTCGGCCGCGGCGGCCTGTTCCAACGCCGCCGGCTCGGCGAACAGCTTCACCCCCCACTCCTGCCGGCCGCGCACCCGATCGAGCAAGGCGCGAAACTGCGCGGCGCCGTCGCTTAGCAGCCGCACGACGGCGCCCGCGTCGCGATAGATGGCGCCGAACGTGACCGGCACCACGGCGTCCGCGGCCTCGGCCAGGGCGTGGACGGCGTTCTCGTGGCGCACGGCCAGCGGCGTGAGCCGCGGCAGGTCTGCCAGCAGATCCGCCAACGGCGCCTCGTCGAACTGCGCGGCGGATACCAGGCTGACCGCGGCCACGAGCCCGCCGGCCTCGATGGCAAACAGCGGCGCGCCCTCGGCCATGCCATTGATCGTCCCGGCCGCGAGCCGTTCGACGGCGCGGCCGCCGGGCGCCAGCACGCCGTAGAGATAGTACAGCGCGGACGGCGGCGAAGCCTCGCGCGCCGCGGCAGGGTCTGCGTGCGGCGCTGCGGCCCGCGGTGCGCTCATCCTGCCCCCCGCGCTTCGCGGTAGGCGCGGGCCTCGCGCAGCCGCACCATGATCTCGGCCTCGGCGTCCAGATACTCCTCCTCGGTGATCTCGCCCTCGTCCAGGCGCAGTTGCAGGAGCAGCAGCTCTTCGTGGATGCGGTCGACGTCCATCAGCTCCTGCTCCGCCACCTCCAACAACTGCTGCAAGATGAAGCGGAAGCCGAACACCGGCAGCGAGACGGGCGCGGTCAGCAGTTGCAGCAGCATCGTCTGGCGGTCCCGGCGCGTTCCGGCGTCAACTGGCGACCCCGGCGCGTTCCAGCTTCAGGTGAATATTGACGAAGTTGTAGGGCGGCCAGGGGCCGGTGTACTGGAAGCGCAGCCGGCCCTCGTACTTGCGCGCGATCTCCTGCACCTGATCGTCGAACTCGGCCGCGCGCTCGCGCTCGATCAAAAAGGCGGCGTTGAGAATCATCTTGTCGCCGATCGGCTTGTTGTGGCGCGAGGCGATGGCGCAGCCGCGCAACTGGTCGTAGATCTCACGCACGTAGGCATCGGAGGCTTCGCTCATCGCCCGCTCGACCATGCGGCCGAGCTGCATGCGGGCGAAGTAGGTCGAGGTCAGGCGGTTGGTGAGGATCTCCTCTTTGAGCCGGCGGATCTCTTCCGTCTCCTCCTCCACCTGCTTGAGCACCGTCTCCGGATCCCAGTTGACCTTGAGGCCGAACTCGATCTTGCCTTCCATCTTCTGCAACACGTCGCGCAGGGCGTCGGCCGTGTCCTTGAGGAACTCGACTACGTCGTCGTGCGTGCGGAAGATGGCGCCGAAGCTCATCGGGATCACGGTGAACTCGCGCAGCACCGTCTCGATCACATGCTCGTGCGTGAGCGCATTCTCCCGCGTGGGGTCGTAGACAACCACCGGCGTATTGGAAACGACGGCCGAAAGCCCGCCGTGCTCGATCGTGCAGACCTCGTCGTTGCGGCCGCCGATGCCCATACGGCCGAAGCTCTGCGGCGCGGCGCACTCGATGATGCAGTAGACGTACTTGCCTTCGTCGGGCGTACGTTCGGTATCGGCGCCGTAGCCGACAACATGCTCTTCGACCGTCATCGAGCACCCCTTGTCACGCGGCAGCGGCGCGGGGCCGGGCCGCGCCGCTGCCGTTCGCTGATTCGTCCCGGAGGTACAGGTCGAGCAACGCTCTGAGCGTGATGAGCGACGCCTGCCGCGTCAATAGCCTTTCAGAGCGAGCCCGCCCGCCTGCGCTTACACCGGGCAGCCATCCACCGTGATCGAGCCGCCGTCGGCCCTCAGTCTGGCCCAGGCCGCCTGGCCCGGCTCCAGATCGGCGGTCGTGATCTCGTGAATCGCGCCGCTTTCACTGTATACCCGCTTGAGCACCGACGTGTAGCCATGATGCGCCGCGTCATAGACCAGCACATCGGCAAGCGCCAGCGGCGTATCGCCGAGCACGATCGCACGGCGGGTGCTTGACGGATCGCCGATCAGCACCCAGCCCGCGCCGGTCGGGAGCTTGACTTCACAGGGCGCGCCCGCATCGCCGCCATCGATCGTCGCGTCCGCCGGCAGATACGCCCAGTAGCCGCGGCCGCCGCTGAGCGGCTGGGCAGCCGGCAGCGCCTCGTAGGCACGATCGCCGGCCTGGAAGGTGTAGATCGGGCCGAGGGCACCGCGTACCGTGCTGCCGGACGGCCCGGCGATGAGCTGCCAGCGGCCGTCTGGACCGTCGCCGCGCCCGTGGCCGAGCGCGTGAGCCGCGGGCGAGCAGGCGAGCCCAATGAGTGTGACGAGGGTGGTGAGGAGTGAGAAACGAATGAGACGACGCATGCTGGCACCTCCGTACGACAACGGCGCCGGGCTTCTGCCCGGCGCCGGATGCTTGTATGCGGGTCGCGCTGGCCGCAACCGCGCCGCGGGTTAGTAGTCCATGCGGATGTAGGTGTAGCGCACGGTGCCGGCGTCGGTCGTGATATCGAAGGTCAGCTTGCGGTTCTGCACCGTGCCGAGCACCTGGCCGCCGTCGAAGGAGACGTTGGAGCCGTCGTAGGTGTAGGTGCCGGAGGCGTCGCCGAAGCTGTAGGTGCCGTCGTTGTAGAGGGCCAGCACCGGCTCGCTGCCGGTACACCACTGGCTGCCGAAGCCGACCAGCAGCATGCTCGAGCACTGGTAGTGGCCGGCGATCGACTGCGGGTTGGACGCCGGCGGATTGTTGGGCTGCGAAGCGGAGCCGCCGCCGACCGTGAACGGCGTGCAGACCTTCGCCGTCACGAGGCTGTTGACGCAGACCTGCTGCCGGCCTTGCTGTGCCTTCGACGGCACGACCACGTCGGCGCTGAAGGAGCCGTCGCTGCCCGCGTACACCAGCGGATCGCCGTTGTTGCGTATCTCCACCGTGCCGCCGTCGGGCGTCACCAGGTTGATGAAGACGATGCTGCCGCGGCCGTTGGCGGCGAAGCCCTGGCCGGAGACGGTGACGGTGTCGCCGATCGCGCCTGACCCAGGATTGACGCTGACGGAGGGGCCGCTCTGCGAGGCTGAGCCGGAGCTGCCGCTGCCGGAGCCGCCGGTGGTGAAGACGACCTGGCCGTTGTTGGGGCAGTTATTGCCGGGGTCGGCGCAGGGGCCGCTGGCCTGGGCGCTGCTGGTGAGCGCGGCGCCGGCGATGAGCGCGGCGCCGAGGGCGATGGTCGTGGTGATGATGCGGATACGCATGGCGATCCTCCTCTTTCTTTGTGGGTGCTGCGGCCCGCGCTCGCGGCAGGGCGTGGGTGGGCCGCCAACGCCTCCTTGTCGATCTGAAACCTGACGCTGGTCGCGGTATGGTGAGCGAATCAGCCGCTGGCACCGTCGAACACCGAAAGCCCGTTGCCGCGCCCGCGCTTGCCCTCGGGGTGCTGCAGCTCGGCGAGCAGTTCGACGGCCGTGCGGGCCTGGAGGACGAACCCGGCGAAGGGATTCAGCGCGGGCTGATTGGCGGTGAGGCGGCTGGCGATGAAGTTTTCCATGATGCTTGCTCCTTTTGCGTTGTACTTCGTGCTATTCGATTCGCGGTGGGGCTCGCCGGAGTCTTAGCCGCTGGTGCCGTAGCCGTTGCCGCCGCCGCGCTTGTACTGCGGGTGCTGCAGCTCGGCCACGGTGGCGGCCGCGAGGCGCAGCCCGGTGATGAAGCTGGCGAAGGGATCCAGTGCGGACTGGCCGGGGCTCAGGTGGCTGGTGAAGAGGTCTTTCATGGTTGTTGCTCCTTTTTGCTGGGGGCGGGCGGCTGCCCGCCGCTGGCTGCGTCCGTCGCAGCTCACACTCATATCTTCTGCCGGATGCCGGCGCCTGTACTGACCGGCGGCTGACGCGCGGTTGACCGCTTGCTGACAACGCTGACGGGCGTTGGCCACGAGGTCTCGGTCATGGCAAAGCACCGTCGCTTACGAGGCAGCGGTGCCCATCCCGCCACAACTCACCGAGTGGCACGACAGGCGCACGACACGGCAAAGCCGCCCTGAAAGGCGGCTTGCTGCGGGAGAGAACGGGCACCGAGGTGGGGATGGGATCGCGCCCAGGGCGTGGTGTCTCGGCCGGCGCACGCGATTACTGCTGTGTCAGAATGAGCATCAGCACGAACAGGAATCCGGCGCTGAAGAGCAGGCCGACGAGTGCCTGCCAGCCCGTCCACAGCACCCAGCTCCAGTGATTGGGCGAGCCCCGCGCTCCCAGGCTGCGGGCAAGTGCCTCGTTCTGATACCCCACCACCGGCAGTTCCCACCACGAGGAGGTGGCGCCGAGTGCGCGGGCGTACCATCGCTTGCGGCCGGACGGTGTCAGCAGCCACAGACATCGGACGAGGAGGTAGCCGAAGAGCAGGATAAACAGGGGAAGGGCCAGCAAAACGAACATAGCGGCGCCTCTTGTGGAACTCTTCGTGCAGCATCTGGCTGGTCATGCGTCGCCGACCAGAATTCCTCGCTCGGTGAAGAGATCCACGAGTTGCGCCTGCTGCCTGCGCGAGCAGTGGAGCCGCATGATGCGGGGCGCGGCGGCGTGATGGACGAACTGGATCTCGTAGCGAAAAATGGGGACGCGCGTGCGCAATGGGGTGACATAGTCCAGCTTTGTCAGGGGGATCTCGTCACGCCCGAACAGGTAGCGGAATACGACGCGGTCGTCGTGGAACTCGAACGGGCAAAGGGCCATGATGCGATGCCGGGAACCGAGGTGAAAGCCACCGTCACACCGCAACGCTGGCTGTAGAGCAACATGGCGCCCTCCTTCTCCGCGGAGATGTCCGCTGCTGGCGTCGGCATAGCGATCCGGCCGGCGCCAATGATCACGGCGCCGTCCCCGAAGAGACGGTGCCGTGGCTGCGACGGCTGCCGGCAGTCGCGCCGGCGGGGCGCCGCTCCGGCGTTAGCCGGTCGCGGTCGCGCCCTGAGCGCCGCGGCCGCGCAGGCCTTCGGGCTGCTGCAGCGCCTGGAGCTGCTGCAGCGTGTGCTCGAAGCCCACGATGGTGTTGGTCAGGGCGATGTCGTTGATGGTCATGCCCTGGAACGGATTAAGGGAAAGGCCGGCCAGCGCGCTGTAGCCCTGAACCCCGCCCTCCTCGGCGGTGGCTGCCTGCAAGGCAGCGCCTTGCTCTGTGCTCAGGCGGAAACGCTCAAGCTCGGCGAGCGGAATGGCGTAGAGGTCGCCGGTTTCGGTCCGCAGCACGTAGCCCTGCACGGCGCCGCCGTCCGCGTTGGGAACCTCCGGTTGAGATGGTTCCGCGGTCATAGGGTTCTCCTTCCATCCAGTGAGCAGGCGCCACCGCCGATGTGGCGGAATGGTGACACCATAGCCACCTTGCGAGGGAATAGATAGGTGCAACCGGGTGCAGCCGCAAGGCCAGATCATGGCCAGCGTTAGCCGGTCGCCGTGAAGCCGTCGTTGCCGCGGCCGCGCTTGCCCTCGGGCTGCTGCAGCTCGATGAGCGTGTCGATGGCGGTGCGGGCGTCGAGGACGAACCCGGCGAAGGGATTCAGGCCGGGCTGGCGGGTGGTCAGGTGACTGGCGATGAAGTTTTCCATGATGAATGCTCCTTCTGTGTTGTGGTTCGTGTGGGTCGGTTGGTGGTGATGGTGCGAGGGCTCTTAGCCGGTCGAGGTGAGCCCCGCGCCGCGGCCGCGCTTGCCCTCGGGGTGCTGCAGCGTCTGCAGCTGCTTCAGGGTGTGCTCAAAGCCGGCGATCGTGGTGGTGAAACCGCTGTGGTTAGCAAGCAGGCCGTTCAGGCTCAGTATCATCGTGGTGTGCTCCTTCTCGTTTGGGGCTTCTGCCCCCGGCCGCATCTGTCGCGGCTCACACTGTTACTCTATGGCCGATGCGGCGGCGCGTCCTGACCGGCGGCTGACCGGCGGGTGACTGCTTGCTGACAGTGCTGGTATTGGCTGACGGGCCTGATGGAGCAGGTATGGCCCAGTTGATCGAACGCGGCAGCGGGCGCGGCGGTGCGATCTATCCGCTCGGCGTCGAGCCGGCCGGCATCGGCCGCAGCGGCGAGAACGCGATCGTGCTCGCGCACGAGCGCATCTCGCGCCGCCACGCGCAGATCGAGTGGGACGGCGAACGCTACCTGCTGCGCGATCTGGGCAGCCGCAACGGCACCGTGCTGAACGGCCGCCGCATCGAGGCGCCCGAGCCGCTGCGCCACGGCGACCTGATCGGCGTCGGCGGCTTCACCCTCTTCTTCGATGCGGCGGACGAGACCGTCGGCGCCGAAGAGGAGCCGGCCGCGGGCGGCCTGCGCGTCGATCTGACGACGGCGCGGGTCTGGGTAGATGCACGACAGGTGCAGCTCACGGCCAAAGAGTTCCTGGCGCTGCGTACGCTGTATGAGCGCGGCGAGGCGCTGGTCACGAAAGAAGAGCTGGCGAACGCCGTCTGGCCCGAATATCAGGGCGGCGTGGGCGATTACAATATCGAGCAGGTGATTTCGCGGCTGCGGCGCAAGCTGGAGCCGGACTCCGAGCGGCCGCGCCACCTGCTGACAATGCGCGGCCTCGGCTACCGGCTGGTACGCTGACGGCGCCGCGCGTGTTACCCGCGCGGCTGTTGTAACCCGACGAATAGCACGCTGAACAAATAGCACACTGAAGCCTTGTCGTCGTACGTTTCATGTCTTGCGTTCGCATTGCACTGCTGTTAACCTTTCCGCAACGGCAACCCTGCGTGGCGTGAACGGCGGATCTGTGCTGCACGAAGGCCAACGACTTGGCGGCTACCGCATCGAGGGCATCATCGGCCGCGGCGGCATGGCCGAGGTCTACCGCGCCACGCACCTCGCGCTCGAACGCGAGGTCGCGATCAAGGTTCTCAGCCCGGCGCTGAACGCCGATCCGACCTTTCTGCTGCGCTTCGCCCGCGAGGCGAAGGCCGTGGCCCGGCTCCAGCATCCGCACATCGTCACGGTGCATGACTACGGCGAGGAGGGCCGGTTCGCCTATCTCGTCATGCAGCTCACCGAGGGCGGCACGCTGCGCGATCAGGCACAGCAGTTCGCCACACTCGGCGATGTCGTCGAAGGCCTGGCGCCGATCGCGGAGGCGCTGGCCTACGCACATGGCCGCGGCGTCATTCACCGCGACATCAAGCCGGTCAACGTGCTGATCGACGAACACGGCCGGCCGCTGCTCGCGGACTTCGGTCTGGCGCGCGTGTTGCGCGAGAGCCTGGACTACACCGAGGTCGAAGGCGGCGCCGGCACGCCGAACTACATGGCGCCGGAGCAGGCGCTCGGCGGGGCCGTGGATCGGCGCGTGGATATCTACGCGCTCGGCATCGTCGCCTACGAGCTGATCACCGGTCACACGCCCTACGCCGGCCCCACGCCGTATCTGATCATCCAGCGGCATCTCAACGCGCCGCCGCCCTCGATCCGCGCGGCACTGCCGGACGCGCCTGAGAAACTCGACGCTGCCGTCCGCCGCGCCACCAGCAAGCGCCCGGACGACCGCTACGACAGCGCCGTCGCCTTCCTCGCCGATCTGCGCCAGGCGGCGGCGGAAGCGCCCCAAATGCCGGTCGGCGCGGCGCTCGCGGCGAAAGCCGCGCCGCTGCTCTCCGGCGCCGAGCGGGCGAGCACGGCGGTCGAGCCATCGGCGCCCGCCGGACGGGACAACCTACCGCCTGAGAACCACCCGGCAAACGGCGCGCCGGCCGCCGCGATTTCCCTGCCGGAAGCCAACCGCGCGCACGCCGCGGACCCGGCGCTTTCGGCAGCGGCGAACGGCGCCGCGCCCGCCATGCCGGCGCCGGCGGCAGACGCCGACGGCGGCGGGAGCCTCGACTCCTTTTTTGCCCGCCCGGCGACGCCTGCTCGCCGCCCGACAAGCTTGAACGCGGGCCACATCGTCGCGGCGGCCGTGCTCGTGCTGCTGCTTGCCGGCATCACCGCCGTGATCTGGTGGGCGCAGCTCGCCGGCCGCGGTGCGATCCCTGCGCCGTTGCGCTGGCTCTTCGACCAGCGCATGCCCGTGCGCGTGGCGCTGGCCGGCCTCGACCTCGCGTTCGGCGTGGTGAACGCGACGCTGATGCGCATCGCCGTGCTCGGCGACTATCAACTCGCCTTGCCGACCTACCGGCGCCTGCGGCAGAGCCACCGCTTCCTCGGCTACGCCACCGCGCTCGTGGCGCTGACGGTGCAGGCATTGATCTGGATCGCGCTGTTCGGCGATGGCCTGAGCGAGCCTTCGGCGACGCTGGTGCTGATCTGCGGCACGGCGCTGGTGCTGCTGGCCGTGACCAAGGTCGCGGTCGTGCGCTTCCTGCCGGCCCAGCGCATCCACCTGCCGGCGATCGGCGTGACGCTGGTCGTGCTGCTGGCCGCCGTCTTCATCGGCAGCCTCGGCGCCGGCAAGTCGAGCGCCCACACCGTGCCCGTCGGACCGGTGCTGAGCGCCACACCGGCGCCAACAGCGCCTGCAACGGTCCGCGCCGCAACGCCGGCAAGCGGTGCTCAGGCGGGAGTTGCCACGCCGGTGTCCACGCCGGCCGCCGTGGCGCCCGCTGTCCCGGCCACGCCGAGCCCCGCACCGGCCACGCCTGCTCCCTCGCCCACGCCATCGCCCACACCCGCTGCCACAACCACGCCGGCGCCCGCTCCGCTGGCCGGCTTCGCGCCGTTCGCCGGCGTCTGGTCTGCCGGCGGCATCTCGCTGACCACGACCGCCGACGGCAGCGCCACGCTGGCCTTCCCCAACGGCCGCTCCTGCGCCAGCAATCCGGCGCCCTGCGACGACCCGAGCACCGCCGGCCGCGTCGGCGGCAGCGCGGCGATCCGCTTCGACCACGCCGCCGACCCGGCTGCCGGCGGCACGGTGACGGGCAGCAACGCGCCGGGCATCGTGCCGCCCGGCCCGGCGACGCTGACGCTGACACACTTCGACACCTTCGACCTCGCCACGCTCAGCGCCGGCTCGTTCAACGTGCGCCTCTGCAGCCCGCAGGCGCTGCAGCAGGCGCCGCAGCAGTGCACACCGTGAACGCGTCGATCGCCCATCGCCTGGGCTTGCTGGCCGCGCCCGCGATCTTGCTGCTCGCGTGCAGCTCGGGTTCGTCGCATCGTGTGGGAATGACGAACCGAGGCTCTGCGATGCTGCCCACACTCCGCGACGGGCAGCATTTTCAGGTCGATACCGCCCGGCGCATGCCACAGCATGGCGATGTGATCGTGTTTCATCCGCCGCCGGTGCAGGGCGGCGACGCGAAGGACTTCATCAAGCGTGTGATCGACACGCCGGGCGAGACGGTGGGTGTGCACGACAACGGGGTGACGGTGAACGGACAGCCGATCGCCGAGCCGTACATCACGCAGCGCACCGAGTGCCAGGGCCAATACTGCCTCGTGGTGCTGGGGTCAGGGCAGTACTACGTGCTGGGCGACAACCGCACAAACAGCAGCGACTCCCGCTTCTGGGGGCCGATCGACGGCGCCAAGATCATCGGCACCGTGATCCTGCCCGCGAAATAGCCTTTGGCGCCACACACACGAAGACGGGCAGCGACTCGTGCCGCTGCCCGTCTCGCCGGGCGCCCCGGCCGAAGCCGGAGCGCCCGGACCGTTCCGCAAGCCCGGGGCCAGCGCTGGCCCCGGCGCTGCCTACGGAATGCGTCGGTCGTCGCCGTCCGCGTAGACGGCGATGCCGCATCGCGCCGCCTTGGCCACAAACATGGCCGCATCGGCGCAGCGCAGCAAGCTAGCTGCCTCCATGCCGTAACCGGGAGCCGCGGCGATGCCGATGCTCGCGCCCACATACACGGTCTGCCCCTCCACGGTGAACGGATGCTCGATGGCCCGCACGATTTGCTGTGCGGCCCGCGTTGCACCCGCGCTGTCCGCGCCGGGCAGAATCACGGCGAACTCATCGCCGCCCATGCGCGCCACCGTATCCGAGGCCCGCAGCGCCACCTGGCACCGCGCCGCCACCTGCTGCAACAGCAGATCGCCCGCCTGGGGGCCCAGCCGGTCGTTGACCGCCTTGAAGCCGTCCAGGTCGATGGCGAGCACTGCCGTGCCGCCGCTGTTCCGCTTGCCCAGCAGCAGCGCCTGCCGCAGCCGGTCGCGGAAGAGGATACGGTTGGGCAACTCGGTGAGCGGGTCGTGGAGCGCCATGTGCTCCAGTGCCGCCACCTGTGCCCGGCGCTCGGTCACGTCGTGCAGAGCGATCACGGCGCCACAGACGCCGCGTCCGCCCTCAAGCGGCGCAACCGTGAGCGAAACGAACAGGGCGCTGCCATCCGGACGCCGCAGAGCGGCATCCTCGATGCGGATAGTGCGTCCACTGCGCCGCACATCACGCACCAGACAGGCGATCTGCGTCTCGCCCAACTCGAGGCAGGGGTGCAGGGACCGGCCCAGCACCTGTTCCTCGTCGCGGCCCAGCATCTGGACCGCCGTCGGGTTCACGTAGCTCACGCGGCCCGTCTCGTCCACGGCCACCACACCGGCGCCGAGATTGGAGACGATCGCCCGCGTCAACTCCGCGTCGCCCGCGAGCCCCGCCTGCGCGGCGGGAGCATCGCGGAACAGCCAGCCGGGTTCCGCCATCGGGTCCGCCGGCTCGTCCGGAACGAGCGCCGGCGGAGCCAGCAGGCGGTCCCAGTCCACGGGATGCACCGTGGCCTCCGCGATCGGGTCGGTGGGGAGCAGGCGCAGCGCCGATCGGGGCTCCGGCAGAGTCACAACGGACTCCAGCCGCAGCCAGTCGATCTCACCGAGCCCGTCACCTCCGGCGGCGACGCTGCGCCGCGCAAACGCCCGATGCGTGGAAGTAACTCCGGGCACAAACACACTGGCGAGAGCCAGCAGGCCGAGGGCCACCGCGAAGACACGCCACGTGCCGGACATGGTATGCGCCATGCTCAGCCACGCCGCGCTGCCGCCGGCCGCGCTGGCATCCGGGTTGGCCCGGGTTACCAGCAGGACGCTCAGGGCGAAGCCCAGCAGCGCCAGCCCAATCAGGATCAGTGGAGGGAATTTCCTCCGCTCCAAACCAGGTAACCTCCTCCGAGTAGACGTCCTGTCGCATGCCTCTGCCGCGGGCACATTGCACGGCGGCAGGGCCGCCACGGCGCCACGCGACGTCACGTCAATGGCGGGTGCGCGGGCAGTTCGCCCGAACGCCGTTCGCCAAAGGGCGGGATCGCGCCGTGGCGGGCAAGGGGCGCCCACAAGCACCGGCCGCACGCGCCCTGGCAAACCGCCATCGGGGCGCGCGGATCCGGCCTTCTCAGGCGCCGGACAGGGTCAGCCCGGAGGAGTCGGGGGAGCATAGGATGGGGAAGGCGGGCCGCGTCTGCGGTCCCGCGGGCTCCCAAGGAAGACGAAGGCCACGCCCAGCAGCGCCAGCCCGGCAAGTCCCGTGGCGGGCGCGGAGCCGCCGGAGCCGCCGCCGCTGAGCCCGCCGCCCGCGCCGCCAGCGCTCGCGGGCGCGGAGGCGGCAGGGGCGGGAACGGCGGCCTGGGCCGGCAGCGGCTCTGGCGCGAGCGGCGCTGGTGTACGCGTGGCGTCGAGGCTATTCGCGGCGGATGGCCGCGTTGTCGGGCTCACGTCCGGCAGCGCCTCGCTCTCCGCCGTGGCCGGGCCGATTGTGCTGGAGGCGAGGGTCTGTGCGACCGCCGGAAGCTGGCCGGCGCCGGCCGGGAGACCTGTCAACAGTGCGGCGCTGTTGCGCGGCGCCGCGCTGCCGGGCACGCCGGCGACCCGTGCCGCGCCGATCGGCGCCACGCTGGGGAAGCCTGTTCGGGCCGAAACGGCCGAGACGGCGGGCGGCTCGACGGCGGCTGTCTGCGGCGGATTGGATGCGTCGGGGACAGCGGAGAGATCGGGCGCGGCTACGGCGTCGTCCGCCGCATTGGATGCCGCCGCCGCGGGCGCCACGGCTTCGCTCGACGACCGCGACTCTTCGGCGTTGATGCGGGGCGCGGCCGCCGGTTGCACCGGGGCGGGAGCGCTGACCGGCGCCGCGGGGGCGCTGACGGCCGCGCCGGCGGGCGCCACGTTCATCTGCGGCAGGCGCGCGGCGGGTAAGGCCGTCGCCGGGAACGGCGCGCTGGCGCTCTGTGCGAGGCCAGGCGGCAGCGTCAGCACCGGCGAATCGGTGTTGATCGCGTTGACCATCGCCGGGACAGCGGCGGCAGCAACCGGCTGGGCCTGGACCGCGGGCTGCGCCGCGTCCTGGACGGGCGCCTCAGCGTCCGTGGCGGCGGCAGACGACGAAGCGGCCGCCGCCGCGTGGGCGCGGACAGGCGCCGCGCTCGCGCGGGCGCTCGGCGGTGCGCCGGCCACTGGCGGTGCGCCGGCCGCCGGCGGCGCGCTGGGCGGCGCCGCCGCCAAACCCGGCGGCATGGTCAGCAC
>CALFMN010000004.1 GCA_937879875.1 uncultured Chloroflexota bacterium | reverse complement strand
GCAAGCCGCTGGTCGCCTGAACTCACGATGTACTTCCGCCACGCGGTACTAGCCGATTACACAGCATGTTACAACTGAACTGAAGATCAAGAAAGAGGCCATACCGTGTCAGGCTTCATTTCGCGGATTCGGTGGGTGCACTTACTCGCCGGGGCAGCCGCCGCTGGAGTGGTAGTCGGCTTGGTCACGCTGCTGGTCGCCGGGGCGTCGATGCGAACGCGTGGACATCCAGGGTCGGCGGGCACCAGCGGCGCGACCACTGATCGCCTTGCAGCGCGTACGTCGGTCAGCCCGACACCTGTCGCCTGGGTGCCCTTCGGGCAGCTACCGCCGGCGCAGCAGGCTTGTCTACAGGAGTGGAACCTCGTCGGGTTCTATGAATCTACACGCAACGCGCCGAAGGGTCTTCGCGGCGTCCTCAACGCGATCCAGGCGTGCGTTGATCGCCGGGAAGGGCGCCCTCCGCCTGCCAGTCTCCCTTTTCCGCAGCTACTCGCCACCCCGTCTCCGTCGCAACTCGTAGCTACGCCGAATGATCGGCACCCCGCTGGGTCGGGCGAAATCGTCGACCAGCACGCTTACTGGTTACCCAAGACCTACCTCGGAGGAAATTCTTGGCAGGAGAATGCCGGAACCCCCTCAGAGGTTGTCATCTATGCGGCAGCCTATCGTGCGGAACCATCGCAAGGATTGCTCTTGGTCACCGCCGCACCCACTGCCAACCGCCCTAGCGGCGAGTTCCCCACGCCGACCAAGGCAGGGCCGGTTCGAATTGTCGGTGCAACTGGCGAGGTGCTTACCGTACGAGCCGATGATGGCACGCTCTTCTACTTCGACGTAGCTGCTGGCAAGTATGTCTCAGGACCAGCGGGGTCGCCAACTCGAGCGGGTGCCTCGCCTGCGCCACATCCGTAGGCGCCGAGCCTCCGGTGAAGCGTCGAATGCGCCGCAGCCTCCTCCCGGCGGCCGCACTGCTGGGTGTGGTCTTGGTCGGCCTCCTGGCGCTGTCCATAGGTGCCGTGGCTGCCCATCTTCGTGCGCCCGCCGGCGCTGGTGCCTCGCGCGCGGCGACAGCGGAGGTGCTGGCTGCGCTGGCCTCGCCAAGCCCTTTGCCCGCGCCGGCTATACCGTTTACGCAACTACGCCCGGCGCAGCAGGAGTGCCTGCGGGGCTTTCACCTCGATGCAGACTACGACGCCGCCTACGCGGCAGCGCGTACTGCACCACTCGGCCTGCGCGGCCTCCTGAACGCGATAGGCCCGTGTGTCAGTCGGCTGGAGGGACGACCACCGCCGACGAGCCTGCCGTACCCCGAGATCCTCGCCACCCCGGCAGTGCCGAGAGACCCTTACGGCTCCCTTCCGCATCGGCCAGCCGGCGCGGGCACGATCATCGACAATGGCGACCACGCCGACAAGTCTACGGTGATTGTGAACCGCTGGGTAGAAGGCAGCGGTCCTGATCGCGTGATCGTGTCCGCCGGCGCTTACCGGCGCCTGCCAACTGAGCTGAGTTCTGTCCCAGCCCAAGGGTTCGTTGAGGTCGCGAGCGGCCAGCCGGCGGCACGGCCATCAGGGATCTTCCCGACACCAATGCGGGCGGGTACAGTACAGATCATCGACGCCACCGGTGAGGTGCTGACGCTGCGAGCAGACGACGGCACGCTCTTCTACTTCGATGTGGCTGCCGGCAAATACGTTGCTGGCCCAACTGGGCCTGCGTCGCCGACGAATGTATCGCCAACGCCGCACCCATAGCGAGGGCCTACCGCACGGCGTCGGCGGCCTTCTGTTCCTCGAAGAACGCGACGAAGCGGAAGGCGGTGTCGTGCGTGAGCTGGCCATACGACCCGAACTGCGCCGTGTCCAGCGCCGGGTCGTCCAACGGCTCAAGCGCCGCCGGCTCTGCGTGGAAGACGCGGCGAATGCCGTAGAGCGTGCTGCGCTCCGCCGGCAAGCGGCCGAGGTCGCGGGCGACGCGGCGCAGCTCGGCCGGGCGCACGAGCTGGCCGTTGGCCGCGCCCGCCGCCGTCGAAATGCTCTCGTTGATCAGCGTGCCGCCCACGTCGTTGCCGCCCGCCGTCAGGCCGATCTGCGCCAGGCGCGTGCCCTCTTTCACCCACGAGACCTGGATGTTGGGGATGAAGCCGTTCAGCATCAGGCGCGAGACGGCGTACATCTTGATCACGTCTTGCCCGGTGGGGCCGGGGCGCAGGCCGTCGATCAGGCTCTTCTGATACATCGGCGCCTCGCTATGCACGAACGAAAGCGGCACGAACTCGGTGATGCCGCCCGTCTCGCGCTGGATCTCGCGCAGCGTGGCGATGTGCGCGGCGCGCTGCCGGTTCGTCTCGATATGGCCATACATGATCGTGGAGGTGGTGGGGATGCCGGCGCGATGCGCCTCCGTGATCACTTCAATCCACTGCGCTTTGGAGATGCGGCCCGGTGCGATGCGGTCGCGCACCTCCTGATCGAGGATCTCGGCAGAAGTCCCTGGCAGCGAGCCGACGCCGGCCTCTTTGAGCCAGCCCAGATACTCGCGGATCGAGACGCGCGAACGGATCGAGCCGTACAGCACCTCTTCCGGCGAGAAGCCGTGGATGTGCAGGTCCGGCAGCGCCTTCTTCAGCTCGATCGTCAGGTCGACGTAGAGCCGGCCGTCCATCTTCGGCGGCAGCCCCGCCTGCACGCAGACCTCGGTTGCGCCCAGGTTCCAGGCCTGCTGCGCCCGCCGCACGATCTCCGAGGCGGGCAGCAAGTAGCCCTCTTCGGTGCGGTGGTCGCGGCTGAAGGCGCAGAAGCCGCAGTGCTTGATGCAGACGTTGGTGAAGTTGATGTTGCGGTTGAGTACGTACGTGACCGTCTCGCCCACGGCAGCGGCGCGCAGCTCGTCCGCGGCGATCACGAGCGCCTGGTAATCCATGCCCGTGACGCCGAACAGCCGCTCGCCCTCGTCGGTCGAGACCTCCTCACCACCCAGCGCGCGTTCGAGCGTGCGCGCCACGTCGGGCGAAAGCAGCGGCAAGAGGCGCACGGCGGCGCCGTTTTCCGCGCGTGCGGGAGAGAGGCGCAGCGGCCAGTCGAGCTGCCGGCCCGCCACGGGAACTGCACTGAGGTCGGTCATGGCTGCGCCTCCTGCGCCGCGCCGGCGGCGGGGAACTCTCTCAAAATCAGCGGCGCAGGGCCGTCGCGGCGCACGGGGCGGCCGCGGCGCTCTGCCGGCGCGGGCAGCGTGCTGCCCTGCAACTCCGGCCGTACGTAGCCGCTCTCGTCCACCAGCGCGGCCACGCGGCCGGCGAACGGCTCGCGGATGGTCGCCGGGTTCTGACTGAAGCGCGGGTAGATCGCCAGCCGCTCGCGCAAGGCGAAGCCAGCCTCCTCCGAGATCTCGCGCAGCTCCTCGATCTTCGGCCAGGGCGCCTCCGGGTTGATATGGTCCGCCGTCACCGGCGAAACGCCTCCCCAGTCGTTGATGCCGGCCAGCAGATAGAAGCCGTAGGCGTCGGGCGAGAGGTTGGGCGGCGCTTGGACGCTCATCTCCGGTCCGAGCACGAGGCGGGCGATGGCGATCGTGCGCGCCATCTCGATCGCGGTCGGCTCCCCCTCGGAGCGCATCGGCGTGTCGTCCTTGGCGCGGAAGTTCTGGATAATCACTTCCTGCACGTTGCCGCTGCGCTCTTGCATGTCGCGGATCGCGAAGATCGAGTCGATCCGCTCCTCCAGCGTCTCGCCGATGCCGATAAGGATGCCAGTGGTGAAGGGGATGCCGAGCCGCCCAGCGTCTTCGATCGTCTTGATGCGCAGCGCCGGGTCCTTGCCGGGCGAGCCGGCGTGCGCCAGGCCGGGGCCGAGCAGCCGCTCGGAGATGTTTTCCAGCATCAGCCCCATGCTGACGTTCCAGGGCCGCAGCAGCTCCAGCTCCCACGGGTCGAGTACGCCGCAGTTGGCGTGCGGCATCAGCCCCGTCTCTTCGAACACCAGCCGGCACATCGCAGCCAGGTACTCGCTCGTGGTGGCATAGCCCAGGGCACGCAGGTCGCTGCGCGAGCGCTCGTAGACCTCTTCGGGCCGCTCGCCGAGGCTGAACAGCGCCTCTTTGCAGCCAGCCGCGGCGCCGGCGCGGGCGATCAGCAGCACTTCGTTCGGCGTGAGTGTGCGCGCGGCGGGGCTGTTCGGCGCCTGCGCGAAGGTGCAGTAGCGGCAGTGGTCGCGGCAGAGATTGGTCAGCGGGATGAAGACCTTGCGCGAGTACGTCACGGTGCGGCCCCAGCCGCGCTCGCGCAGCTCCGAGGCGGCGGCGAACAGCGCGGCCAGATCGGTGCCCTGCGCCCGCGCCAGGGCGTATGCTTCGTCACGGGATGGCGTCACGCCGTCGAGGGCGCGACACAGGAGAGGTTGCAGGCCAGCGGCCGCGGCGGGCCGCGTGTGCAGGCTGGTCATTGCGTCTTCGCCGCTCCCGCGGACGCCTCGCGGCGTCCGAGACTGTTTACTATCGTACAGTCAGTCTTATAATGCTACCGACTGCTTCGTCAAGCGGCGGCGGCTGGCATTCTTCGGACAGGATGATGACAAACGCACTGGACGGCGCCACTGAAACGGCTGGATTGGCCGCGCCGCGCCGTGCCACGCGCCACCGCCTGCCCGCGCTTGACCAACGCGCCCGCTGCGCCATCGCCGGCACGCTGCAGATCGTGGGCGACCAGTGGACGTTAGTCATCATCCGCGATCTGCTGCGCGGCCACACGAAGTTCGCCGAGCTGGCCGCCGCGCCGGAGGGCATCGCCCGCAGCGTGCTCTCCGAGCGGCTGAAGCTGCTTGAAACCGAAGGCATCGTCGAGCGCAGCTTGTACAGCGAGCATCCGCCGCGTGCGGAGTACCGCCTGACGCCGAAGGGCCGCGACCTCGGTCCCGCGCTGGGGGCGCTGGCGCGCTGGGGCGTGCGCTATCTGGAGCACGATACGGCGATCGTCTCCGCCGTCTGCGGCCACGAGCTGCGCGTTGCCTTCGAGTGCGCCGAGTGTGCCCGCCGCGTGCCCGCCAGTGAGGCGCGCCTTGCTCGTGTAAGCGAGCCGAACGCCTGACCGGCCGCCTCAATGTTCCTCGATGCTCGGTCCGCAGATCGCCTCGCCGAAGCGGCAGCCGATCACCGCTTTCTCATCGACCGCCGTGCGCGCCGGGTCGTCGCTGTCGCCGCGCTTCGGTTCCTTCCAGCGCACGGTCAGCGAGCCGTCGCGGTGCCGCGTGACGGGAAATGTGTCCATCGCGTGCGGCGCCGGCCCGAACACGCGGAGCCCGGCGCGCGTGAAGGTTGAGCCGTGGCAGGGGCAGCGAAACCAGCCCTGCTCTCCATCGAACACCCAGTCGCCGCGCCAGGGCAGCCGGCACCCGAGGTGCGGGCACGCCGCCTTCAACGCCAGCACGCCGCCCAGCGGACTGCCGCGTTGCGCCTGAAAGCCGCCCTGCCCCGGCAGCAGGTTGACGAGGTAGAAGCGGCCGGCGTCGATGTAGCGTGGCGGCGCGCCTGGCTGGGGCACGTCGTCTGCCTTCACGTCGAAGCGGAAGCTCGAACGTCGGTCAAAGGCGGCGCCGAGAAAGCGCTCGACCTGCAGCGGGCCGGCGAAGCTCAGTGCTCCGACGCCGGCAAACAGGCAGCGGCGGAGCAACCCACGGCGTCCCGGCGCGTCGGCCTCCGCGCCCGCTCCGCGCTGTCCAGCTTCTTGAGGAACCGCGGGAACCGTGATGCGCCACATGGCCTGCCTCCGCCGTACGGGGTCGGCGGCGCCAGCGTGGCAGCGAAGCAAGGGCCGGCGATAGCGGCGCGAAGCACATCCTCTGTCGGGCGCAGGCTGACAGGCGGACCGCCGAACACGCGGCCGCTGGCGCGCGGGTCGTTCGATGCGCACACCTGCCCGGCGGCGCCAACGCCGTTTGACACCCCCGATCCGCGCTTGCAAAGATGGCCGCAGCGGCTGGCAAACGGCCGCTGACATCTGGCATCTGACATGTGACATCCCACACAGCGAGGGTGGCCGGGGCATGGACTTCCACTTCTCCGCGGCCGAAGAGGCGTTCCGCGCCGAGCTGCTCGGCTTCCTGGGCGAGGTCGCGCCGCCTGGCTGGGAGCAGCGCTTCGCCGGCGACTCCGCGGCGCTCTGGGGCTTCGAGCGCGCGTTTCAGCGCAAGCTGGCCGAGCGGCGCTGGCTGGCGTTGCCGTGGCCGCGCGAGCTGGGCGGCTTCGGCGCGACGTACATGCAGCAGCTCATCTTCAACGAGACGATGGCGTACCACCGCGCGCCGTCGTTCGTGAACATGGGCGTCGCCTGGGTCGGCCCGTCGATCATGACCTACGGCAGCGACGAACAAAAGCGCCGCTACGTGCGCCGCATCGCCGAGGGCGAAGAGATCTGGTGCACGCTCTACTCCGAGCCCGGCGCCGGCTCCGACCTCGCCGGCTTGCAAACCCGCGCCGAACGCGACGGCGACGAGTACGTGATCAACGGCCAGAAGATCTGGACGACTTACGCGCACATCTCCGACTACGGCTGGCTCGCCGCCCGTACCGACCCGGCTGCGCCGAAGCACAAGGGCATCAGCACCTTCGTCGTGCCGATGAAGGCGCCGGGCGTGCAGGTGCGGCCGCTGGTCAATATGGCGGACGGCCACGAGTTCAACGAGGTCTTCTTCGAGAACGTGCGCGTGCCCAAAGAGAACCTCGTCGGCGAGGAGAACCGCGGCTGGTACCAGGTCGCCACGGGCCTCGACATCGAGCGCACGGCGATCGGCAGCCCGGCGACGGCACGGCGCACGCTGGAAGATCTGGTGCAGTACTGCAAGACGGCGCGACGCGACGGCCACGCGCTCTTCGACGACGCGATCGTGCGGCACACGCTGGCCGACCTCGCCGTCAGCATCGACGTGGCGAAGCTGCTCTCGTATCGCATCGCCTCGCTGCAGACCGCTGGCCGGTCGCCGGGCTACGAGGCCTCCAGCGCCAAGATGTTCGGCACCGAGCTGAACCAGCGGCTGACAAATGCGGCAGTCAACATCATCGGCCTCGCCGGCCAGCTCGACGGCGCCTACGCGCGGGCGCCGCTGCACGGCCGGCTGAAATATCTCTATCTGCGCATGGTGGCGAACACGATCGAGGGCGGCACCAGCGAGATTCAGCGCAACGTGATCGCCACGCGCGGCCTCGGCTTGCCGCGGGGGTGAGTGGTGAGTAGTGATTGGTGAGTCGTGGGTGAAGACGAGGAAAACCACTCCCCACTCTCCATTCACCATTCACCCTCAAAGCGCGCCGATAACATCGTGCACACTGCCTGAATCGAATGAACTGGGAGGCACCCGTAGCGTGGCCAAACACAGCCTGCACACGAAGATCTGTGACATCCTCGGCATCGAATACCCGGTGATCCTCGCCGGCATGGGGCCGACGGCGGGGCGCGGCGGCGGCGCGGCGGCCACGGCGCCGCTCGTGGCGGCCGTCTCCAACGCCGGCGGCCTCGGCGTGCTGGGCGGCGCCGGCTCGACATCCGAGCAGCTACGGGAGGAGATTCGCAAGGTCCGCGCGCTGACGAACAAGCCGTTCGGCGTCGATCTGCTGCTGCCCTCGAACATCGTGCGGCAGCCGGCCCCCTCCCCAGCCCTCCCCCAACGCGATGGGGGAGGGAGCTTGAG
>CALFMN010000003.1 GCA_937879875.1 uncultured Chloroflexota bacterium | reverse complement strand
GGCAACGAGCGGGTTCTCGCCTCGATCGCGGCAGTCGCTCGGCCAGGTTGTATGCTCATGACCAGGACGGGCTGGCCGGTAAGGCGCAGCCAGACGAGGTTCCGCATGGCAGACGAACTCTGGCGGCTGGATGCGACGGCGCTTGCGGCGCTGATTCGAGCCGGGCGTGTGAGCGCCCGCGAGGCCGTCGAGGCGCACATCGATCGCCTGAACGCGGTGAATCCGCGGATCAACGCGGTCGTGCGCGTCCTTGCCGACGAGGCGCGGGCGGAGGCAGATCGGGCCGACGCGCTGCAGCGAGCCGGTGGCAGGCTCGGCCCGTTGCATGGTGTGCCGGTCACCACGAAGATCAACTCCGATCAGGCGGGCTGCCCCACCGACAACGGCGTGGTGCGATTCAAGGACCTGATTGCCAGCGAGGACAGCCCGCAGGTCGGCAGCCTGCGCCGCGCGGGCGCGATCGTGATCGGGCGCACGAACGCGCCCGCGATGTCTATGCGGGCGATGACCGATAACCGCCTGCACGGGCGCACGCTGAACCCGTGGAACCGCGACGTCACCTGCGGCGGCTCCAGTGGCGGCGCCGGGGCCGCGCTCGCCGCCGGCATCGGCGCCATCGCCCAGGGCAACGACATCGGCGGCTCGATTCGCTGGCCAGCGTACTGCAACGGCGTCGTCGGCCTGCGGCCGAGTCCCGGCCGTGTCGCGTCGTTCAATCCCAGCGCCACGGCACAGCGGCGCATGTCCGGCCAGTTGATGGCGGTGAACGGACCGATGGCGCGGAGCGTACGCGATGTGCGACTTGCGCTGGCGGCGATGGCGGCGCGCGACCCTCGCGATCAGCTCTGGACGCCGGCGCCGCTCACCGGCGAGCCGCTCTCGAGCCCCGTACGCGTCGCGATCGTCGCCGACCCAGACGGCTTCACCGTTCAACCCGCCGTTGCGGCGGCCGTGCGCAAGGCCGGCGACGATCTCGCCGCGGCCGGGTATCAGACCGAAGCGATCGAGCCGCCGGACCTGAAACGGGTAGCGGACCTCTGGCACCCGATCGGCCTGCCCGACCTGAATTTCTCGCTGCGATCGTTGTTGGGCGAGTTTGACGATCCCTCCCTTACCAGCTTCATCAACGCGTGGTGGGAGCTGAAAGGCGGCGCCGACCTCAACGAGTATTTGCTCGCACTGGCGGAACGGGACACGCTCATCCGCCGCTGGCAGCTCTTCATGGAAACCTACCCAATCATCGTCATGCCGGCCTGCGGCGAAGTGGCGTTGCCGGCCGATTTGGACACGCAGGGCACGGCGGGCGCGGCCCGCACCCTGGACGCGCTGCAGTTCCAGCTCACCTTGCCGGTGCTCGGCCTGCCTGGACTGGCCGTGCCGGTTGGCATGCACGAGGGGCTGCCGCTCGGCGTGCAGATCGTCTCCCGCCGCTACCGCGAGGATCTGTGCCTCGACGCCGGCGAGGTGATCGAGGCGCACGAACCGCCGCGCACACCAATCGACCCGCGATTCTGACTACTCGGCTGGAGCGAAGGAGGTGTTGCGGGCCGCCGTCGGGCCGCTACTTCCGCAGCTCCGCGCCGAACTGGTGGCTGAGGCCACGCAGGATGCGTTCCTGCTCTTTGGCAGCGTCGGCATCGGTGAGCGTGCGGTCGGGCGCCTGATAGCTGACGGAGAAGGCCAGCGACTTTTTGCCAGCGCCGACGCGCTCGCCGCGGTACTCGTCGAACAGGCGCACGTCGGAGACGAGCTTCGAACGGCCGATCGCCGCGAGCAGATCAGCGGCCGGCACATCCTCACTCACAACGAGCGCCAGATCCTGCACCACGGCCGGAAAGCGCGAGACCGGCGCGTATTCGGGCACCGCCTTCACCAGCGGCAGCAGCGCGGCCAGATTCAATTCGTACAAAAAGACCTCCCGCTCAATGTTGAAGCGGGCGAGCACGTCCGGGTGCACCTGGCCGACCACGCCGACGGGCACCTCGCCAGCGAGGACCTCCGCCGTGCGGCCGTCGAGCAGGATCGGGTCGGAAGCCGCGCGGTAGCTCAAGCCGACACGCAGCCGCTCGTCCAGCGTCTCGACCAACCCCTTGGCGTCGAAGAAGTCCAGCGCTTCGCCGCTGCCGTGGCCCCAGCGATCCAGCCGCTCGCCGCTGAGCGCGCCGATCAGCAGCTCCCGTTCCTCGGGCAGCGTCGTTCGATCGTCTCCGGGCAGATAGACCGGCGCCGTTTCAAACAGCGAGAGCGCCGGGCGGCGCAGGCGCAGATTGTCGTGCAGCGTTTCGAGCAACGAGCCGCGCAACGTGGTGCGCATCAGCTCGTGCTCGGCGCTGAGCGGATTGACGATGCGCAATGGCTGCAGAATCGCCAGGTCTTCGGCCGGCGTGACTTTGCGCAGTTGCTCCTCGCTGACGGCCGCGTAGGTGATGACCTCCTGCGCTCCGGCGGCCGCGAGGATATCTTTGACCCGCTCGCGCAGCGCGCGACGCGGCTGCGGCAGCAGCTCGGGGATGCGGCCGGCGATCGTCGTGCTCGGCAGGCGCTCGAAGCCGAGGATGCGGATCACCTCCTCGACCACGTCGTCGGCGATGCGCACGTCCATGCGCCAGTAAGGCACATCGACCAGATAGCGGTCGGGCGCCTGCCACTCGCAGCCGAAGCCGAGCGCGCGCAGGGTGCGCGTCACGTCGGCGGTCGAGACCTCGATGCCGAGCACCTGGCGCAGCCGCGCCGCCGTCAACTCGATGCGCACGGGCTGCTGCGGCACCGGATAGACGTCAACGAAGCCCTCGCGCGCGGTGCCGCCGCAGATCTGGACCATGAGCTGAACTGCCCGCCGCGCCGCTTTGATCGCCAGCTCGGCTGGAAGCTGCTTTTCAAAGCGGGACGAAGCCTCGCTGCGCAGCCCCAGCCGCGTCGAGGTGCGGCGGATGTTCATGCCGGAGAAGTTCGCCGCTTCGAGCAGGATCGTCTTCGTCTGCTCGGAGATCTCGCTGTTGGCGCCGCCCATCACGCCGGCCAGGCCGATCGGGCCGCCGGGATCGGCGATCAGCAGCATGTCCGGCGTCAGCTCGCGGTCCACGCCGTCGAGCGTCGTCAGCCGCTCGCCGGTTCGAGCGCGGCGCACGATCACGTGGTGATCGCGCACGGTGTCGTAGTCGAAGGCGTGCAGCGGCTGGCCGAACTCCAACATCACGTAATTGGTGATGTCCACCACGTTGTTGATCGCGCGCACGCCCGCCGCTTCGAGGTGGCGCTGCATCCAGTCGTGCGAGGGGCCGAGCTTCACCCCCTCGACCACGCCGGCGACGTAGCGGTTGCAAAGGTCGGGGTCGGCCACTTCGACCGTCAGCGTGCCGGCGATTGGTCTGCCAGCGGCCACGAACGCCAGCTCCGGCTCGCGCACGGCCTGGTTGGTGAGCGCCGCGACCTCGCGGGCGATGCCGAGCATGGCGAGCAGGTCGGCGCGATGCGCCCAGGCGCCGGCCACGAGCACCGTGTCGCCCAGATAGTCATGCAGCGGTGTGCCGATGGGCGCGTCGGCAGGCAGCACGAGAATGCCTTCGTGGTTCTCGGAGAGGCCGAGTTCCATCTCGGAGCAGATCATGCCCTCGGACTCGATCCTCATAATCACGGCAGGCTTGAGTTTTTGTGGCTTGCCGGCGCGCGGGCTGAACAGCTCGGCGCCGATCGCGGCGTAGGCGATCTTCTGGCCGGCGGCCACGTTCGGCGCGCCGCAGACGACCTGATGTATGCCGTCGCCCGCCTGCACCGTGCAGCGGCTGAGATGGTCGGAGCCGGGCACGCGCACGCAGCTCTGCACCTCGCCGATCGAAACGCCTTGCCACGCCGGCGGGGCGATGATCTCCTCGACCTCGGCCGTGGCCAGCGTGATACGCCGCGCAAGCTGCTCGGGCGGCAGCGTCAGATCGACGTACTCCTTCAGCCACTCAAGCGAGATGCGCATGGGCCTTTGGTCTCCTCACGGACGATTGTATGGGCGCATGCGGATACGCCCAACCGATGGGATCGGCGGTTCTCGGGGAGGCCAGACGCCCGCCCGGAGTCGAAGCCGTTCGTTTCAACCCTCAGCCGGCAGCGAGGCCGGCCGCGAGATCAAAACTGTTCGAGGAAGCGCAGGTCGTTGCTGTAAAAGTGGCGGATGTCGCTGATGCCGTAGCGCAGCATCGCCACGCGCTCCACGCCCAGCCCCCAGGCGAAGCCGGTATAGCGCTCGGGGTCGTAGCCGACGCCGCTGAGCACTTCGGGGTGGACCATGCCGGCGCCCAGGATCTCGATCCAGCCGGTGCCCTTGCACAGCCCGCAGCCCGTGCCGCCGCAGACGAAGCAGTCTACGGCCATCTCGACGCCCGGCTCGACGAAGGGGAAGTAGGCGTGGCGCAGCATGATCTGGCGCTCGGAGCCGAACATGCGCCGCGCCAGCTCGCCCAGCGTGCCTTTGAGGTCGGCAAGCGTGATGCCTTCATCGACTGCTAGCCCCTCGATCTGCGTGAGCTGCCACTCGTGGCTGGCATCCACCGCTTCGAAGCGGTAGCACTTGCCCGGCACGGCGATGCGGATCGGCGGCTGGCGCTGCTGCATCACGCGGATCTGGTTGGGCGAGGTGTGCGTGCGCAGCAGCAACGGCCGTCTGCCATCGACCAGCGGGTCGAGCCAGAGCGTGTCCCACATGTCGCGCGCCGGATGGTCCTGCGGAATGCGCAGCATCTCGAAGTTATAGAAGTCGGTCTCGATCTCCGGCCCTTCGGCAACCTGGAAACCGAGGTCGGCGAGTGCGGCGAGCAAGTCGCGCAGCGTCCGCGTCACCGGATGCAGCCGCCCGATCTGCGGCTTGCGTCCGGGCAGCGTCACATCAAGCTTGCCCGAAGCGATCGAGGCTTCGAGCCGCGTGCGGCGCAGCGCCTCGGCGCGAGCCTCGTAGGCTGCCCTGAGCTCGCGGTTTGCGTCGTTGCCGGCGATGCCGGCCGCGCGCCTCTGGTCTTCCGGCAGGGCAGGAATAGAGCGGAGGAAGGCCGTAATCCGCCCCGCCTTGCGCCCGAGAAACTCGGTGTGCCAGCGCTCAAGCTCCTGCTCGTCGTGGGCAGCAGCAAGCTGTGCCCGCGCCTCGGCCACGATGGCGCCGACATCGCGTTCCTCGATGACCATGGTTTGCTCCTGACGCCCTCTGATGTGTCAAAAGCGAACGACCGGAGCGTGTGCCCCGGGCGTTGGTTCATGCCATTCGCTGATGGTTCGCCGCTCGCCAGGCTACTGCCATTGTATTAACCGGGTTGAGGACTGCGCAATTTGGGCGACCTCGCGGGGCACCTAACCCTGACTTCCCTTGCGGGAAGTCTGTCCCTTCCCGAGCCGGAAAGGGACTTCTGGAGCGTTCCCGTCACCGTGCGACGGCGGCGGGGCCGGGGTGTCCTTGCGGGCCGCCCGAGAGGCTGTTCTCCCACCCATCCGCGTGTCCTCGCCCCCAACCCTTCCCGTGTCGGGAAGGGAGCTTTCGCTGAAGCGAAAGCGGGGTTAGGTGCCCCGGGGCACTTACGCTGCCGGCCTCATCTCCGGAGCCGGGTCCACCCCCTGCAACGTCTGGCGCAGCGCCGACAGGGACTCGGCGTCGCGGGAGGCGAGTGTAAGCACCCGTTCCAACAGCACATCGGCCTGGCGCCGCGCCTCGCGGTAGGCGGTGATCGCGGCGTCGAGCGTGTCCGCTTCGGGCAGCGCCACGGCCGGGAAGCGCCGGCGCACGTAGGCAGTCACGGCCGGCGATCCTGCCGGCCGCGCCCGCAGGCCGGCGTCGCGCAGTTCCAGCCACTTCGCGCGCACACTGTGCGGGCTACGCTCCAGCGTGAGCGCGATGCCGTTGAAGCGCTCAACCGACGGTGTCACGTCTTCCAGGCGCACGGAGCGCAGCAGCCGGTCAAACTCCGGCGCGCTCCAGTGCTGATTCGTTCTGCGAAAGGTCTTTTCCTGAACCACGAGGGATCTCTCTTTCCGAATAGCCCACAATCCTGCACTCCTATAATAACATATACGAAGCATCAGGTCGATTGGTTGGATGGCTGCCAGGGCGCGCGGTCGATCGCGTCGAAGAGCGGCGCGCTGAAGTCCAGTTCAGCTTCCATCTTGGCGTCCCACTCACGCTGCCAGGCTTCGGGCATTGTGCGACGCAGCGCGTACCACCAGAGCACGCGCGCTGGCACCTCGGCGCCATCAGCGTGCAAGGCGCCGGCCACGACATCGCCGAGGAAGCAGGTCATGTCACCGCCATCCATGGCGTTGACGACATGGCACTCGACATAACCCAGTGTGCCGTCCAGCAGCGGGCAGCCGGTGACGCCACGCTTCTCGCCCAGGCCGTCGAGCTTGCGCGCATCGCGCCGGCCGGAGACAAAGCCGAGGCGGTGCATCAAGTCTTCCTGGCCCCGCGCCAGCAGGTGCAGCGCGAACACGCCAGAGTCGCGCACCAGATCGTGCGTGAGGTTGCGCTTGTACAACTGCACGAGAATGCGCGGCCGGTCGGGCACGATCGAGGCGCCGTGCGCCGACACGGCGATCTGGGCGCCGTCCTGCCCTTGCCACGCTGATGTAATCGCCACGATCGGCGTCCAGAGCTGGCTCAAGAGCGGTTGGTAGGGCGGCGTCGGCGGTGTCACGGCGTAGCGCCGTTAGTTCGACGCGCCGGGCGCCGACTCGTACTGCGGCCGGCGCTTCTCGTCGAAGGCGATCGTGCCTTCGCGCACGTCCTTCGAATCGCGCATGATGCTGTCCCAATCGCCGGAGGCGTCGCGCATCGCCTGGGCAAAGCCGACGTCCATGGCGTGATAAAGGGCGCCCTTGATGCTCTTGACCGACACCTGGGAGAAGCCGGCTATTTTTTCGGCCAACTCCAATGCCCGTGGCAACAGGTCGTCCTGCGGCACGACTTCCTGGCAGATGCCGAGCCGCAGCGCCGTCTGCGCGTCGATGCGGCCCGCGGTCAGCGCCGCGTACAGCGCGGCACTGATGCTCGTCTTACGCGCCAGGTCGAGTGCGACGGGCGCGCCGCCGCGGCCGCGCGCGGCAAACGGCAGCACGAACTGCGCTGTCTCGCTGGCCAGCACGATGTCGCAGCTCAGCGCGAAGGAGACACCGCCGCCTGCCGCGGCGCCGTTCACGGCGGCGATCGTCGGCTTCATGATCGCGCGCGGGTTGGGCATGTGCATCGAGGTGCCGGGCGGCGTGCTGGCTTCGCCGCGGCGCAGTCGCTCAGCGGCCTCCTTCATGTCCAGCCCGGCGCAGAAGGCGCGGCCGGCGCCGGTGAGGATGGCGACGTGGGCATCCTCTTCCTGCTCGAAGCGCTGCCATGCCTCGCCCAGTTCGCGGGTCAGGTCGGGGTTGATCGCGTTAAGACTGCCGGGCCGGTCAAGCGTGATGACGGCGATGTTCTCCTGGCGCTCGTAGAGCACGGCCATGACGGTTACCCCCTCTTTCTGCTTCAGCGGTGGGCGCCGCTCTCAGGCCGCCGCGCTGACCGCGGGCGGGAAGACAATGGCTTCGTGGTAGGCGGCGATCGCCGCGCGAATGCCGGACAGCGTGACCGCCTCCATCTTCATGAAGGTCGGGCGCCGGCCGATCTCTTCCGGCGCGTGCGCATCGGAACTCTGGATGCAGGCGTGTGCCAGCTTGTAGCGCAGGTCTTTGCCGTTGTTCCACTTCTCCTTGCGCGTCGGGTCGGTGATTTCGAGCGCGGCGAGGCCGGGATGGTTGTAGATGCGCAGCTTGTCTGAAGGCAGCTCGTCCGAAGCGAGGAAGCCGCGCGGCTCGCGGTCGACGTGCGCCGGGATGGCGAGCCCGTTGCGGGAGACGATCTCGTCAATCGCTTTGTCCATCCAGACATCCGTGCGCTTGAAGCCGTCGCCCCAGACTTCCGGCGGGAAGTTCACGGCCAGCAACAGCTCGCGAATGCGGTCGAGGTCGTACGCCTCCTCAAAGATCGCGAGCAGGTGGCCGCCGCGGGTGGACAATTCGGTCCCAGGCAGCACGGTGAGCGCGGAGCCACGCGCGATCTCGCGGATGGTTTGCACCATCTCGACGCCGTTGTGATCGACGATGGCGATGCCGTCGAGGCCGGCGTCGAGTGCGGCCTGCACGATCTCCTCCGGGCGGGTGCGGCGCTTCGCTTCCGGCTTCATGTGGTCGATATAGCACGCGGAGAAGTGCGTGTGGATGTGCAGATCGAGCTTTTTGAAGCCGGGAGGCGCCGGCATGGGATTCGCAGCCACTGCTCCGCTCTCTGGCCGTAAGCTGATCGCGGGCGCGAGATCGGCGCACAATCGTCGCTGGGGCCGGCCTCAGCATACGGAAGCCACAAGAGGAGGGTCAAACCCGCGACGGGCTGATCCCGGTGACCGGCAGGACCCGGTTTGATCCTCTTTCCCTGGTCCGCCTATGCTTTCCCCGCGGCCAAGCCGCGGCGCGGTGCCACGGCGGGGCGTGGGAGGGCGATGCGGTGATCACGGTACTGGCCGGCGGAGTCGGCGCGGCGCGCTTCTTGCAGGGAGTGCTCTGCCACCTGCCGCAGCGCGAGATCACGGTGATTTCGAATACCGGCGACGACCTCGAGTTCTTCGGCCTGCACGTCTCGCCCGACGTGGACATCGTGATCTACACGCTCGCCGGCCAGATCGACCCGGCGCGCGGCTTCGGTCTGCTCAACGACAGCTTCAATGTCGTCGGCGGCCTGGCGCGCTTCGGCCACGAACCGTGGTTCAACCTCGGCGACCGCGACCTCGCCGGGGCTCTGCATCGCAGCACACGGCTGGCTCAGGGCGCGACGCTGACGGAGGTGACGGCCGAAATCGCAGCGGCATACGGCCTTGAGCTGCGCGTGCTGCCCATGTCCGACCAGCGCGTGCGCACGGAGGTACTGACGCCGGCTGGCCGGCTCGCTTTCCAGGACTACTTCGTGCGCCGGCGCACGGAAGACGAGGTGCTGAAGATCGAGTTCGCCGGCATCGAAACGGCCAGGCCGGCTCCGGGTGTGCTCGAAGCGCTGCGCGAGGCCGATACGATTCTGCTGGCACCCAGCAATCCGTTCGTCAGCATCGGCCCGATCCTGGCGCTGCCGGGCGTCCGCGAAGCGATCAAGGCGCGGCGCGAGCGCTGCGTGGCGGTGAGCCCGATCGTCGCCGGCGAGACGATCAAGGGGCCGGCGGCGAAGATGCTGCAGTCGCTGGGCTACGAGAACAGCGCTGCCCAGGTTGCCGAGCTGTACCGCGATCTTGTCGGTACGTTCGTGCTGGACAACGCCGACGCCGCACTGGCGCCCCGGGTCGAGGCACTCGGCGTGCGGCCGATCGTGACCGACACGATCATGCGCGGCAGCTTCGAAAAGGCCGCGCTGGCCCGCATCGCGCTGGACGCCGCTCTCCGCAAATGAGCAGCAGACCGCCGATCGATGCGCTGCTGCCGTTTAAGCGCTTCGATCAGGCCAAGGGGCGGCTCGCAGCCCTGCTCACGCCGCCGGAGCGCGAGGCGTTAGCGCGGCTGCTGCTGACCGAGGCGCTGACCGCCCTGGCCGAAGCGGCGTCGGTGCGACGTGTCTATCTGGTCAGCTCGGACTCTGAAGCCGCTGTTCTTGCCGAGGGGCTGGGCGCGGCCATCATGACGGAGCCAGCGGACGTGCGCGGGTTGAACTCGGCGCTGGCAGCGGCGCGCAACGAGCTGCTTGCCAGATCGCGCCCGCCGGTGGCTCTGCTCGTGCTGCACGCCGACATCGCCGGCGTCGATGCCGCGGCCATCGAGGCGTTCGTGGCGGGTGTCGAAGCAGAGCCGTTCGTGCGGCTCTGTCCGGCGCGGGACGACGGCACGAACGCGCTGCTGCTGCTGCCGCCGGCCGCGATTCCCTTCCACTACGGACCGAACAGCGCCACGGCGCACGCCGCCGAAGCCGCCGCCGCAGGCATCGGCGTCGAGACCCGCGTCGTGGCAGCATTGCAGGATGATTTGGATACGCCAGCGGACATCGCGCGCCTGCTGGCATCGGGCGGCGGCGGCACTGTGCGGGAACTGCTGCTTGCGTTTGGTGTGCGGGAGCGACTCGGCGGTCCCGGGTGAGCCTCGGCTTCGAGGGGGCAGGTCGAACGGATCTCGCCTTACGCCTGCCCTGCCTTCTCGAGCGACGCGGACGCACACTGGCGCTGGCGCTGGCGGACAGCAACGGGGTCGCCGCGCGGAGTCGATGGCAGGCCGGCGAGCCGAGCACAGCCTGACGCAAGCCGCGTTTGCGGCGCCCATCCGTGTCTCCACGGCGATGCGTGCCGATTAACAGCAGTCGTCTTTGTAGCCGCAGCGGCGGCAAACGGCGGCCTTCGAACCGCCGATCGCCGACATCAGCGTGCCGCAGCGCGGACAGGTCTGCACGGGAGGATTCATACGACGATCGTAGCACCGGCGCCGTGGCGGAGCCGCATCGCTTTCGTCAATCATGGGCACAGGCCCGCGCTCACCGACGGCCGCGAGCCCATCCACACGCCGGGAGCCTGACCATGCAAACAACGCTGCCAGTGCCGGGCCTGGAACCGCAGCCGATCACCCTCGATCAGTATGAAACGCTCACCCCGGAGAGGCTGGAGCTGTGGAGCGGCTACCTCATTTACGGGCCCGAGTACCATGACGAGCGACGCAACTTGCTCTTGCTCTTGCTGACCAACGAAGGGCTTGAGGCCGCGGTGCGGCTCGCCCCCTGGAGCTGTGGCGAGAGGCGATTCGCAGAGTAGACGGCCAGCCGTAGCCGGGTTCAGTCTGGTCCGCGTAGCTGCAAGCCGGCCGATCTGGTACTCCCTCCACCCCTCCTGCGATCCGGCTTATCGCCCGGTCGATCCGTACCCGCCGCTGCCGCGCTCTGTCTCCGATAGCTGCTCCACCTCGCGCCACACGGCCTCCGCCACGCGGGCCACGACGAGTTGAGCGATGCGGTCGCCGTGTTGCACACGGTGTGGCGGGCGACGGCCGATCGTATACATTGTGACGAAAATCTCGCCGCGGTAGTCCGGGTCGACCGTGCCGAACACGCTGAGCACGCCTTGCGCTGCGAGCCCGGAACGTGGGCGGCTCTGCACATCCCAACCCGGCGGCGCTTCGATCGCGATACCCGTCGGCACGCGCACGGGATCGGTGCCGACATCGAGGAAGCCGCCGTCGGGCAGGCAGGCATAGATGTCGTAGCCGCTCGCGCCCGCGGTCGCGCGATGCGGCGCCTTCGCCTCCGGCCGCAGACGGACGAAGCGGATGGCCACACGCTCGCTCACGCCGGCCTCCGCTCGACCGTCCGTTGCGCCTCGGTGCGGTCGATGAAGCGGTCAATAGCGTCCATGACCATCGCCGGCTGCTCGAAAGGGGCGAAGTGGCCCGTGCCCGGCACGGTCAAACGCTCGTTGTTGGGAAGCAGGCTCGCGGCCCGCTCGGCCTTTTCCGCCGGAAAGGCGTCGCTCTTTGCCCCGGCCACGAGCAACACCGGGCAGCGCACGCGCGGCAGCACCAGCTCGCTCGGCAGCCGCCGCGGACCCCAGCGATACATCTCCGCCTCGTCCTCGCCGCTGCACTTGAGCGTAACCGTATCATCGGGCTCATCGCGTACGCCGAAGTTCACGTAGTCGTCGAGAAACTCGCGCTGCCAGGCGCTAAACGGCGGACGCGAGCCGTAGCTCTCCAGGATCGCCGCACGCGTGGGCCAGTTCATGCGTCGCTTGCGGGCGCCGACCGCGAGGCCGTTGTCGCCTGCCGAGGGTTGCGGCGTATCTTCGAAGAAAAGGATCGGGTCGATCAGCACGGCGCGGTCGATCAGTTCCGGCTCGTCCGCGGCAGCTAGCGAGATCATCGTGCCGCCGGCCGAGTGGCCGATGCCGAGCACGGCGCGCAGCCCCAGCTCGTGCATGAAACCGATCAGATCGCTTTGGAAGTCGGGCCAGCCGTAGGCGCCGGGCTTGTCGCTGTCGCCGTGGCCGCGCGCGTCGAAGGCATAGCAATGGAAGCGCGGCTGCAGCCGGCGCACGTAGGGCTCCCAGATATGCGCGTGAAAGCCCGTGGGATGCAGCAGCAGCGCGGACGGACCATCGCCGCCCCAGTCGACGTAATGCAGGCGCACCCCGTTGACGGTCACGAAGCCGTCTCGGAAGGCGGTATCGCTCACTCCTCAGCTCCCCTGCGCCCGGCGCAACGCCGTCGGCGCGATGTCGTCTCGGTCGTCTCGCCGACAGCGGCTCAATGCGGGGCGAGCCGTGCCCGGGGCAGCGCCAGCCGCAGCGCCTGACGCATCTGCATCGGGCCGAGCCGCGCCAGCTCGCGGCGCCAGACCGCGACCTCGTCGAGCAGCGCCGCCACGTCGAGGCCCATGCAGGATGGCCGAAACGGCTCCAGCTTCGCCGCGCCCTCGCTCAGCATACGGATCGCTCCGGGCCAGTTCAGCCGTTGTACGTGCACGAAGCCGGCGGCGATCTGAATGAAGCCGTGGAGAAACTCGCGCAGCGGGCCCTGCTCCGCGCCCCAGTGGTCCTCAAGCGTCTCGTGGCACTCCCAGAACTGGCCGGCGTTGAACTGCTCGATCGCCAGCCGCACCGCGTCGGCGGGATCGCCTTCGGGCTCGTTCATCGGCACATCCGCGCCCCGCGGCCGGATCGCCGGCCAGCGCCAGTTTAGCAGAGGCGCGCGGAGAGCCTTCTCTTTCGAGAAGGCTCTCAAGACCGGTGCCGCGGTCAGCGCTGCCACTCAGCTCTGCTGCCATTTTGCCAGCCGTCGGTTAGAACTGCGCTCCCGCCGCGCCGGTGCCATCGACCTGCGCACCGCCCGCGTCCGGCTGGTCCAGCGTCTCACTGCCGCCATCGGACTGCTCCGTGCCGTCGGCCGCGTCGGCGCCGGCGTGCAGCACCTGCCCCTGTGTGCTCACGGTCACCTGCACGGACTGTCCGCCGCTGCTGGTGAAGTCGACCGTGTACACGACCGTGCCATCATGGTCCTCAAGCTGCGCAGCCTGGGCCGTGAGACCCTGCGAGCTGTACGGCGCAGTCTGCTGAACGTAGGCCGTCGCCAGTTGCTGCGCCTGGCCGGCGCTGATACTGCCTGCCGGCAGCGCTGCCGCCGGCTCGACCGGATCGCCCGAATCCGCCGGCTCGGGCGTCGGCGTCGCGCCGAGCTGCTGCGCCTGGTTCGGGTGCTGCGCCGGCTGGGCCAGCACGCCGCCCGCGGCGAGCGCCCCTCCCGCCACCGGGAACGCGAGCGCGGTCGCCGCGACGATCGCGGCCGCCCGGTTCAATCTGATCCGTTTCATGGTCTGCTGCCTTTCTGTGATCGCGAATGGACTTGATTGCTTGTCGCCGCGACGGGTACCGGCGCCGGGTGACACGCTCAGCATCGAATGTGCAGATGAGGTCGGCGTGAAGCGCGCATGAAGCGAGGACGGTTTCTCGATTCATCCAAACTTCATCTTGCCGGCGGATGGTGAGAGTGGCGCGGCGATCGACGATGAGGGAGACGATGCGGGTGCTGATCGTGGAAGACAATCGCAGGATCGCGGCCTTCGTCAGTCGCGGTCTGACGGAGGCCGGCTACGCCGTCGACGTTGCCGGTGACGGCGACGATGCGCTGGCCTGGGCCGGCGTCGCACCCTACGACCTCGTGGTGCTCGACCTGATCCTGCCGGGTCGTGATGGGCTGAGCGTTTGCCGCACACTGCGCGCTCAGGGCAACCGCGTGCCGATCCTGATACTCACGGCGCGCGACGCCGTCGACGACCGCATCGCCGGCCTGGACGCGGGCGCGGACGACTACCTGACCAAGCCGTTCGCGTTCGGCGAGTTCCTCGCACGCGTGCGGGCGCTGGTTCGCCGCGGCGCCGAGGCGCCGGCGCCGGCGCTGCATGCCGGGAATCTGACCCTTGATCCAGCGCGTCACGAGGTGCGCTGCAATGGCAAGGTCATCCCATTGCCGCTGAAGCAGTTCGCAATGCTCGAGTACCTGCTGCGGCAGCGCGGCAGAGTCGTCACCCGCACGATGCTCGCGGAGCACGTATGGGGCTACGATTTCGAGAGCGAGTCCAATGTGATCGACGTCCACATCCGCGCGCTCCGGCGGCTGCTCGACCCCGGCCGCGGCGAATCGCCGATCGAGACCGTGCGTGGCGTCGGCTACCGGATCCCCGAGTGATGCGCTGGCTGCCTCGCCGATCGCCTCCGGACGGGAACGGGCGCCACGCCGATGCCGGCCTCTTCCTGCGGGCTCGGCTGCGGCTCACGCTGTGGTATGTGCTGCTGTTGACCATCGTGCTGGCCGGGTTCAGCGTCGCGTTGTATGTGGCGCTCGCCGCCCAGCTCTCGAACCACACCGATCCCGGCGATCAGGAGCCGAGGCAGCAGATCGAGCGCGAGGCGAGCGACTTCGCCCTGGGGCGTCTGCGCCTGCTGCTGCTGGCGGGAAACGTTGTCCTGCTGGCGGGCACCGCCGCCGGCTCATACGCCCTTGCCGGCAAGACGCTGCGCCCGGTGGCGGCGGCGCTCGCACGGCAGCGCCGCTTCGCCGCCGATGCCTCCCACGAACTGCGCACGCCGTTGACGATCATCCGCGGCACGGTCGAGGTCGCGTTGCAGCGCAAGCGGCAAGCAGCGGAGTATCGCGACGCGATGGAGGAGGTTCACAGCGATGTCGTGGCCCTCTCGGCTCTGGTGGAACAGCTCCTCTACTTGGCCCGTGGGACCGCCGCCCCCGCTCACGCATACAGCGCGGCGGACGTCGCGACCGTGATGCAGGCGGTAGCCCGCGAAGTCGCCGCACTCGCGCACGAGCGCCGCAGTACGATCACCTTCGCTCTGGCTCAGGGGCTGCGCGTTCGCGCTGATCCGGCCACCCTCCAGCAGATCGTGGGCAATCTGGTGGTCAATGCCCTGCGCCACACGCCCGCCGGCACAATCGTGCGCATCGAGGCGCGTCGCGACGGCGACATGGTCGCGCTGCGGGTTTGCGACAACGGGCCGGGCATTCCACCGACGGAGCGCGAGCGCATCTTTCAGCCGTTCCACCGACTCGCCTCTGCCGATGCGGAGGGTGCCGGACTCGGGCTGGCGCTCGTGCATGAGCTGGTGACTGTCGCCGGCGGCAGTGTGGCCGTGGCGGAGGCCGCGGGCGGCGGGGCCAGCTTCGACCTGCGCCTGCCCGCCGCCTGAGCGGCAGCCGGCCCGGAGGGCGCTCAATTGCCACTCACAAACGCCGAACGGAATAATGGGGGTGTACGCAGACAACGGCGCGCCCCGCGGCGGGCGCACGGAGCGCAGCAGCATGGCACTCGGCAGCACGGGGGGCGACAGCAGCGCCCACCCGCTCGAAGCGATCTTTCATCCGCGCGGCATCGCCGTGGCAGGAGTTTCGGCCACGGCCGGCGGCTTCGGCGGCAACATGTTCATCCAGGCGCTCAAGGCGCAGGGCTTTCACGGCGGCATCTACCCGGTCAACCCGAAGGCGACCGCCGATATGGTGATCGACGACGAGCGCGCCTATCCGAACCTGTCCGCCATCCCCGGCCCGGTGGACTACGTGATCTCCAGCGTGCCGGCCCGCGCCGTGCTCGACTTGCTGGAGGACGCGCGACGCAAGGGTGTGCACACGATCCATTTCTTCACGGCCGGTTTCCGCGAGACGGGCGACGCCGAGCGGGCGAAACTCGAAGAGGAAGTGCTGCGTCGCGCCCGCGCTGCCGGGATCCGGCTGATCGGCCCCAACTGCATGGGCGTCTACAGCCCGGCCGACGGCATTACCTTTCAGCATGGCTTTCCGCGCGAGGCTGGCGAGATCGGCGTGCTTTCGCAGAGCGGCTTGAACGCGACCGAGATCATCACCTATGGCGCGCCACGCGGCCTGCGCTACAGCAAGGTGATCAGCTTCGGCAATGCGACCGACCTCAACGAGTCCGATTTTCTCGACTACCTCGCGCACGATCCGCGGACAGCGGTGATCGCGGGCTACATCGAGGGTGTGCGCGACGGCCGCCGCTTCTTGAAGACCGTGCAGGAGGCGAGCGCCCGCAAGCCGCTGGCGATCCTCAAGGGCGGTCTCACCGATGCCGGCGGTCGTGCCACCAGCTCCCACACCGGCAGCCTCGCCGGCTCGGCGCAGGTCTGGCAGGCGTTGCAGCGCCAGGCCGGCTTCGTCCTCGTCGAGACGCTCGAAGAGCTGGTCGATTGCACGGTCAGCTTCCACTTTGTGAGGCGACTGCCGGGCCGCCGCGTGGCGATCGTGGGCGGCGGCGGCGGCACCAGTGTGCTCGCGGCAGACGCTTGCAGCCGCGCCGGCCTGCAGGTGCCGACGTTGGCCGCGGAGACGCAGCGGCTGCTCGGCGAGTTCACACCGGACGCGGGCACGAGCGTACGCAACCCGGTGGACACGATGGCGATGTGGCGCAACGAAGGACTGGGCAAGACGCTTGACATCGTCGCCAGCGACCCGCGGATCGACGTCGTGCTGCTGCACACGCAGACCGACTGGGCCAACCGCCCCGGTAACGTGCCGGTCACGCCCGAGCAGTTCGTGATGAACACGGTGGAGTCCGCCGCGGTGACGGCCGCGCGCACGGGCAAGCCGATCGTCGTGGCGCTGCGCACGCCGCTTTCGGTGGACGGCATGGGCAACCGGCTGATGATGCAGACGAAGCTGGCCGAGCGCGGCCTCGCCAGCTATCCGAGCGTCCACCGCGCCGCCGCGGCGCTGTCACGTCTCGCCGGCTGGCAGGAGTGGCGCGCGGCGAATCCCGGCTAACGCATGCCTGGCCGTGCCGCTCCGTCCTTCTCGCCGCGAACGGCCGGTTTCGTGCTTACCGCGGGACTCGGTCTGCTGGCCGTGCTGCTCAATGCAGCCGGCGTAGCGCCGACGGTGATCGTGCTGCTCAGCGCGGCGTCGATCGGCGGGCTGGCCTGGATCGTCGGACTGGCAACCGAACAGCTCGGCGTGGCGACGGGGCCGAAGGTGAGCGGCGTGCTCAACGTCGCCTTCGGCAACGCGGCCGAAATCGTGATCACCCTCTTTGCGCTGCATCAGGGGCTGACGACGCTGGTCAAGGCCTCGATCACGGGCTCAATCCTGAGTAACGTGTTGCTGGTGCTCGGCCTGAGCATGCTGACCGGCGGCCTGCGCCACGGCGTGCAGCGCTTTTCGCAGACCGTGGCCGGCCTCAACGCGGCGATGCTGACGCTGGCGGTGATCGGCCTGATTGTGCCGGCCGTCTTCGCGCAGTCGCTGCCCGCGCAGGACACGAAGGCGGTCGAGCATCTCAGCATCGGCATCGGTATCGTGCTGATGACCACCTACGTGCTCAGCCTCGTCTTCTTCTTCCAAACGCCGGAGGCCGGCGGCGAAACGAGCGCGAAGGCGGAGGCGCCGGAATGGGGGATCGGGCAGTCGATCGCCGTCCTGGCCGTCGCCGCCTCAGCGCTGACCGTGCTCAGCGAGCTGCTGGTGAGCGCGTTGGAGCCGTCGCTGCACACCTGGGGCATCAGCGAGGCGTTCGCCGGACTGATCCTCGTGCCGCTGATCGGCAACGCCTCGGAAAGCCTGGTCTCGGTGCAGCTTGCGCTGCGCGACGACATGGAGTTCAGCATGGTCGTCTCGCTCGGCGCCAGCCTGCAGGTGGCGCTGTTCGTGGCGCCGTTGCTGATCTTCGTCAGCCATCTGCTCGGCACGTCGCTCAATCTCGTCTTCACGCCGCTGGAGATCATCACCGTGGCCCTGAGCGCCGTGATCGTCACGATCATCGCCAACGACGGCCGCTCGAACTGGCTCGAAGGCGCCCAGCTCATCGCCGTCTACGCCATCGTGGCGCTGGCGTTCTGGTTCTACCCCTGAGCAGCTCTCGCCACGACATGCCGGGTCTCCCTCCATTTTGGTGAACGGCGGCGCACTGGCCATGGTTGCGTTCACAC
>CALFMN010000002.1 GCA_937879875.1 uncultured Chloroflexota bacterium | reverse complement strand
TTCTGCCTGTCTCGTGGGCTCGGAGATGTGTATAAGAGACAGGTCCCAGCGCGCCCGGTGCCTGCGTGTACGACGATCGTATGCTCGTCCGTCGGGCGGCCGATCCTCCCGATGGGCTATACGGATGCTCTGATTAAGAAGTAGATCGTGGGTAATGCCGGCCGGGGGCGCTCGCTCACGCCAGCGCGTCGCGGGGATTCGGGCCGTCCGAACCGCTTGGCATGGCGCCAGGCGCATTGCCCAGCCGGGCGCGGCGCAGCAACTCGCCGGCCAGCGCCACCACCAGCACGCCGACCGCGATCGTGAGCGCGTCGTGCCACGTCGGACGGAAGCTGCCCAGCGCCAGCAACATGCTCGTGGAGACGGCCGGCGGATGCGAGGCGCGCAGCACCAGCGAGCCGGCGATCGTCAGCGCCACGGCGATCACCGCGGCCCAGGTGCGAGCGGCAGTGAGATGGTGGGTCACGAGCACCGAGGAGCCGCTGCTTGCGCCCACCAGCCACACGGCAACCAGGCCGGCGGCCAGGCCGATGCCGTGCCCGGCGACGACGTGATAGAGCCGCGCCGTGCGGTGCGCCGGATATTCCGCCTGCAGGAAGGCCGTGGGGCCGAGGCTGGGGAAGAGCCACCGCTGCCGCGCCACTGTGCCCAGGGCGCCGACGACCAGCATCAGCCCGGCGGTGGAGAGCGGCGCGAATACGGCGTCCGGCACGCCGGTTCCGGGCGCCGGCTCGTCGTTCACGGCGCGGTCGCCGAACCGGCGACGACCTGCGCGTGGTTCAGCGCCGCCACCAGCGAGACGCCGCCGATGATATTGCCGATCAGCGTCGGCAGCATGAAGCGGCCGAGAAAGTCGAGCCACGAGGCGTCGCCGGTGGTCACCAGGTAGAGCACTTCGACCGAACCGGCGATGATGTGCGCCAGCCCGGCCAGCCCGACGATATAGGTGATGATAATGATGATCTGCACGCGCGCCGCCTCCGCGGCGGGCAGCAGCCAGACCATCAGCGCGATCAGCCAGCCGGCGAAGATGCCGCGCAGCACCACCGTGCCGAAGCCGCCCGTCAGCGCGTCGCGGCCGATCTCGTGAAACGCCTGGCGCGGCGCCGCGCGGAACACGTCCGTGTTGCCGACCACCCAGGCGAAGAGCAGCGCCCCGGCCAGATTGGCAACCAGTACGACAACCCAGAGCCGCGCGACCCGCGCCAGCACGGCGCCCGAACGCCGGCTGAGCAGCGGCAGGATCACGGTCAGCGTGTTCTCGGTGAAGAGCTGCTGCCGGCCGAGAATCACGATCAGAAAGCCGACGCTGTAGCCGAGGTTGGCGACGAGCGGCCGCCAGGGCGCGTTTGGCAGCCCGGCGCGCAGCAGCCCCTGCGTCACCAGCGAGAAGCCCATCGAGAGGCCGGCAGCGAAGCCCGACCAGGCCAGCGCCCGCGCCGGCCGGCGCAGCTCGTCCTCACCCTCGCGCCGGATCGCCTCATAGACCACGGGCGCGCGCACGGCCGAGCGCTGATCCGCCTCCGCGTGCTCACGCTGCTTAAGCTCGACGATCGGCGGCGCCGGCTCGTCCAGCTCGTCGCGTTGGTCTTCCTCGCGCTGATCGCCACGGCGTTGCTCGCGCGGCGGCTGCACGGTGGCCGGTGGTCTCTTCTGCATTCGCCCTCCTGAGCATGGGTGTGTACGGCCATAGATGCATAGATGGGCGGAGCAACGCGCTGACGCGCCCTGCCCGCACGGGCACAGCAAAGCACCCATGTACGCGTGGGGCATCAGCCGTCCGGGTGACGGGCGCTCATGTCGAGATACTGCCCCATCGGGTGCTGGCGGGCCGGCGAACGGCCTACGCTCCGTGCGGCCGATTGCGCCCGGCCGGGGCACCTAACCCTGATTCGGCTTGCGCCGAATCTGTCCCTTCCCGACACAGGAAGGGTAGGTAGGAGGATACGCGATCGGACGGGAGACAGCCCGGCTGCGTGTCCCACAACGACACCCCGGTCTCGTCGCCGTCGCACGGCGCAGGGAGCGCTCCAGCAGTCCCTTCCCGCCTCGGGAAGGGACAGGTTTCGCTTCGGCGAAACCAGGGTTAGGTGTCCCGGCCGGGCGCAATCGGCCGCCTTTATGCAGAGCGATAGTCGACCACGGGACCGGCATAATGGAGCGACCGGCCGCGGCTGGTTGAGATGTCGCCGAAGTGACGCGATGCTCCAGCACGGCTGCGCCGAGTTCGGCCGCGACCATTTCGCTGTGGCGCCGGATCTGCGCGGCTACAACCTCTCCGCACGGCTCACCGATCTCGATGCCTACCGCGTGCCGATATTGGTGGAGGACGTGCGCCAGCTCGCGGCCAAACTCAACGGCGGCGAGCCGTTCACGCTGGTGGCGCACGACTGGGGCGGCGGTGTGGCCTGGGTCCTTCGCCATCGCCCATCCTGAGCTGCTGGAGCGGCTCGTGATCATCAACATGGCGCACCCGGCGACCTTCGGCCGAGAGATGAAGCACAACGCGGCGCAGCAGCAGGCGAGCCAGTATATGCTGCGCTTCCGCAGTCCGTAGGCCGAGGAGACCCTTGCGGCCAACGGCTACACCGGTTTCTTTCAGACCGTGTTCGGGCGGCTGATCGAATCCGGAGCCTTCACAGAGGCTGACCGCGCGGCCTATTTGGAAGCATGGTCGCGGCCGGGCGGCCTCAGCGACGGGTTCAACTACTACCGCGCCGCCCGCGTCGGGCCGCCGGCGCCCGAAAGCCCCGCGCACGGCGACTATGCCGTAGGGTTCGCATCGCGTACCGTGACGGTGCCCACGCTGGTGATCTGGGGCGAGCAGGATACGGCGCTGCTGGCGAGCAATCTGGATGGCCTCGATCAGTACGTCCCTAACCTGCGCGTCGAGCGCGTGCCCAACGGCTCGCACTGGATCGTGCATGAGCAGCCCGAGCTGGTAAACCGCCTGATCCGCGAGTTTCTTGCGGGTGAGTGGTGAGGATCAGGAATCCTCCACACCATTTCAAACATTCCACAATCCTCCCCTCTCCACGAAGTGGAGAGGGGACCGAGGGGTGAGGCCATAATGCGCGCAATGCTGCTTCGCCGCGGCGGCGAACTGACAGTTGGCGAGGTCGAGCGGCCAAAGCCCGGGCCGATGCAGGTGCTGGCCCGCGTGCGCGGCTGCGGCATCTGCGGCAGCGATCTGCACTTTGCCAAATACGCGGACGACCTGGTCGGCTCGCGCGAGGGCAACAAGCTGCCTGTCGGCTCCGTGATCGATTTGGATCGTGGCGTGGTGATGGGCCACGAGTTCGTGGCTGAAGTCGTTGAGGCCGGCCCCGGTGGCGAGGCATTCGCGCCCGGCACACGTGTCACCAGCGTGCCGGTGCTGCCCGATCCGTCGTCACCGCGCGGCCACCAGGCGATCGGCTACAGCACCGACTATCCCGGCGCCTACGGCGAGTATGTGCTGCTGAGCGTGCCGCTGCTGCTGCGCGTGCCGGACGGCGTGCCCGATCACATCGCCGCGACGACGGAGCCGTGCGGCGTCGGCCTGCATGCGGTGCGCGAGGCGAAGCTGCAGCCGGGCGAGCGGGCGCTGGTGATGGGCGCCGGGCCGATCGGACTCATGACGCTGCTCTGGCTCAAGCACGAGGGCGTCGAGCACGTCACCGTCAGCGACCCGGCGGCGCCGCGCCGCGAATTGGCGCAAAAGCTCGGCGCCGACGCGCTGCTCAACCCGGCGGCAGACAACATCGCCGAGCGGCTCACCGAAAACGGCGGCCTGCCGCAGGTCGTGTTCGAATGTGTGGGCGTTGAGGGCACGATCCAGCAGGCGATCGACGATGTGGCGCTGCGCGGGCGCGTGATCGTGGTCGGCGTCTGCATGACGGAGGACCGCTTCTTCCCGCGCACGGGCATCAACAAGCAGTGCTCGTTGCACTTCGTGCTCGGCTACACGGCGGAGGAGTTCGCCGAGGCGCTGGGCGCGATCGCCGAGGGTGCGGTCGACACCTCGCCGCTGGTGACGCGCATCACCGACCTCGACGGCCTGCCCGCCGCGTTCAAGGCACTCTCCGACCCGCGCGAATGCAAGGTCGTGTATAGGCCGTAGGGCGTGGCCTACCCCTGCCTCGCGTAAACGCTCGGCTGTCCCCTCCCGACACGGGAGGGGTTCTTCTGAGGACAATCGGTAGCCCTCGAATCAACCCTTCCTGTGTCGGGAAGGGAGACGCGGCGCAAGACGCGGCGGGGTTAGGCGCCGCGGGAGGTTTCGATGGGCAGACTCGACGGCAAGGTGGCGCTGATCACGGGCGCGGCATCGGGCATCGGCGAGGCGACGGCGCGGCTGTTCGCGGCCGAGGGCGCCGCCGTGCTGTTGGCCGACGTGCAGGACGAGCGCGGGCGCACCGTGCAGGCCGAGATCGCGGCGGCTGGCGGCAAGGCGGCGTACGTGCATACCGATGTCTCGGCGGCGGAAGACGTGGCCGGCATGGTGCGGGCCGCCGTCGAGCGCTTCGGCCGGCTCGATCTGCTCTACAACAACGCCGGCCTCGGCCGCGGTGGCAGCATCACCGAGATCGCGGAAGACGACTGGGATCTCGTAATCGATGTCGATCTGAAGTCGATCTATCTCGGTTGCAAGTACGCGATTCCGGAGCTGCGCAAGGCGGGCGGCGGCGCGATCGTGAGCACAGCCTCGATCGCGGGGCTGCGCGGTTCGGCACTGCTCCACGCCTACAGCGCAGCGAAGGCCGGCGTGATCAACCTGACGCGCTCGATCGCGGCCGAGGTGGGACGCGACAACATCCGCGTCAACTGCGTCTGCCCCGGCATCATCCGCACGCCGATCTTCCGCAACATCGACGCGCTGCCCGCCGAACAGCAGGAGCCGGTCTGGCAGCAGATGGGCCAGCGCGTACTGCTCGGCCGCGTGGGCAAGCCGGAGGAGATCGCGAAGACGGTGCTCTTTCTCTGCTCGGATGAGGCCTCGTACATCACGGGCCACGCGCTGGTGGTGGACGGCGGCCTCACCGCGGGCGACGTGCCGCGGCCGCTGCCGGGAACGTAGGCCGCACCTCAAGCCGCGGGCGCCGGCTGGCCGGCGCGCAGGGACTCCGGTGCGAGGCCGGCGCCGTTCGGCCAGACAACGGTGCCCAGCTCTGCATCGACAAAGGCCTGCGCAAAGAAGGCGGGATCGCGCAGCGGCTCGAACAGCGGGCCAAATAGCCGCGGCCCCTGCATCAACAACACGGCGCTCTCCGTCGGCGAACGTGACTGCGAGAACGTACGGCTTCAGCACACGCACGCCGGTGACAACGTCGATCACGATGGACGCGTCGCCTCGGTCAAGCGCTGGCGGCGCAGCTCTCGCAACCGCTCGATGATCCACATCCGAGCGAGCGTCGATGGGCCAACACCCAGTTCCTCCGCCTCGATGCTGATCTCGCGCCACTGTTCTGTGGCGAGCCGCACAGGGATGACCTTGTCGAGCGGCCGGCGTGGCTTCAGGTCCACCACCACATCAGTTGCATCCCAGGCATCGCCGTCTTCGTAACGTGCCGCGGCGTCCTCCAGTTGGGTCAGTTGCCCCTGTGCTGCCGGTAGAGCGTTCGCTCGTTTCTTGTCATCTCGCGTGCTGTTACGACTCCCCATACCCCGCCTCCGTGATCAGCCAGAACGACGAGCAAGTACCGGCCTGCAACCGACCGAGAAAAGAGCTTGTACAGTCCCTCGCGTCCTCTTCGCACATGCGCCTCATCGGAGAAACATGCCTCCTCGACCTCGTCCAGCGTCACTTCGTGCCTGTTCTCAAGCTTGTCCAGGATGTGGTCATCGATTTCGAGCGCTTCGATCCGCAAGCTCCAGCTCCGCCTGGCTCACTCGATATCGTATACGATTTGTATACGCCTCGTCACCACCTGAGTGACGGTCACCATCGCGCGACCGCCGCCTACCAGCCGCTGAACACGGGCGGGCGCTTCTCCAAGAAGGCGCGGGCGGCTTCCTGGTGGTCGGCGGTCTGGCCGGTGCGCAGGTGGGCGCGGGCTTCGGCCAAGGGTTATGCCAGGCCACTGCGCCTCAACGCCTCATAGCGTCGTTCGGCCAATTTGTAGATCCCTTCATGCGAGCCGATGAGAAACACCAGACAGACGCGCTCAGTGTCGTTGACGACGTACACCGCACGGTGGGCACCGCCGGGCAGGGAGAAGTCCAGTGAGCGCACGCCTTTCAGGCTGCCGGTAAGCGTGTGTCCCTTGCGCGGCTCAGTCTCAAGCTGGGCGAGGACACGCATCACCCGTCCGACGAATGAGCGCAGATCGCGGAGATCTTTCTCCGCGGTGCGGGTGAGCTGAACCCGGTACCGCTCACTCATCCTCGGCGTCGAGATCTACGCCAAGCTCGCCGGCGACGTCTCGCAGGTTGCGCGTGCGCCCGGCCGCATACTCCGCCTCGGCCTCCACGGCCAGGGCATCGAACGGATTCTGCGCCTTCGCAAAGTGCAGGATCGATCCCTCAACCTGCACATAGAACACGTCGCCCGGATTTACGGCCAGTTTCTCGCGCGCCTCTTTGGGGATGACCAACCGGCCCTTCGCGTCTACACGTACGCTCTGCATCGTCGATGCCCTCCACCGTGTGGGAATATCCCACGCATATAGCCTAGCACGCGCCAGGGCGACTTCACCGCTGCGCTACCTATCGCCCGCTGAACGCCGGCGGGCGCTTCTCCAGAAAAGCGCGGGCGGCCTCCTGATGGTCGGCGGTCTGGCCGGTGCGCAGATGGGCGCGGGCCTCGGCCAGCAGCAGATCTTCGAAGCGTTCGTGCTGGCTGCGGTTGAGGTTCTCCTTCATGTAGCCGTGTGCCACGCGTGGCCCGGCGGTGATCTGCCGCGCCAGCGCCAGCGTCTGCTCGCGCAGCTCCGAGTCCGGCAGCACGCGGTTGACGATGCCCAGCCGCAGCGCCTCCGCGGCACCGACGATCTCGGCCGTGTAGTACAGCTCGCGCGCCTTCGCCGTACCGGCGATCTGCGTCAGCAGCCAACTGCCGCCGAAGTCGCCGGAGAAGCCGACGCGCATGAAGGCTGTGCCGAACTTCGCCGCCGCGCCAGCCAAGCGCAGATCGCAGGCCAGCGCCAGCGAGAGCCCGGCGCCGACCGCGTGGCCGTTGACCATCGCGATCGCCGGCTTCGGCATCGTGTGCAACAGCGCCGATGAGCGATGGATCTGCTGCTGGCGCTCCACCTGCTGCTCGTAGGTCAGCGGTTCGTCTTCGACCATGCCCTGAATGTCGCCGCCGGCGCAGAAGGCGCGGCCGGCGCCGGTCAGCACGACGCAGCCGACCGCGCGATCCTGCGCCAGCGCCTCCAGCTCATCCACCAGCGCGAACATCATCTCCCAGTTCATCGCGTTCAGCCGCTCGGGCCGGTTGAGCGTTACCAGCCCCACGCCGTCCCGTTTCTCGATCAGCACCGTATTCGAGGCCATCGTCCTCGCCCTCCCATCGTCTCGTCTGCGGCGCATGATGGCACCGGCACGCGGCGGGGTCTACCTAACCCCGCCGGCGCTGAAGCGCCGTCTCCCTTCCCCACAGGGGAAGGGTTATTGGGGGACAATCGGTTGCCCGCGAATCAACCCCTTCCTCGTAGGCTCATCGTTACCCAGATTCCATAACAGGTGGAGCGGCGTGCAGGATGCGCCAC
>CALFMN010000001.1 GCA_937879875.1 uncultured Chloroflexota bacterium | reverse complement strand
CGACCTGGAGCAAGAGCGGCAGCACGATCGCCCAGGCCAGCTACACGCTGGACCCCGCCGGCAACCGCAGCAGCAAGCAGCTCGCGGGCACCTACCTGCCGGCGGGCGCCGCGGGCACGGAATACTACTGCCTGGACGCGCTCAACCGCCTGACCAGCGTGCGCACGGCCGGAAGCTGCGGCGGCAGCCAAACGTACGGCTACGCCTACGACGCCGTGGGCAACCGCACCAGCATGACCACCAGCAGCGGCACCACGCAGTATGCCTACGACCTCGCCAGCCAGCTCACGAGCGTCACGCCGCCGGGGCAGGGCGCCACGACCTATGCCTACGATGCCAACGGCAACCAGACCACCAAGGGCAGCAGTGCGACCTTCTCCTGGAATGCGCTGAACCAGCTCACCGCGGCCACGCAGAACGGCCTGACCACCACCGACACGTTCAACGGCGACGGCTTCCGCTTCAGCCGCCACGACTCCAACGATGGCTCAACATCGACCTACACCTGGGACACGGCCGGCACCGGCCAGGTGCTCGACGGTGGCGGCGACCAGTTCCTCTACGGCGCCACGGGGCTCTACGCCCACATCCACGGCGACGGCACAACGTACTACTACCTGAGCGACGGCCTCGGCTCGGTGCTGGCCGAGGTCACGAGCAGCGGCCAGAACGCCGTGAGCTACCAGTACGACGTCTACGGCAATATCGTGGCCCAGAGCGGCAGCCTCTACGACGAGCGCCAGTTCGCCGGCGAGCAGGCCGACCCCACGGGGCTGACCTACCTCCGCGCCCGCTTCTACGACTCAACCACCGGCCGCTTCCTGTCCCGCGACCCCAGAGCGGGCGCGTCCTACAGCTACGCCAGCAACAATCCCGCCCTCAACCTCGACCCGACGGGGCTCTGCGATGCGGCGAGCGGCGAACTCTGCAGCGGCGGGGACGAGCAGGGCAGCAACCCCTCGCCGCTGGATGCACCGGGTCCAGGTTCGGGAAGCGATCTTGGCCCCGGCTCAGCCGACGCACAATCCGCCGCGTCCGCGGACGCCCAGCAGGCAGCCTTCCTCGCGGCCATCACGGCTGCGGCCGCGGCCGGCCCCAGCACAGCCGATGCGCAGTCCGTATCCGGACTCAGTTACTCCACCGCGGGTGCAGTTGATCCATACCCGCAGTCCAGCGCGGCTCCAAGATTCCTCGGCCCTCGCGCTCCCGTCCGTGAAGACAATGCTCGAACCCAAGTCGGCGTTATGCTACTCATAGGTGTCATCGATGTACAGACAGCACAATACCTGTACGACTCGATATCCTGTGCCAGTTCTGGAACTAGCTGCAACCATCCAGACGCTGATGGAAGGCACTATGAGAATAGAATTCAGGGAAACAGCAACCTAATACCTAGAGGTGTAACTGGATACTGGGATTACTACCTAGAATATACTGTAGCGGGGCCTGGTCCACGGGGACAAGCTAGGCTCGTCGTAGGGGCCAATGGCGAGGTATGGTTTACTGATAACCACTACAGAGATTGGTTCGAGCTTGTGCACTCATTCGCCGATCCGTGATGGGAGCGAGGCTACCACGACGGGTGGGGGTAATGCGCTGGCCGTGGCGGCTTCGTCCGGCTATGTACGTCCGCTCGACCGCCTATGCAGGCGCTATTTGGGCGCGGGCGAGCTGCCGGTATGCTGGGTTCGTCATTGGTCCGCGTGTGGAATGGGGAGTTATGATAGAAACTCGCTAAGTCCGCTTGAACTTCTGTCATGTGAGGGTCATCACAATGAACAATAGCCGTCGTGCAGCATGTTACATGTTGGCGGGTGCCGCGATCGGTACATTGGTGTTTACACGGGCGGCGACCAGAAACGGCGCTGCAGCGCTAATCCTGCGTGATCGTGATAGACGGGCATCGACGCGAGACATACTTGAGCCGCACGTAGAAGGGGTTAGCGGGACGATGAGTCAGTTACCATCTGACGACTTCCTGGCGGAGGTGGTAAAGGCGTTGGTCGCTCGGTCAGGCACGATCCATGGGCGATTTCGTGACGAGATAACACGTTCTTATACTGGTGTAAGAGAGACGATAGTTCTACAGCCTGGGCTATCAGATGCCGAATGCTCGCGGGTTGAGCGGATCGTTGAGACCAAGTTGCCAGCTGACTTCCGAAAATTTCTACAGTACCGCCTTCCGACTGGTACAAACTTTCCTAACTGGAGAGACGATGGCGATGAAGCACTTCAAGCATACGTAATGGCACCTGTGGATGCACTTATAGACGAAGTTGAGCTAAGTGGGCTCTGGATCGAGTCTTGGGGTAGTAGGCCACAGTCCCTGGTGGAGGCAACGGGCATGGCGCGGCGGAAGCTCATGAGCGCACCGAGGCTCCTTCCGATCTATGGTAATCGGTATATGATCGCCGGTTCGTACAACCAGAGCAATCCGGTGCTGTCTATTGCGGGGGCGGACATCATCTATTACGGAAACGACCTGGCCGACTATTTGTCGCATGAATTCAGAGTACCACGACCCGTATGGGCCGCAGATGCGCCACTGAGGATCGACCCGTGGGATACGTTAGTCAAGATGAATGATGGCTGATGGTAGCGACAGCATGGGACGTTCGCCTCACCATGGCCTCGTGAGCCTAACCTGCACGTCACGGGCATCAGCGGCGTCCAGGTCTACGACCCCGTCAACCGCCTGACCAGCGTGCGCACGGCGGCCAGCTGCGGCGGCAGCCAGAGCACGGGCTACGCCTACGACAACGCCGGCAACCGCACCAGCATGACGACGAGCAGCGGCACGACGAGCTACGGCTACGACAACGCCGACCAGCTCACCAGCGTGACGCCGCCGGGGAGCGGCGCCACGACCTACGCCTACGATGCCAACGGCAACCAGGCGAACAAAGGCGTGGGCGCCACGTTTAGCTGGAACGCGCTGAACCAGCTCAGTTCGGCCACGCAGAACGGCGACACCACCACCGACACGTTCAACGGCGACGGCTTCCGCCTCAGCCGCCACGACAGCAACGACAACAGCACCTCGACGTATACCTGGGACGCGGCCGGCAGCGGCCAGATCCTCGACGACAGCGGCGACCAGTTGCTGTACGGCGCGAACGGCAACCAAACAACCAGGAACCCGGCGTCACCTTTGAGCAGGCACGCCCCGACCGCAGCCAGATCGGAACGCTCGACGCCGGCTCGTCTCCTTCCCGCCCCGATTGGCGGATCGTGTCGTGCACCACGAGAGGATGAGGGCGGAGTGCCGAGCGCCGCTACGCAGTCGGCTGCCCCGCCTCCACAGCATAGCCGCGATCCTTCCAGCCGCCGGAGCCGCCGGCGAGGTTCAGCGCGTTCGCAAAGCCCTGCTGGCGCAGGAAGCGCGTCGCCCGCTCCGAGCGCATACCGCTCTGGCAGACTACCAGCAGCTCACCCGCGCGCGGCAGCTCGGCCATGCGGTCGGCAAGCTGACACTGCGGGATCGAAACCGCGCCGGGAATGTGGAAGGCCGCATACTCCTGCGGCTCGCGCACGTCGAGAATGAACGGCCGCTGCTGCTCGATGAAGGCCGGCGCTGCCTCGGGCGCTACCTCCGGCACGGCATCCATGCCGCGCGGCGAAGCCCAATCGGCCGCCATCTGGCCCACGTTCGTGGCGACGATCGCGTCCATGTTCAGCGGCTTTGCCGGCGCCGAGCCGGAGATCAGCTCCACGAACGTCTGTTCCGCGCCGCCGTGCTCGCTGCGCAGCGCCTCCAATACCGGGTTGTAGCGCCGCTCGAAGCCGATCGTCGTGCTGGGCCGGCCGCACATGCCCTTGCCGCAGGGGCCGTCGAAGTGGCCTGGGAAGACTTCCACCCAGTCCGGCAGCTCCAGCAGCCGGCTCACACTGTGGTACAGCGAACGTGCGCCCGCCTCGCCGCCGAAGTCCGGCCGGCCCACGTCGCCCACCAGCAGCGTGTCGCCGGTGAGCACCATCGAGGGCTCGTGGCTGCGCGCGTCGTTGATCACCAGCAGCGAGATCGCCTCAGGCCGGTGGCCGGGCGTATGCAGCACGCGCAGGCGCACCTGGCCGGCGTGCAACTCGTCGCCGTCGTCCAGCGGCCGGAAAGGATAGCCGACCTCGGCCGAGCGATGCAGGCACAGCTCCGCGCCCGTGGCCGCGGCCAGCGCCCGCGCGCCGGAGACGTGGTCGGCGTGAATGTGCGTATCGACCGTGCAGAGGATGCGGAAGCCGTGCTGCCGCGTCAACTCCAGATACGGCGCGACGTCTACGGCCGGGTCGACCACGATCACCTCGCGCGCCGGACGCGAGCCGACGATGTAGGCCGAGCAGCCGCAGTCTTCGTGCAGTTCCTGGTGAAAGTACATGTCCGGCATGGCGCGCTCCCTCAGCATGCGAACAGGTCAGGCGGCGTCTGAATGTGGGCAATTCTTGCACATACTCTAGCGCGCCGCGCCCGGCCCGCCAATCAGATCGGCAAAGAAGGCTGCAACGCCTGCGCTTTCCAGATGCGCGCGTGCAATAGAGCAGCGTGCGATGATCGTGCAAGCGGGCACCCGCGATCCGCCCGCGAAGGAGCGGCCGATGTTCGCCCAGGTCGTCGAAACACCCGCGCCCGCCGAAGCGCTGCCGCTGCAGGCGCGCGAACTGCCAAAACCCGCGCCCGGCGCCGGTGAGCTGCTGGTGCGCGTGCGCGCCTGCGGTGTCTGCCGCACGGATCTGCACGTGGCCGAGGGCGATCTGCCGCCGCACAGGCGCCCGATCGTGCCCGGCCATCAAGTCGTCGGCATCGTCGAGGCGATCGGGCCGGCGCACGTAGCTGCAACCGGCAGCAGCCAGGGTGAACCACGCGCTCCACTGCCCACTGCCCACTCCCCACTGCCTCAGCCAGGCGATCGCGTCGGCGTGGCCTGGCTGCACCAGACCGACGGCGTCTGCCGCTTCTGCCGCACGGGGCGCGAGAACCTCTGCGAGCAGCCGCTCTTTACCGGCTGGGACGTGGACGGCGGCTACGCCGAGTACGTGGTGGCGCCGGGCGGCTTTGTCTATCCGCTGCCCGAGGGTTTCTCCGATGAGCAGGCGGCGCCGCTGCTCTGCGCCGGCATCATCGGCTACCGTTCGCTGCGGCTGGCCGGGCTGGAACGTGGCGGGCGGCTGGGACTGTACGGCTTCGGCAGCGCGGCGCACGTGATCATTCAAGTTGCCGTGGCGCGCGGGCTGGAGGTCTATGTCTGCACACGCGACGCGCCGCACCGGGCGCTGGCGCAGGAGTTGGGCGCCCGCTGGGCCGGAAATACCTTCGACGCGCCGCCGGTGCCGCTCGACGCGGCGATCATCTTCGCGCCGGCGGGCGAGATCGTGCCGGCGGCGCTCAAGGCCGTGGACCGCGGCGGGCGCGTAGTCTGCGCCGGCATCCACATGAGTCCGATCCCCTCGTTCTCCTACGATGACCTCTACTGGGAGCGGCAGATCCTGAGCGTGGCGAACAACACGCGCGCAGACGGTCGCGCCTTTTTGGAGGAGGCCGTGCGCGTGCCGGTGCGCTCGCGCGTGCAGACCTTTCCGCTGTCCGACGCGGGCGAGGCGCTGCTGGCGCTGAAACACGACCAGATCCGCGGCGGCTCGGCGGTGCTGCTGGCATAGCAGCGTTCCGGCCCCTCGGCCGGCTTTCGATTTCTGGCAGAATCGGTGTCGATTCTTGCTCCCAGGCGACACGCGCCAGCGCGGCGGCGGCCGTCTGGACGGGCACGCTGGTGCGCAGCCGCCCGTCGCGCGGGTCCGTCCCGGCCGGCGGGGCGGCTGCGTGCGCCCAGACCACCCCCATCGCGTCTACGCCGATGCCCCATACTTGTGATGAAGCGCAAGCCGCCGCGGGAAGGGACCGATTCGGCGCAAGTCGAATTAGGGTTGGGTGTCTGGATGCCCGCGACGGTTTGCGACACCGCATCCTGTTGTCTACAGCACCGGCAGATAGCGCTTCAGCTCGAAGTCGGTGATCGCGCTGCGGTAGGCTTCCCACTCGATCAGCTTGTTCTGCACGAAGCTCTCCATCAGGTGCTCGCCCAGCGCGTTGCGCAGCAGCTCGCTGCCGGCTGCCGCCTCGATCGCCTCATGCAGGTCGCCGGGCAGTTGATCGATGCCGCGGCTCTGGCGCTCGTCCGGGCTCATGGCGAACACGTTCGCCTCCACCGGATCGGGCAGCGGGTACTCCTTCTCGATGCCGTCCAGTCCGGCGCCCAGCATCGCGGCGAAGGCCAAATAGGGATTGCAGGCCGGGTCGGGCGCGCGGTATTCGATCCGCATCTGATCGGGCCGGCCCGTCTTCAGCTCGGGGATGCGCACCAAATTCGACCAGTTGCGCCGCGCCGCCCAGGTCAGATAGACGGGCGCCTCGTAGCCGGGCAGCAGCCGCTTGTAGGAGTTCACCCACTGGTTGGTGACGAGCGTGATCTCGCGCGCGTGGCGCAGCAGGCCGGCCACGTAGCCCTGCGCCACGGCCGAGAGATGATACGGCGCGGCCGCGTCGTAGAAGGCGTTGGTTTCGCCGCGAAACAGCGACTGGTGCGTGTGCATACCGCTGCCGTTCTGGCCGGCCAGCGGCTTCGGCATGAACGTCGCGTAGACGCCGTGCCGCAGCGCGACCTCTTTGACCACCATGCGGTAGGTCATCGCCGCGTCGGCCATCGTCAGCGCATCGGTGTAGCGCAGGCCGATCTCGTGCTGGCTGGCAGCGACTTCGTGGTGGCTGTATTCGACGCCGATGCCCATCGCCTCGAGCGCGAGCACCGTCTCGCGGCGCAGATCGCTGGCCACGTCGAGCGGCGTCAGGTCCAGGTAGCCGCCGTCGTCCAGCCCCACGGTGCTTTCGGCGTTCTTGAAGTAGAAGAACTCCAGCTCCGGCTCCACATAGAAGGTGTAGCCGAGCTTTGCGGCGCGTTCGAGGTTGCGGCGCAGCACGTAGCGCGGGTCGCCCTCGAACGGCGTGCCGTCGGGGAGCTGGACATCGCAGATCAGCCGCGCCACGGCCTGCGAGCGCGGGCGCCAGGGCAAGACCTGGAAGGTCGTCGGGTCGGGCATGGCGACCATATCGGTCTCGTCGTGGCGGGCGAAGCCTTCGATCGCCGAGCCGTCGAAGATCATGCCTTCTTCCAGCACGTTCTCCAGCTCTTCGACGGTGATCGCCAGGCTCTTAAGCGAGCCGATGATGTCGGTGAACCAGAGGCGGATGAACTTCACGTCCTGGTCGCGGGCGTGTTGCAGGACGTAGTCCTTGGTTTCGCGGCGCTCTTGCTCGTCGTTCATGTGGGCTGTTTCCTTGCTTGCGGGGTGGTCGGCCCTCATCCTCTCGCCTCTCCTTCTCCCAATCCTGGGAGAAGGAGACGATCCGGCGTCGTGCGTTCCGTGGCCGGCGCGGTTAACCCTGCTGCCGCGCGTTGCGTTCTTCGATCGCTATGGTTAACCCGATGCCCTTCGGAGCGCTCCAAGCACGATCGCCCCTTGCCCCCAATACTAGGAGCAAGGGGAAGGGGGAATGGGGGCCGGCGGCGAAGGCCCGCGGAGCGGTTTGCTCCACGGGCCGTTGCGCTTCGCGTCGCTTGTTACTCCAGGCCTTTCCGCGCCTACGCGTCGAAGTACTGGGCGTACTCCCACGGGTGCGGGCGCAGGCGCAGGCCGTCGACCTGCTCGCGCTTCATCTCGAACCACATGTCGAGCACGTCCGGCGTGAACACGTCGCCTTCGAGCAGGAAGGCGTGGTCTTCCTCCAGCGCCCGCAGCGCCTCTTCGAGCGAGCCGGGCACCGTCGGGATCTCGCCGGCGAGCGGACCTTCCAGCTCGTAAGTATTCACATCCAGCGGCTGGCCGGGGTCGATCTGGTTGCGGATGCCGTCGAGGCCGGCCATCGTCAGCGCGGCGAAGGCGAGGTACGGGTTGCAGGATGGGTCTGGCGGGCGGAACTCAACGCGCTTCAGTTTCGGGCTCTCCGAGATCATCGGGATGCGGCAGGCGGCGCTGCGGTTGCGGGCCGAGTAGACCAGGTTCACCGGCGCCTCGTAGCCCGGCACCAGCCGCTTGTAGCTGTTGGTCGTGGGGGCGCAGAAGGCCATCAACGCCCGCGCATGCTTCAGCAGGCCGCCGATGTAATATTTGCAGCTCTGGCTGATCTTCGCGTAGCCGTTCGCGTCGTAAAACAGCGGTTCGCCGCCCTGCCAGAGGCTCTGGTGGCAGTGCATACCGGAGCCGTTGTCGCCGTAGAGCGGCTTGGGCATGAACGTCGCGACCTTGCCGTGACGCCGCGCTACGTTCTTGACGATGTACTTGTACATCATCACCTTGTCGGCCATCTTGCGCAGCGTGTCGAAGCGCATGTCGATCTCGCACTGGCCGGCGGTCGCCACCTCGTGATGGTGCACTTCGACGGGGATGCCGGCGGCGACCATCGTCAGGATCATCTCGCTGCGCAGATCCTGCAATTGGTCGTGGGGCGGCACGGGAAAGTAGCCCTCTTTGGCGCGCAGCTTGTAGCCGAGGTTGCCGCCGCTCTCGGCGCGGCCGGTGTTCCAGTTGCCTTCGCTGCTGTCGACCGAGTAGTACGCCTCGTTGGTGGAGGCGCCGTAGCGCACGTCGTCGAAGACGAAGAACTCGGCCTCGGGGCCGAAGTAGACCGTATCGGCGATGCCGCTGGCGCGCACGTGCGCCTCGGCCTTGATGGCGATGTGGCGCGGATCGCGGGTGTAGCGTTCTTTCTTAATCGGGTCGAAGATATCGCAGATCAGCGAGAGCGTCGGTACGGCGGTGAAGGGGTCCAGCACGGCGCTGTCGGCGTCCGGAATCAGTACCATGTCCGATTCCTGGATCTTCTGGAAGCCGCGGATGCTGGAACCGTCGAAACCGAGACCGTCGCGCCAGACGCCGGCGTTGGCGTCGTCGTGCCCGTCGATCTCGTTCACATGAATCGAGAAGTGCTGCCAGGTGCCGGGCAGATCGACGAACTTGAGATCCACGATCTGGACGTTATTCGCCTTGATGAACTGCTGAATCTCCCTCGGGGTCAACGCCGCGCCTCCTCGGACACTCTGGACTCTCTCGTGCTGCCGTCCGGCCCTCGGCCACGGCACAGGGCTCAGACTACGCCACGGATGTTTCCTTTGTGTTTCAATGCCGTTTCCGGTCGGGGAAATTGGCGGGCCTAACCCCGCCGCGCGTGAACGCGCGTCTCCCTTCCCGACACGGGAAGGGTTTATCGGAGGACGAACGGCTGCTGTCAGTCCGACCCCTTCCGTATGTGTCATGCAGGAAGGGGAAAGCCGAGCGCGTGCGCGAGGAGGGGCGGGCGGCGCGCCGTGTTATACCGTTGAGGCGCGAACAGGTGTACTGGCGTTATGGTATGCTAACGGTAAGCGGCAGTTTGCATCCCACTTCCGTGGCTCGTGCACACGCGCTGGCGCCGCGTGCGCCAAACGCTGTATCGACGTAACCGACCTTGTTGCGAGCGGTGTAATGGGATACTATCCGATGCAGGGCGTAAACGCGTGATCATTTATCCAGCGGAGGGTTCGGCCATGATCCTCGTCGTCGACGACGACCCGAAGATCCGCCGGCTGCTCAAGGTCGAGCTGCGTGCGCACGAATACCGCACCGCCGAGGCCGCCAACGGCAACGAGGCGCTCGACCAGTTCGACAAGCGCAAGCCGTGGTTGGTGCTGCTGGACCTGATGCTGCCCGACATGGACGGCCTCGAAGTGCTGCGCCGCATTCGCGAGCACTCGCCCACACCCGTCGTCGTTGTCAGCGCCAAGACGGCCGACCTCGACCGCATCAAAGGACTGCAACTCGGCGCCGACGACTACATCGTCAAGCCGTTCAACCCCGAAGAGGTCGTGGAGCGCGTGAAGGCGGTGCTGCGCCGCACACGCCAGCCGCGCCGCCGCACCGAGGGTCGCCGCGTCGATCTCGATAACGTCGTGATCGACCTTGACGGCCACAGTGTGACGGTGGAAGGCCGGCCGGTGGCGCTCTCGCCCAAAGAGTGGCAACTGCTGGAGCAGATGGCGACGCACCCCGGCCGCACGCTCTTACACGAGGATCTGCTCGAAAAGACCTGGGGGCCGCAGTACCGCGACGACGTGCAGTTCCTGCGCGTCTGGATCAGCCGGCTGCGCCAGAAGATCGAGCGCAATCCGGCGCAACCGCGACTGATCCGCACCGTGCAGGGCGTGGGCTACGTGCTGGATACCTCGCCGCAGCCGCCGGATTTTCCCCAGGCGTTGGTGGCGAGCTCGAACAATAGCTGAGCCGCCGGCGCTATCCCCGACCGAATGCCACGCTCGCGGAAATCGTTGCGCTGTAGCTGTCTGGCAGGGCACCTAACCCTGCTTTGCCTGACGGCAAAGCTGTCCCTTCCCGAGGCGGGAAGGGACTCTTGGAGCGCTCCAGACTCCGTGCGACGGCGCCGGGGCTGCGGTGTCCTTGTGGGACGCGCGATGGGTGATCTCCAACCAGCCCGTTGATCCTCGAACCCACCCTTCCTGTGTCGGGAAGGGACAGACCTCGCTTGCGAGGTCAGGGTTAGGCGCCCCGCCAAGCCACTGCGCAGCGCCCAGGCCTCCCAACTCGACGTAATATTTCAGAACGTATGTACGATCGTGCTGTAATGTAGTAACAGCTCGGGGCGCACGGGCGCCCTGTTCGGCGGGAGGCGAACGATCATGGCCCGGCCAGCGGCGAACGGCATGCCAACGCTTTTTCCCGGTCTCTCCTACCGCGATGCCCAGGCGGCGATCGTCTGGCTGGAGCGGGCGTTCGGCTTCGAGGAGCTGCTGGTTGTACCCGGTCCGAATGGCGGCGTCGCGCACGCCGAACTCCGGTTCGGCAACGGCGTGCTGATGCTCGGCAGCCTGCGCGACGCCGATGCCGGCCTGCGGCAGCGCGCTCCGTACGTCTACGTCGCCGATGCCGACGCGCACCACGACCGCGCCAAATCCGCCGGCGCCGAGATCACGACACCGCCGCACGACAACGACTACGGCGGTCGCGGCTACGCGGCGCGCGACCTTGATGGCAACGAGTGGTATTTCGGCTCCTATCGCCCGGCGCTCTGACGCGGGCGACGGACAAGGGGCGCCGGAAGCGGAGCAATCGTCATGACCACGCTGACAGGGCAGATCGCGCAGGCACGCTTCACGTTGACGCACTGGCAGGAGCGGCCGTTCAGCGAAGCGGGCGACGGACCGAGCCTGACCCGAGGCAGCTTCGTGATCGCCTATCAGGGCGACCTTCAGGGCGAAGGCGTACTTGAGGAGTTGAAGGTCTATTTCGCCGACGGCTCGGCCACCATCTACGGGATCGAGCGTATCTCGGGCGGCGTGGGCGGCCGGGCGGGCAGCTTTGTGCTGGAGCACGTCGGCACCTGCCGCAACGGCGTGGTGACCTCGAAACGTACCGTGGTGCCCGGCTCCGGTACCGGGGAGCTTCAGGGTCTGCGCGGCGTGATCGATGTTGTCTCCGGGCAGGCTGCCGCCTTCGCGATCACGTTCCACTACTGCTTCGACTGACTGCCGTGCGGTTACGGCGTTGGCGCCTGCGCCGCGGCCAGGCACGCGCTGTCGGTCGCGGCTGTACCGCGAAGCGCGCAGGCATGCGCCCCTACATTCATGCCGCCATGGCGGCATGGCGGCCCTCGCATGGCTCCCCGCGACGGTGCGTCATCTGCTACCGAGCCCGCCCGAACCGGGTGTAGAATGGCGCCGCGCCGGACGGCGGTTGGCAGCACGGCAGGAGGCATGGCGTGAACGGACGCGCGGCGATCTACCACGGCCCAGAGCAACCCTTCGAGCTGCGTGAGTTTCCGCTGCCGCCGCTTGAGCCCGATGCGATCATGGTCAAAGTTTCGATGGCGGGCATTTGCGGCTCCGACCTGCACATCTGGCGCGGCGAGATCCCCACCCGCTTTCACCTCCCCGCCGGCCACGAGATGACCGGCCGCGTCTACCAGCTCGGCGAAAACGTGCGCACCGACTCGCTGGGCAAGCCGCTGCGCGAGGGCGACCGCATCGCCTACGCCTACTTCTACCCGTGCCGCCGCTGCTACGTCTGCCTGCGGGGCGAGCTGGCCGCCTGCCCCAATCAAACACCCGCCGTGAAGCTGGGCGAGGCGCCTTACTTCACCGGCGCCTTCGCCGACTACTACTATCTGCGGCCCGGTCACTGGGTCTACCGCGTACCCGACGACCTGCCGGATGAGCTGGTGGCGCCGGTCAACTGCGCCCTCTCGCAGGTGATGTTCGGTTTGCAGAAGGCCGGCGTGCGCCTGGGCGATACCGTGGTCTTGCAAGGCGCGGGCGGCCTGGGCCTGAACGCTGCGGCGGTGGCGCGCGAGATGGGCGCGGCGAAGGTGATCGCGATCGACGGCGTGGCCGGCCGGCTGGAGATCGCCAAACGCTTCGGCGTCGATCACACGATCAACATCAACGACGTCGATACGCCGGAGAAACGCATCGCCGCGATCAAAGAGCTGACCGACGGCGTCGGCGCGGACGTGGTCTGCGACTTCGTCGGCTTCACCGCCGTGATCCCCGAAGGCATCGAGATGCTGCGCTTCGGCGGCACCTATCTGGAAGTCGGCACGATCAGCACCGATGCCAGCGTCACGCTGCAGCCGGCACGGCTGGTCTTCCCCAGCAAGAAAATCATCGGCATCTATCACTATGAGCCGTGGACGATCCCCACCGCGCTCGACTTCCTGCAGCGCACGCGGCACAAATACCCGTTCGAGGCGATCGTCTCCCACAAGTACCCGCTGGAGCAGATCGACCAGGCATTTGCAGAAGCCGAATGGCTGAACCGCGCCGCCAGCCCGACGGCGGTGACGCGCGCCGTGATCGCCTGGTAGGCGGAGCCGTCGGCCCTCGCCCTCACCCCCGTCCCCTCTCCCAATTCTGGGAGAGGAGCGATCCGGCGTCGGGCGTTCCGATCGGTTTGCGGGTAACCCGACGCTCTGCTGGATCGCTCTACGCCGGATCGCCCCTTTCTCCATCCCAGATCGCGCTTTGCGCGATGTCAGAGATTGGGAGAAAAGGGACGGGGGATCGAGGGCCGACTGCCAACTCGGCGTACCGGAAACAGCCCACGACGTGATCGTTGACCAAGCCCGTGGCCTGCATGAAGGCGTAGCAGATCGTCGAGCCGACAAAGCGGAAGCCGCGCCGACGCAGCTCCGCGCTGAGCGCGTCGGACTCGGCGGTGCGCGCCGGCACCTCGGCAAGGCTCTGCCAGGCGTTCTGCCGCGGCGCGCCGCCGATGAAGCGCCAGAGCCAGGCGTCGAAGCTGCCGCACTCCCGCTGCACGGCGAGAAACGCCCGCGCGTTGTCGATCGCCGCCGCGACCTTCAGCCGGTTACGCACGATACCGACGTTGCCGAGCAGTTCGGCAACCTTCTCCGGGCCGTAGGCGGCGACGCGCGCGGGGTCGAAGCCGTCGAAGGCCGCGCGGTAGTTGTCGCGCTTCGCCAGGATCGTCTCCCAGCTCAGCCCCGCCTGGGCGCCTTCCAGCACAATGAACTCAAAGAGGGCGCGTTCGTCGTGCAGCGGCGTGCCCCATTCGTTGTCGTGATAGGGCACGCTCAGAGCGGTGCGCGCCCAGCCGCAGCGGCTCGGTTCGGTCATCGGTGCATGCTCCGTGGCATCTGCCGGCGCTGGCGGCGCGAGGTGCCGAGGGTATTGTAGAGCCAGGGGCGATTGCGCGGCCCTCACTCCCCGTCCCTTCTCTCCCAATCTCTGACATCGCGCAAAGCGCGATCTGGGATGGAGAAAGGGGCGATCCGGCGTAGAGCGATCCAGCAGAGCGTCGGGCTAACCGTGTGGTGCCCGGAACGCTGCGTGCCGGATCGGCGCCTGCGCCCCGCGTGCAACGCATAGGCGCAGGCGCCAGGCGCACCGGGGGTGGGCAGCCGGGCGTCCTGTGCGGCTGCTCCGCGGGCGGCCGGGGTGGCCCGCCGCCGGGGCTGGGACCGTGCCGTGCAGGGCGCGGGCGCGGCGGTCCGTGCGCCCCGCGCTGCCCACGGCGCCGGCCGGCAGCGGCGCCGCGCTCGGGCTGGGCATGCCCGGGCCTCCCGGCGCCCGGCCGGGCCCATGCGGGCGCACCGGCCCGTTCCCAGCCTGCAGGACCGTGACCATACACGAGGGTGAGGGCCGACCGCCGGGTCGACAACGGCCTGCCGGGCGCCCGTTCCCTTTATCGTCCGTGCTCGCACGGGCGCTCGCAACTCCGGCGCGTATACTCGCCAATTAGATAGCGGCGGCATAGTGCCGCCGGCCGCGAGGTTGACCATCGTGCAGATTCCCGAGATTCAGCGGCTGCTGGCCGAGCGCGGCATCGACGGCTGGCTGTTCTGCGACTTCCGCCACTCCAACCCGATCGCCTATCAGGCCCTGGGGCTGCGCACGCAAATCGTGACGCGGCGCTGGTACTATTTCGTGCCGGCGCGCGGCGAGCCGCAGGGCCTGGTCAGCGCCCTCGAGCCGCACGTCCTGGACGATCTGCCCGGCGAAAAGCGCATCTACCGCTCCTGGCAAGAACGCGAAGCCGGGATCGACGCGCTGCTCACCGGCGCTGCCCGCATCACCGCCGAGTACTCGCCGCGCAACGCGATCCCGTACGTTTCGCGCGTCGATAGCGGCACGGTGGAGTTCCTGCGCTCGCTTGGCAAGGAAGTCGTCAGCTCTGCCGATCTCGTGCAATATGTTGTCGCCCGCTGGAGTGACGAACAGCTCGCAAGCCACCTTGCTGCGTCGGAGCGGATCATGCGGGCCAAGGACCACGCCTTCGCTTACATCGGCGAGCGGCTGCACGCCGGCGCCGCGCCCACCGACTACGAAGTCCAGCAGATGATGTGGGCCGATTTCGCGGCCGACGGGATCGAGGCGGACGATCCGCCGATCGTTGCGACCAACGCCGACGCCAGCAATCCGCACTACCTGCCAACAGCCGACAACGCCACGCCGATTCGCGAAGGCGACGTGGTGCTGATCGACTTCTGGGGCAAGCTCAAACAGCCCGGCGCGGTCTACGCCGACCACACGTGGATGGCCTACGCCGGCCGCGTCGTGCCGCGGCGCCAGGCCGAGGTCTTCGCCGCCGTGGCCGCGGCGCGCGACGCCGCGCTCGAGCTGGTGCGCCGTCGCATGGCAGATGGCCAGACACTGCGTGGCTTTGAGGTCGATGACGCGGCGCGGGCGGTGATCGACGACGCCGGCTTCGGTGAATACTTCGTGCACCGCACGGGCCACAGCATTGGTCTGGAAGTCCACGGCGACGGGGCCAACATGGACAACTTCGAGTCGCACGACGACCGGCTGCTGCTGACGCGCACCTGTTTCTCGATCGAGCCGGGCATCTACCTGCCCGACTTCGGCGTGCGCAGCGAAGTCGATGTCTACATCCACGACGACGGCCGGCTCACGGTCACAGGCGGGCCGCCGCAGCGGACGATGACGCCACTGCTTTGAAGCTGTCAGTGCGCAGGAGCGTTCTGCGGCGCACGGCGGCGTTCCGGGGCACCTAACCCTGACTTCGCAAGCGAAGTCTGTCCCTTCCCGAAACGGGAAAGGGACTTCTGAAGCGTTCCCAGCGTCGAGCGACGGCAGCGGGGCTCGGGTGTTCTCGCGGGACACGCGATGGTCAGCCTCCCGATCGTGTGTCTTCAAACCAACCCTTCCAGTTTCGGGAAGGGACAGCTTTGCCGTCAGGCAAAGCAGGGTTAGGTGCCGCGGCTGGTCGCCCGTCGCCGAAGCGCTACGGCGGCGTCACCGTGATCGTGCCGCTCATCCCTTGCAGGAAGTGTTGGCGGCAGTAGTACCTGTAGGTTCCCGGCGTGGAGAACGTGAAGTTGTAGGTCTGGCCGCTGCCCAGCACGCCGGAATCCCAGAGGCCGTCGCGGCTTGTCGTCGTATGGAAGTTGAGGCCCTTGTTCTGCCACGTCACGGTCGTGCCCGCCGCGATTGTGATGTTTCCTGGATTGAAGTGGTTGTCGAGCATCACCACGCTGGACCCGCCGCTCGACGTTCCGGCCAGGCTCCCAGCGGCCGGCGTTGGCGTCGCGGCTGGCGTGCCACCGGGCGACGTATGGCCGTGGTCGCCGGGCGCCGGGCTGCCGCCCACGGGCAGCGGCGCGGCCGCGCCGTGCGAGCTGTGGCCGGCGTCCGGCGAGACAGGCTGGTAGCCGTCGTACTGCAAGACGGTGGACATGCCGTTGGCGGCGTGGTTATTGATGTGGCAGTGGAACATCCAGACGCCCGGGTTGTTGCCCTCAACTTCGAGGTCATAGCGCTCGCCGGGCGCGATGCTGACCGTGTCCTTGGTGAGCTGCGCCGCCTCGGGCACGGGATTGCCGTCGGTGGCCACGATCTTGAAGCTCTGCCCGTGCAGATGCATGGCGTGCACGAGATTGCCGAGATTGATCAGACGAATGCGGATGCGCTCGCCCGGCGCGATCTCCATCGGATCGACCGCCGTACCCACCCGGCCGTTCATCAAAAACAGGTCGGGTTGCAGGGCGCCGCCGCGGCCGTTGCCCGCGTCGCGGTGCAGGATATCGGCCTGGCCCAGCGCCACCTCAGGTGTGAAGTCCAGCGCCTTCTCGGACAGGATGTAGGTGAATTCGCGGTCGTAGTGCACCGGCTCCGGCGCGGCCGGGTCGATGATGAAGGCGCCGAACAGGCCGAGCTGCATCTGCGCATCGGTGTCCGTGTGGCTGTGGTACATGCGGGTGCCGGGGTTCGTGGCGTAGAACTGATACCAGAAGTCGCCACCCGGATCGACCGGATCCTGGGAGAGTCCAGGCACGCCGTCCATATCGCTCGGCACGTCGATGCCGTGCCAGTGAATCGTCGTCGCCTCGGGCAGATGGTTGATCAGGTGCACGCGCACCAGATCGCCTTCGGTGACGCGCAGGGTTGGCCCGGGAATCTGGCCGTTGTAGCCCCAGCCATCGACGACGAGGCCGGGCTGGATCTCCCACTTGACCGGCTCGGCGGTGAGCGTGAACTCACGCACCTGGCCCTGGCGGTGCGCAGCGTGGGCGTGCTGTCTGCTGCCGGAGATGGCGCCGTCGGCCACGGCGGCGATCGAGATCAGGGCAACAGCTAAAGCGAGGAACATAAGTTTACGCATCTGAATGATTCCTGCTCGCGCGCGGAGCCGGGGGCATGCCCCCGGCTCCGGCTGCGAACCACTTGCAGCAAATCTCGTAGCACGCGCTACTGGACGGTGATTGTCGCGGTCATGTTTTGCGGGGCGCCGCCGTGCAGCAGGCAGCGGTACTGATACGTGCCCGGAGGCGCGTTGATGGTGAGCGTGAAGGTGCTGCCCGGGAAGAGGATGCCCGAGTTGAGGAAGCCGGTGCCGTCGTAGCTGTTGCCGCCCTGCGGCTGCGCCACCATCGCCGGGAAGACGATTTGCGGCGGGCCGGCGGGCTGCGGCCGCACGTCCACGAGATCCGGCGGCGGCGCGCCCGAGGTGAACGTCACCGTATGAATCTCACTCGGGTCGGCGACGGTAAACGTCACGGTGTCGCCCTGATGCACGGTGATGTTGCCGCCCAAGAACTGCAGGGCCGAGACACCGTTCGTGATCTGCACGCCTGCGGTGACCGGGTAGAGCGTCGATCCATTGCTCAGCGCCACGGGGCCTGGCTGCGGGATCGGCGGCCCGCCGGCGGAGGCCGCTGCGGTAGCCGCGGCGGTCGCCGCGACGAGATCGGCCTGGCCGCGGGCCTTCTCTTTATCCGGCGTCTCGCTCAGCGTTGATCCGGCGGCCTGGACGATGATCGTGCCGGGCATTGCCGGGCCGTGGATCGGACAATCGTAGGAGAAGACGCCCGCCGTGTTGAAGGTCAGCGTCATCGGTTTGCGCTGGTCCGGCGGATCCTGCGAAACGGGCAAATTAATTTGCTGCGTGGGATCGAAGACCGTCGGCGGGTTGGGACCGGGCGGGAAGGGGAAGTTCGGCGCCCCCACGTCGATTTCGCCGTTCGGCAGCGGGGCAAAGCCCATCTCGAAGACGGTCGGCGTGTGGCCATTGTCAAACGAGACCCCGTGCGGCTCGGCGCTCGGGAACGTCCAGCTCACCGTGTCGCCCACGTTGACCGTGACCACGTTGGGGAAGTACCAGTTGCCCGACACGATGCCGCCCGCGATGTCCGCGCCAGCCTGCACGTTCCAGGTTTGTGCGGCCAGTGCAGGGTGTGTGCCCAGCCGGCTCGACGCGCCGGCCGCGCTGATCAGCGCCAGCGAGCCGAGCGCCAGGCCCAGGGCCAATGGTCGCCGCATGGTTCGGACCTCCTGTCCTTTGCGTTAACGCCCGGTCACCAGCGTCTTAAGGCCGCGTGGCGTTCGCCGCATATATTACCGTCCGGTCGAGCTTCATTGCAATTTTAAGGAGCGCAATTCCTGGAATGGTTTCGGAGTTATATCGCGTCCATACCAATCGACGTACGAGCCGTCGGTTGATTGGCGACCTTGCGCCCATTCCCGCGGCCGCTGGTCGATTTGGGACCAGTCACTATGATGAACGACGGGAACGCCACGAATGGGCCGTCGTCTCGGTGCGTTCGTCTCAATTCATCTACGGTCGTCTATGCCTTGTGCTGTTCCGGCCGCGTTCGCGGGCTGCGCGGGGGATATCGCCGCCCATGCGACGTTGCCCGTGCTGGCGCTCAGCGCGGCGCAGCCGCCGGCGTTCTTCCTGTTGATGCGCGCCGCGATGCTCGGTGAGCTGCGCCAGCGCTCGCGGGCTGGACGAGGCCACGATCGCCCGCCGGCACGCTGCTCGGCCCGCGACTCGGTGCGCTGCTCGGCGGCGCCGTCGTGATCGAGATGTTATTCGCGTATCCGGGGCTCGGCCGGCTGGCTTTCAGGCCGCGCTCGCCCGCGACTATCCGCTGGCACAGGCGCTCTTCCTCATCGGCGGCGTGGCGATCGTGCTGCTCAACGCCGCGGCGGATCTGCTGCGCCGTCGTCTCGATCCACGCCTCGCGCTGGAGGCGCCGGCGTGACCGTCGCGAGCGCTGCCGCCAGCGTGAACCCCGATCGCGGCGAACTTCGCAATCGCAGGCTTCGCCGGCGCGACGCGCGCCCGATCGTCCTGGCCGTCGCCACGGCCGCCGCCGTATTCGCCCCGTGGCTCGCGCCGAACGACCCGCGCGGCTACCCCGCGCCACGCTGCTCGCCGGACCATCGGCGCAGCATCTGCTGGGCGCCAACGACGTCGGCCAGGACAATTTGAGCCTGCTGCTATACGGCGCGCGGGTTTCCCTGCTGGTGGGTGCGCTCGTCGGTATCTGCTCGACCGCAATCGCCTGGCTGGCGGGCCTGAGCAGCGGGCTTTCGCGCCGTGCCGACTGGCTCGTGACGTTCGCCGCAGATCTGCTGCTCGCGGTGCCGGGTCTGCTGCTGATCCTCCTGATCGTCACGTATCTGGGCGCCGATCTTGTCATGCTGATCGCCGCGCTGAGCCTGGCGAGTTGGGGCGCGTTCGCGCGGGTGCTGCGCGGCCTGGTGCAGGCGGAGTTGCGCAAGCCCTACGTCGAATCGGCGCGCGCCATGGGCGCCTCCGCGTTGCGCATCGCCGTTTGCCATATTGCGCCGGCGACGCTGCCCACGGTGGCGGTCAAGTTCGTGCTCACCGTGCAGTACGCCGTGGTGGTGCAGGCGAGCCTGGCCTTCCTCGGGCTGGGCGATGCAACGACGATTAGCTGGGGCGGCATTGCACACCGCGCCGCACTCTCGCCCGAAGTCTTTCTCGGCCGCGCCTGGCTCTGGTGGCTGTTGCCGCCCGCGCTGGCGGTCGCGGCGCTCGTCCTCGGCTTCGCGCTGATCGGCTGGGCGATCGAAGAACGCCGGCTGGCAGGCCCGGTCCGGCGGGCGGCAGCGTGGTTGGGCTCCTCGACGTGATCATCTGGCCGGGGATGGTCAAAGGGCATTGCGTTCACGGTCAGCCAGATGCCGCGCGCTGAGACCGCACGCTGAGACCGCGGCGCCGATATGATGGATCGTGCGCCGCCGGGTCCGGAGTGCGTGCAGCGGTCACCGTGGAGGAGACGATCGCGTCGCTGGGCAGACAGGGATAGAGGAAATTGGAAGGGGCAGCGTGCCTGCTGAGGTCGTGGTCTACTCGCACGAGCGCTGAAGCGCCTGCCGGGTGGTGAAAGCGTTTCTTTCACAGCTGGGCGTGGCCTTCGCCGTGCGCGATGTCAACACCGATACCGCCGCGCGCGACGAATTCCTGCGGCGAGGGTTTCGGCTGCCGCCGGTGGTGGTGGTCAATGGCGAGGCGGTCGAAGGGTACGCGCCGCAGCGCATCGAGCGCCTTTTGGAGCAGTCAGGCGCGTTCGATGGGGCGTAGTGGCGCCGGATTGCTGCACTCGCCACGCCGCGGCGTGGCGCAGTCAGATCCCAGTCGACCGGCTTCAGGAAGCGGCGCGGTGGGCAGTCTCCTCGTCCGAGGCCGTTTCGCCCGCGCGTGGCAGGCGCCGCTCGAAGAGGAAGCCGCGGCCGCGTACGCTCACGAGGTGGCCATCCCAGCCGGTGCTGCGCGACAGCTTCTGACGCAACCGGCCGATGTGGACTTTGACGCTGTTGTAGGCGTCGTCGGCATCGCGGAAATGCCCGGGCAACGCCGAGCCGAGCTGGCCGAAGTCGACGACGTGGCCGGGCTGCACCGCCAGCGCCGCCAGCAGGCGATACTCGCTGGGTGTGAGCGGAATGCGGGCGCCGTCGTTATTCGTGGCCTCTTCACGGGCCAGATCGATAATCAGATTCACGCCACGAATACGGCGCGGTCCCGAGAGCCGCGACTGCCGGTCCAGCAGCGCCAGCAGCGAGACCGCCTGCCGAGCGGCGACGGCCGGCGCCGTGCCGGCGGGCAGCCAGACATCGAAGAACTCGAGCGCCGAGATGATCTCCCCGCGGCCGGCGTCGAGCAGCGCCAGGGTGCCCGTGTTCGGCGAGGCATGCAAAAAGGCCATCCAGGGCAGCAGCGCGGCCACCGCTCGTGGACCGCGCGCCAGCAGCACGCGCAGCGCCGAGTTGCGCCAGAGCTGCTCGCCCACATCGTTGGGCGGCGAAAGATGGACGGAAGGCCCGAGCGCGGTCACCGCGCTCTCGATCGCCGCGGTCTCCGGGCCGGCATCGGCGACGATCAGGCAGTGCGCCGTCGCGAGTTCATCCCGACGCCGCGTCAGGGGCATCCCGCCGTTATGCGCGGTCGGAAACGTCGTGGTCATCTGCATTCCTCGGCCCTCACCTGCCTCGCCGGACGCGCTCGACCGCCGGATTCACCCACGCCGGAGCATCGCAGCGCGGCGAACACCACGCGCGGCGATGTTTGCGGCTCGTGCTGACCCAGTCTGGTCTTCGCAGAGATATCATCGGCATCCGAGCAGCCGGGGTTCAGCGTGAATATCTTTTTTGACGTCGATCACACCCTCATCGACAGCGGCAATCGCCTGCGGCCCGGCGTGCGCGAGCTGTTCGAACGTCTCACAGCAGACGGTCATCGCCTCTACCTGTGGTCCGGCATCGGCGAACGCCTTGAGGTGCTCGAACAGCACGGCCTCGCGCCATACGTCGCGGCCTGCTATGTGAAGCCTCTGTATCAGCATCGAAGGATGCTGGGACCGCTCGGCATCGGGGTAAACCCGGACTTCACGGTGGACGATCATCCCGATCTGCCGGCCGTGTTTGGCGGCGTGGTGGTGCGCCATTTTCTGATCTACGATGCGGACGACCGGGAGATGGAGCGCGTGTACGCGATGGTCAGCGCCCGTACGGCCTGACCTGGCCGCCGGGTCCGCGTTATGCTGATGCGGGGAGTTACGCTGTGACCCGCAGGCTTGCCGACGTGGCGATCGATCAGGAGCGGGTCTTCCGCGAGCTGCTGGACGCGCAGCGCGAACTGGAGGCGCTCAGCCGCGCCGGCCGCGAGATGGGCCTCGTCGACGGCGAGACCTCCGAAGTTGACGAGGCGATGGCACGGGTACACGGCGCCCAGCATCGCCTTGAAGCGCTGGCGGCAGAAGCGGTCCAGGCCGCAATCGCGGCCCACCCCGCGCAAACAACGGAACGCTGAAGCGGACCACGCGCGGCGATCGCCGGGCTGCCCTCCGGGTCAGCGCCGCTGCCGCGTACCCCACTGCGGCGCCACGAGCAATATGAGCAAAGGGAAGGCCATGGAGACAAGACGACGCCCGAGGAACGGTTACGCTCCTCGGGCGCGGGTCCGCGGCGTCTCCACAGGCGTTGACCTTGCGGCCTCAGGTGCCGCCATCTCCCGAGATCGGGCTGCACAGGCGCGGCCGATCGGGACGCCAGTGCCCGCGACCGCTTTCGTGCGTGGACTCTCCGCAGCTCTTGTTACCCTATCACAGTGTTGCGCCATGTCAAGTCACCATCCGACGGCGATTTTGCCGGAACCGTTCTGCCCTGAAACCGCCGCGCGGCCGAAGCACAGACTCCCACAGCGGCAGAGGTAGGCGGATAATGTCCCGTCAGGTGGTGTCAGTGGTTGCCGGTGGGTGTCGGTGGGTCAGGCAGCC